>NZ_JADLQN010000001.1:2534014-2850766 GCF_015477835.1 Nocardia higoensis | reverse complement strand
TCTCGACGAACGCGCCGAGCTTGCCTGCCTCGCCGACGGTGGTGCCCGGGCGCAGATAGGCGAACGGTCCGATGTTCGCGCCGGGGCCGATGACCGCGCCGGAGCCGTGCGTGCGCACCACCGAGGCGCCCTCGCCGACCGCCACATCGGTCAGCGTGCTGTCCGGGCCGACCTCGGCGTCCTCGCCGACGACGGTGCTGCCGAGCAGTTGCACACCCGGCCGCAGCACGGCGTCGCGGCCGATCCGCACGCCCGCGTCCACCCAGGTGGTGGCCGGATCGATGATCGTCACCCCGGCGCGCATGTGCCGTTCGAGGATGTAGCGGTTCATCCTGCGGGTGGCTTCGGCCAACTGCACCCGGTCGTTGACGCCGGTGACCTTGGCCGCGTCGACCAACCGCGCGCCGTGTGTCGGGTGGCCGGCTTCGTGGGCCAGCTTCAGCACGTCGGTGAGGTAGAGCTCGTGCTGGGCGTTGGCGGTGGACAACCGGCCGATCATGGCGCGCAGCACGGTCACGTCGAAGGCGTAGACGCCGGAGTTGACCTCGCAGATCGCGGCCTGCGCGGGGGTGGCGTCGGCGTGTTCGACGATCGCCACGATCTGGTCGTCGTCGTCGCGCACGATGCGGCCGTAGCCGTTCGGGTCGTCGGGGACGAAGGTCAGCACGGTGACCGCGGAACGTTCCTGGTAGCTGCGGTGCTCGTCGAGCAGCGCGCTCAGGGTGTGGCCGTCGAGCAGCGGCACGTCCGCGGAGGTGACCAGCAGGTCACCGGTGAAGTCCGCGGGCAGCGAACGCAGCGCGCACTGCACGGCGTGGCCGGTGCCGAGCTGCCGCTCCTGCAGCGCGGGGGTGATCTCACGGCCCAGTTCGGCGGCGACGTCGGCGACAGCCGCGCCGACCTGTTCGCGGTCGTGGCCGACGACGGTGATCAGATGGGTCGGGTCGATCTCGTTCGCGGCATGCAACGCGTGGGCGAGCATGCTCCGGCCGGCGAGTGAATGCAGCACCTTGGGGGTCTTCGACCGCATTCGCGTCCCGGCTCCGGCGGCGAGAACGACGACGGCGGTCTGCTGTGGCATGGATCTCCCTCGGGCGCCTGTCCTCGTGCTTGCGTGTGACGTGCGTGGTCGGCGATTGCGGGGCCGACGATAGTCACGGTGCCGGTGTGCTCCGCCGCCAGGACTCGAACCTGAACTATCTGAACCAAAATCAGAGGTGCTGCCATTACACCACGGCGGACCGTCGCACCGGCGGATGCTGGCGAGCCCGCCGCTGTGCCTCGGCACGAGTGAAATACTCGCACGAGACCCCGTCTCGAGTCGAACCGCGGCACGGCGCGATCGCTGTGTCGCGGTGGGGCGGGGCGGCGCGTCGCGTACCGGACGGTAGGGTCGACGCCGAGGCGCCGGGGGCATGTGCCGCATCGTTCCCGGTGCGCGACGAGTGGAATCGCGACCGGTGACCTCGCCGTCCGGTCATGACACGTGAGAGGCGGACCAGTGTCGTCGGGTGAACCGAACCGGGTGCCGCGCCCACGGATGACGGGAACCCAGCGGCGCCAGCAACTGATCGAGATCGGTCGTTCGCTGTTCGCCGAACGCGGGTACGACGCCACCTCGGTGGAGGAGATCGCCCAGCGCGCCCAGGTGTCCAAACCTGTGGTGTACGAACACTTCGGCGGTAAAGAGGGCTTATACGCGGTCGTGGTCGACCGCGAGATGTCGATGCTGCTGGAGATGATCACCTCCTCGCTCACCCGCAACCGCTCGCGGGTGCGTCTGGAACAGGTCGCGCTGGCGCTGCTCACCTATATCGAGGAGCGCACCGACGGCTTCCGCATCCTGGTCCGCGACCAGGCAGGCACCGGCACCGGCGAGGAGAGCCGCTATTCGAGCCTGCTCAACGAAGCGGTCAACGAGGTCGCCCACATCCTGGCCGGTGACTTCGGCCGTCGCGACCTCGATCCCGGCCTCGCCACGCTCTACGCCCAAGCGCTGGTCGGTATGGTCTCCACCGCCGCGACCTGGTGGCTGGACGTGCGTGAACCTTCCAAGGAAGTGGTCGCCGCGCACCTGGTGAATCTGTGCTGGAACGGTCTGAGCGGCCTCGAGTCCGACCCCCAGTTGGATTCGGAATGGCCGACCGGAGCCGCGGCGGACTGAGGTCGTCGGTGGTAACCAGCGGATTGCAGTGCATCTCCGGACGGATGCTCGAATTGGTCGACCGTCGGCCACCTGGTGGTACGGTTCTCCCAACCTCTGGGTGCTGTTCGGGCGGTATGTCGGTCGTAGTTCAGGATGTCGGTCTACTTCAGGATGGCTGGATTCAGTGATGACAGGCGGATCTGATGGCTAGGCAAGCGCGTGCGGAGATCACCCGTGATTCCGTCCTCGCGGGTGCTGCCGATGTCTTCTTACGGTTGGGCTACGCCAACGCGAGCCTCAGCGAGATCATCGCGCAGTCCAATGTGACCAAGGGCGCCTTGTACTTTCACTTCGGCTCGAAGGAAGAACTGGCGCGTGCCGTGGTCGACCAGGGCAACGAGCGACTGATCAGCTCCTGTCAGGGTTTCTTCGACACCAGGGTGCCCGCGCTGGAAGCGTGTATCGGGATCACCTATGTCGTCGCCGATCTGTCGATGAACGACCCGATGGTCGGCGCCATGCTCAAGCTGACCCACCAGATCGGCGATTACAAGGGCGCCCAAGGCGACAACGTCTCCAAGAACTGGGCCGAGACCTATCAGTTGCTCGCCGAGCGCGCCATCGCCCAGGGTGACCTGGAAGCCGATCTCGACCCGGAGACGGTCGGGATGCTGTTGCACGAGATCGCCTCGGGCGTCCACATCGTCGCGGTGGGTACCGAGTCGATCGATCAGATGGCGGCACGGATGGAACGGGCCTGGTACTTCCTGCTGCCCGCCATCGTGCCGCCCGAAAAGCTCTCGTACTTCAGGGAATTCGCGGCCCGTTGACTGCGCCGCTACGTGCCGTAGGTCATCGATCGAACGGCTGAGGAACCAGACACGGACGAGGCCGCCTGGGCGATGGCCTATCCGAAATCCGTCGAGGCGGGGGATCGGCTGGGGAATCGCGTCGACTCCGCCGCGCACCGCAGGGCGTCGAAACTGTCGAGGTCGTGCTCGAACGCGGCGCGGGCCAGCGCCGTGCGATTGGGTGCTTCGATCTTGTTCAACGCCGACTCGATGTGGCTGCGCGTGGTGCGGACCGAAATGCCCAGCGCTTCGGAGATCTGCTCATTCGGCCAGCCCCGGGCGACGAGGCCGACGACATCGAGTTCACGGGCGGTGAGGCCGCCGAAAACGTCGGCTCGGCCGATCCTGACCAGTGCGGCACCCGACCTGGCGACGACGCGCACGCGCCACCACTGCCCATCGGCACCGCGCTGATGGAGGCCGGTCCGAACGGCGCCGTCGGTCACCACGAGGCGAGCCAGTCGACTCAGATCCGTGGTCGACAGCACAGCACCGTCCAGCGTTCCGACCCGAACGTCGACCGAGTCTCCCGTCACCCAGGCGACGAGTTCGGCCGGGGAGTCGTCGGTGTCGGCACCCGGATCGAGCAGTCCGGCAAGCTCGCTCGACAGCACCGTCAGCGCCAATCGAGCGTCATCATCGAGTGGACGGGCGTGCGTCGAGCTCATCGCGACGAACCCGGGGCGCACCGCGCCACCCGCGTCGACGGCCAACGGCAACGTCAAGCCCTCATGGAAACCGTTCGGTTGCAGCGCCTCCCGATAGGTCCGTGTCGACCGAAAGTCGAACGGAAGGTCGATGAACCGCAGGGCAACGGGGTGCTTCAGCGCGTAGCTGTGGCCGGGGCAGCTACGGGCGTAGGTCGTGGTGATGAACTCGACGACATCACGTGGATAGTCGATGTTGACGAGTACCGGCTGGCCGCGATCCGCACCGCCGGTTCCGCGTCCCACGAGCGCGGCGCAGTCGAAGCCCAACCCGTCGCGTGCGGTGCGGATGGGCCGATCGACCGGCAGGTCACCGTGTGCCGCCGCGCGCACCTCGGCCGCGAACCGAGTCCACCACCGCATGCTGTTCGCCACATGACCTCCCGTGCCGGCCGCAGTGTACCCGCGGTATCGGCCGTTCGGCCGATGTGGTCCACGACACAGGCGGGCACTATCGACCGCGAATCATGCCGAGTGGGTGACCGCCCCCCAACATAGAGGAGAATCATCCGTGAACATCGATGAGTACGCAGCCCTTGATGCGACCGGAATGGCTGAGGTGATCGCTGCGGGCGAGGTGACCGCCGGCGAAGTTGCCGCTATCGCCACGAAGGCGCTCACCGCGGTCGACGACAAGCTCAATGCCATAGCGACGGGACCGTTCGAGAAGCCCCTCGACTACGCCGAGGACGGTCGGTTCGCCGGTGTGCCGTTCGTGATCAAGGATCTGGTGTGCCATGCCGAGGGCGTACCGACGCGGATGGGTACCCGCATGCTGGGCGACGGAGTGCGCCCGCCCGCCGACACCCATCTGATGGAACGCTTCCGCGCCGCCGGTCTCGCGACACTCGCAGTCTCCACGACGCCCGAGTTCGGTTTCAATGCCACTACCGAGGCCCTCGCCTATGGCCCGACGCGGAATCCGTGGAATCTCGGCTACAGCGCGGGAGGATCGAGTGGTGGTTCGGCCGCGCTCGTCGCCTCAGGTGCGATCCCGATCGCTCACGCGAATGACGGTGGGGGCTCGATCCGTATTCCGGCCGCCTGCAACGGACTGATCGGCCTCAAGCCAAGCCGTGGTCGAGTGCCGCTCGGCCCCGACCTGGGAGACGCGTTGAGCGGGTTCGCGATGGAATTCGCGGTGACTCGCTCGGTCCGGGACACTGCCGCGCTGCTCGACGAGGTGGCGGTGACCTATCCCGGCGATCGCTTCGTCATCGCTCCCCCCAGCCGTCCGTGGATCGACGAGGTCGGTGCCGATCCGGGCCGGCTGCGGATCGCTGTCCACACCGAGTCGTGGGCGGGCGCCTACGTCGATCCGGAGGTCGCCGCCGCCGTCGACTCGGTGGCAGCCACTCTCGATGCCGCGGGTCACCACGTCGATCGCGCTACACCGATCTTCGATTGGGGGCAGCTGCTCGAGGCTCACGTGGTGATCTGGTCGGCATTCCTGGCCGAATCGGTCGCCGGCGTCGAGGCCATGACAGGCATCCTCGCCGGTCCGGACAATCTCGAGCGGACCACGTGGGAATGCGTCCGATACGGCCGTCGGGTCACCGCGGTGGAACTCGGCATGGCCAACGCGACGATCAACGCGGTATCGCGTGCGGTGGGTCGGTTCTTCACCGAATACGATGTGTTGCTGACTCCGACCACCAACTCCCCGTCGGTCCCGCTGGGTCAGCTGAACGCGAACGCCGATCTGACCGCCGTGGAGTGGACCAAGCAGATCTTCGACACCTGCTCGTTCACCCCGTTGTTCAACGCGACCGGCACCCCCGCGATCAGTCTGCCGCTCGCGCAGTCGGCACAGGGCTTGCCGATCGGTGTCCAGTTGGCCGGACCCATGTGCTCGGAGGCGATGCTGCTGCGCGTATCGGCGGAACTCGAGAACGCCCTGCCGTGGGCCGGTCGACGTCCCGATGTCCATGTGACCACGCTGCTGTGATGCGTGCGGCGCCCTGATAAGCCTGGATGCGGGCCGCGACGTTTCTCGAGCCGCCGTATCGGCCTGCCCGTCAGCGTGTCGGCCGAAGCTCTCCTACTTCCGGGAATCGCCGCACGGCCCCGCCGCTATGTGTGGGATCTCGTGGGCGGCGAGCTCGGCCGGTCGATGTTCGAGCGCTCGACCCGAGGCGGGTCTATCGCTCTCGCCACGGGGTGGTCGAGCCCCGGCTACCAGGCCGAGGCCGCCGCCCTCGGGATCAGCGCCGCCTCATGTCTCGTCGAACCGGATCCGGAAGGCCGGCGCCGCGTCGCCACCGAGTACGGCTGGTCGCAAGTGGGCCCTGCGGGGCGGAAGAATCGCTGAACAACGGTGGTGATTAGACTCGGTGAGCTGTGCTGAGCGCCCGACCCGGATTCAGGAGTCGTTGATGTCCTCTCGTCCACCACTCGCCGGACTGGCCGCGGTGGCCGGTGCCGACGCCGCGTTGCGCACCGTTTCCGAACTGGTCGGAACGTCGTCGGTCGATATGGTGGCGCCCGCGGCGGCCCGGTCGTTCGTCGCGGCGACACTGGCGCGCAAGCGGCCCGTCGTCGTTGTCACCGCCAGCGGGCGCGAGGCCGACGATCTCACCGTGGAGCTGACCGAGATGCTCGGTCACACGGTGGCGCAGTTCCCCTCCTGGGAAACGCTGCCGCACGAGCGGCTCTCGCCCGGCGCGGACACCGTGGGCAGGCGGCTGGAGGTCATGCGCAGACTGGCCCATCCCGAGGACACCGAGTTCCCGCCGCTGCGGGTGGTGGTGACCACGGTCCGCTCGCTCATGCAGCCGATGGCGGCGGGGTTGGGCGACATCGAGCCGATCGTGCTGCGCGAGGGCGCCGAACTGGACTTCGACGACCTGCTGGTGCGGCTGGTCGAGTTCGCCTACACCCGGGTGGACATGGTCGGCAAGCGCGGCGAGTTCGCGGTGCGCGGCGGCATCCTGGACCTGTTCCCGCCGACCGCGGATCACCCTGTGCGCGTGGAGTTCTGGGGCGACGAGGTGACGCAGGTGCGCGCCTTCTCGGTCGCCGACCAGCGGTCGCTGACCGATGTCGAGACCGGTGTGGTGGTCGCCACCCCGTGCCGTGAGCTGCTGCTGACCGAGCAGGTGCGCGCACGCGCCGCCGACGTCGCCGCGGAGAACGCGGCCGACGCGGCCTTGGTGGAGATGCTCGACAAGCTCGCCCAGGGCATCCCGGTGGAGGGCATGGAGGCCCTGCTTCCGGTGCTGCAACCCGGTGAGCTGCGGCTGCTCACCGAACTGCTGCCCGAGGGCACCCACGTGTTGCTGTGTGATCCGGAGAAGATCCGCACCCGCGCGGCCGACCTGGTGCGCACCGGCGCGGAGTTCCTGGAGGCCTCCTGGACGGCGGCCTCCTTCGGTGCGGACGCGCCGCTGGGCGCGGGCGGTCTGGACCTCGCCGCGTCGTCGTATCGCCCGCTGTCGCAGATCGCCGAAGACGCGCACAGACACGAACTGCCCTGGTGGTCGCTGAGCCCGCTGGCTTCCGGCGATCCGGCCGAGGTGGTGCTGCCGGTGCAGCAGGCCCCGACAGCGCGTGGTTCCGAGGAACTGGTCGCCACCATCTTCGCCTCGCTGCGCGCCCACGTGACCACCGGTGGCCGGGCGGTGGTGGTGGTCGCCGGTCACGGCACCGCCCAGCGCGTCTCCGAGCGTCTGGCCGATGCCGAGGTGCCCGCCGCCTCGCTGGCGGCGGGCGCCGAACCCGAGCCAGGTGTGGTCGGTGTGTTGTGCGGGTCACTGCACGACGGCGTGATCTTCGACGACGCGAATCTGGTGGTCGTCGCCGAATCCGATCTGACCGGCAACCGTGTCACCGCGCCCGGCGAGGGCAAGCGCCTGCCCGCCAAGCGCCGCAACCAGGTCGATCCACTCGCTCTCAACGCCGGCGACATGGTGGTCCACGACCAGCACGGCATCGGCAAGTTCGTGGAGATGATCGAGCGCACCGTCGGCGGCGCGCGCCGGGAGTACCTGGTCATCGAGTACGCGCCGAGCAAGCGCGGTCAGCCCGGCGACCGGCTGTTCGTGCCGATGGAATCGCTCGACCAGCTCTCCCGCTACGTCGGCGGTGAGATGCCGAGCCTGTCCAAGCTCGGCGGTTCGGACTGGGCCAACACGAAACGCAAGGCGCGCAAAGCCGTTCGCGAGATCGCGGGCGAACTGGTGCAGCTCTACGCCGCCCGCCAGGCCGCGCCGGGGCACGCCTTCGGCCCGGACACCCCGTGGCAGAAGGAGATGGAGGACGCCTTCGCCTTCACCGAGACCGTCGACCAGATGACCGCCATCGCCGACGTCAAGGCGGACATGGAGAAGCCGGTGCCGATGGACCGCGTGGTCTGCGGCGACGTCGGCTACGGCAAGACCGAGATCGCGGTGCGCGCGGCGTTCAAGGCGGTGCAGGACGGCAAGCAGGTCGTCGTGCTCGTCCCGACCACGCTGCTCGCCCAGCAGCATCTGCAGACCTTCACCGAACGGGTCGCGGGCTTCCCGGTCACCGTGAAGGGGCTGTCGCGCTTCACCGATCCGGCCGAGTCCCGCGAGGTGCTGCGGGGCATGGCCGACGGCGAGGTCGACATCGTGGTCGGCACGCACCGGCTGTTGCAGACCGGGGTGCGCTGGAAGAACCTCGGTCTGGTCGTCGTCGACGAGGAGCAGCGTTTCGGCGTGGAGCACAAGGAGCACATCAAGGCGCTGCGCACCCACGTCGACGTGCTCACCATGTCGGCCACCCCGATCCCGCGCACCCTGGAGATGAGCCTGGCGGGCATCCGCGAGATGTCGACGATTCTCACCCCGCCGGAGGAACGCCACCCGGTGCTCACCTACGTCGGCGCCTACAACGACAAGCAGGTCACCGCCGCCATCCGCCGCGAATTGCTGCGCGACGGCCAGGTGTTCTACGTGCACAACCGGGTGTCCTCGATCGACAAGGCGGCCAAGAAGATTCGTGACATGGTGCCCGAGGCGCGGGTGGTGGTCGCGCACGGCCAGATGAACGAGGACACCCTCGAACGCACCGTGCAGGGGTTCTGGGAGCGCGAGTTCGACGTGCTGGTGTGTACGACGATCATCGAGACCGGCCTGGACATCTCCAATGCCAATACGCTGATCGTGGAGCGCGCCGACAGCCTGGGCCTGTCCCAGCTGCACCAGTTGCGCGGTCGTGTGGGACGCTCGCGCGAACGCGGCTACGCCTACTTCCTCTACCCGCCGGAGAAGCCGCTCACCGAGACCGCCTACGACCGCCTGGCCACCATCGCGCAGAACTCCGACCTCGGCGCGGGCATGGCCGTGGCGATGAAGGACCTCGAGATCCGCGGCGCGGGCAATGTGCTCGGCGCCGAGCAGTCCGGCCACGTCGCGGGCGTCGGCTTCGACCTGTACGTGCGACTGGTCGGCGAGGCCGTGGAAGCCTACCGCGCGGCCGCCGACGGCAAGCCGATCACCACCGAGGAGGTCAAGGAGGTGCGCATCGACCTGCCCGTCGACGCGCACATCCCGCCCGACTACATCGCCAGCGACCGTCTGCGGCTGGAGGCGTACCGCAAACTCGCGGCGGCGCAGGACGATTCGGGACTGGCCGCGGTGGTCGAGGAACTCGTCGACCGCTACGGCCCGCTGCCTGTGGAGGTCGGCCGCCTGGTGTCGGTGGCCAAGCTGCGCCTGCTGGCCAGGGAGTACGGCGTCACCGAGATCGCCGTCACCGGCACAACGGTGAAGATCTCCCCGCTGCTGAACCTGCCCGACTCGAAACAATTGCGGCTCAAGCGGATCTATCCGACGGCCACCTACAAGGCGGCCAGCGGCGTCGTGCAGTTGCCGTTGCCGCGCGTGGAGGACAGCGTCGGCGCCGATCGGGTACGCGACGTGACCCTGCTGCAGTTCGTCGCCGACCTGTTGCTGGCGTTGGACGGAAAGGCCAAGGGCGCGGTCGATATGAGCGTGGCGACCGAGGTCGCGGCCGCCCGATGAGCGCTGCTCAGCCGCACGGTTCCGCCGCAGACCCGGGCACCGCTGCACCCCGGAACTCCACCGAGCCCGACAGCCCCACCGAACCCGACAACGCCGCCGACGTGGACCTGGTATCGGCCGGGCTCACCGGCGCGGTCGAGGTGATGGATCGGCTGTGGCGCTTCGGCGGCTGGGAGATCACCCAGACCCACGACTCGCTGCGTCCCTACCTGCTCGAGGAGACCTACGAACTGCTCGACGCCATCGGGGAGAACGACGCCGAGACCATCAAGGAGGAACTCGGCGACCTGTTGCTCCAGGTGCTCTTCCACTCCCGGATCGCCGAAGCCGCGGGCGAATTCACCGTCCACGATGTCGCCGCCGCCCTGGTCGCGAAACTGGTCAACCGCAGCCCGCATCTGCTCGACTCGGTCATCGACCCGGACGCCTCGATCGAGGAGAAAATCGAAGCCCAGGAACGCGCCTGGCAGGAACGCAAATCCGCGGAGAAGACCCGCCGCTCCTGTCTGGACGGCATCGCCCTCGCCCAGCCCGCCTTGGCGCTGGCCGAGAAGGTGATCTCCCGCAGCCGAACGGCCGGGCTGCCCGCCGACCTGGTCCCCGCCGAGCTGCGCGTGGTCCACCTCGGCGGTCCCGACAGCGCCGAGGAACGCCTCCGCAAAGCCGTCCTCGCCTTCGCCGCGAGCATCCGCGCCGCCGAGGATGCCGCCGAAGCCGAACGCGGCGAACGCGCGCCCCTCACCGGAGACGATTGGCGCCGCTATCTGCGATAGCCCGCGCCCTGCCAACCGGGCGGCGCAAGGTCGGTCCATGCGCGCTCGATCGTTCACGGCTACTACAGAGCTCAGGCGCGGCGGAATGGAGGGACGCGCGAGCTTTCGGCGGGATGGGCGCGGGGCGGGGCCACCGCTGATGCCCGCCGAGTCACCGACCCGTCACCGTGCTGATGGCCCACCCGCGACTCGGCTTCGATATTCTGGCGTCAGATTCCCGAAACCGACGGTGGTGGTTCCACCGGGAGGGGTGCCAGTCCGGTGCCGATCGACAGAGTCGCGGAGTATCCGCGTCCGGACCACGTACTGTTCCATTTCAGTGATACGCATCTGATCGCCGGTGACGGCGACCTGTACGGCGCGGTGGATGCCGACCAGCGGTTGCGCGAGCTGCTCGCGCACGCGCAGGCGAGCCGGATCAGGCCCACCGCGATCGTGTTCACCGGTGATCTGGTCGACCAGGGTGAGCCGGACGCCTACGACAAGCTGCGGGCACTGGTCGAGCCGTTCGCGCGGCGGGTGGGCGCGCCGGTGGTGTGGGTGATGGGCAATCACGACGACCGGCGCACGCTGCGCAGGCGCCTGCTCGACGAACCGCCCACCGGAGCGCCGTTCGACCAGGTGCACATGTTCGACGGGCTGCGGGTCATCGCGCTGGACACCACCGTGCCCGGCCACCACCACGGCGAGATCACCGACGCGCAGTTGGACTGGCTGCGCGAGGTGCTCGCCGAGCCGGCCCCGTTCGGCACCATTCTCGCGATGCACCATCCGCCGGTGCCGTGCCTGCTCGACCTGGCCGTCACCGTGGAGTTGCGCGAACAGCGCAGACTCGCGAAGGCACTACGCGGCACCGATGTGCGCGCCATTCTGGCCGGGCACGTGCACTTCTCGACCTTCGCCACCTTCGCGGGCATCCCGGTCTCGGTGGCTTCGGCCAGCTGCTACACCCAGGACCTGTCGGTCGCCGAGGGCGGCCTCCGCGGTCGCGACGGCGCCCAGGCGTTCAACTTCGTGCACGTCTACCCGGACACGGTCATGCATTCGGTGGTGTCGATCGAGGCGGGCGCGACCGTCGGCGAGCCCGCCACGCCGGAGCAGGCGGCGGCGCGGCTGGCCGCCGAGGGCATCGTGATCGCCCCGGCGGCCCGCATCCCGCAGGTTATGCGGCGCCGGCAGTCGGCTCCACACGCTGGTGACGAGCCGGTTCGCTGACGCGCTCCCACGGCGCCGGATCCGGGAAGTAGTCCGCGAGGAACCGCGAGACCTCGCGCACCCGTTCCGATTCCGGGATCTCCGGGAAACTGCTGTCGTTGAGGCAGAAGAAGTCCAGATCGCGGCGTTCGGCGAGATCGTCGAGCAGGGCCAGGCCGCGGCGCAGGGTGGTGTCGACATAGCGGAAGCGCACGGTCTCCTGCGGCACCGCGCGGCCGGTGAACAGCGCATAGTAGTGGTAGAGCGAGTTGGTCACCGAGATGTCGGTGGCGGAGCGGAATCGGCTGTGGCTGGTGCGGGCGAAATCCTCGGGGAAGCGCGCTTCCATCTCACGCAGCACACTGCGCCGCAACGGGACCGGCGTGTGCTCGAGATGGCGGGTGATCAGGTGGCCGAACCGCTCCGCCAGCAGCGCCCGGTTCACTCTGGCCGCGTTCTCGTAGCCGCTGCGCCGCTCGTTGCTCACCCCCGGCCCGATGCGCAGATCGGCCTCCACGAAACGACTGATGCCGCCGGGAGTGAAGAACATCGACGGCCGCACCGGGCGGGCGATGAACATGTCGTCGTTGGAGTAGAGGAAATACTCGCTGAGCCCGTCGATGTGCTGTAGCTGGCTCTCGACGGCATGGGAATTGAAGGTGGGCAGGCCGGAGACGTCGGCGAAGTGGTCGACCGCGCGCACGATCGTCACCTTCGGGTGCTCGGCCAGCCAGGCGGGCGGGCGGGAATCGGTGGCGATGAAGATGCGCCGGATCCACGGCGCGTTCTTGTGCACGGAGCGCAGTGCGAAACGGAGTTCGTCGATCTGGCGGATCCTGGCATCGGCGTCGTCGCCCTCGCCGACGACCACCTGCGCCATCATTCCGGCCCGGCGGGCGCGCAATTCCGGATCGGAGCCGTCCACCCAGGAGAACACGATGTCGATGTCGAAATCGACGTCGCCGGCGTGCGGTGCGAACATGCCCGCCAGCGTGGGCCACTGGTGATCGAACAGGGAGATGTCGGCGAACTCCACATCGGCCAGGTCGAATACGGTGCGGGTCAGGGCGTTCGGGCGCGGGCAGGACACGGTGTCGCCGTGGTACTCCCACAGTTCCAGCTCGATGTGGTGGGCCGGGTCGAGATCGCGGCCGAGGCGCAGTACCCCGCAGGACACGGTGTCGCAGAGGAAGCCGGCGGCCTGCGCGGCCGCGGTCAGCCGGTCGGTGATCTCCCGGTGAGATGCGTCGGCGGCCAGGATCAGCCGGTGGTCCCGGTCGCGTATCAGCAGGAACGGCACGCCCGCGGCGTCGAACTGCTCGCGCAGCCAGATCAGATCCGCCACCACCGCTTGCGAATACACGAGATTGCCCGCTACGGGGCCGGTCGGACCCTGTGCTCCCGACGGTCGGTACACCATGTCGTTCTCACCTCACTCACGGTTGGACGCGCGTCGCACGGACACAGCGTCGTCGACGGGGGAGTGCGGTCTTTCCGGCCGGCGCGGAACGAGGGTGGGCGGCTCGAGCGCGGCAGGGAAAACAGCACGCAAAAAGCCGGACAGCCATCGGCCAGCATTCGAACGAACGCCCGGTGAACAGGGCGTCGACTACGAATGATGCACCGGTGAGCAGAGTCCGTCAATCGCGACGGTTCGCCGTCGGATCACCCTGTGGTGTGGTAGTGCCGATCGCTCGGGAGCGGCGTACGAGTTCCGATGCGCCAGCACGCGCGTAGCCATCGACCTAGACTGGCACTGTCGGCACAGCCCGCCGCGCACGACGATCCCACGAGGTGACGCAGTTGATATCGGATCATCCCGAATTGGATGTGCTCCCGGAGTGGCCGCAGGAGACCATCGCCGTGCTCGTCACGACCGATCCTGCGCCGCACGCGATCCCGGTGTCCTGGCCGGTACGCGCGGGTGAGCGTCGCATCCTGATCTCGCTGAAGTCCGATCGGGGTTCGCTGGCGCGGTTGCGGGAACGGCCGGAGGTCGCTCTGCTGATCCTCGGGGGCGGGGATGTGGCGTTGTGCGCGCGGGGCGAGGCGAAGGTGATCGCCGAGGAGATGCCCGCTGCGCAAGATTACGTCGCTGTTCAGTTGGATGTGGCCGTGATCGACGATCATCGGCAGTCGGCGTTCTCGGTGGCACAGGGTATCCAGCGCACCGTGCTCGACGAGTCCGAGCTGAACGCGCTGAAGGGCCGGGTCGCGACGCTTCGTGACTGGGCCGCGAACCCGGACTGATTCGGCGAGCCCGGATCGACATCTGTCACATCGAAAAACTCCGTGCGAGGATGCGCGGACGGAAAGGGGATCATGAGCGTCACACTGGCCAAGGGCGGCAACGTCTCGCTGTCGAAGCAGGCCCCGAATCTGACGAAGGTCGCGGTCGGCCTGGGTTGGGATGTGCGCACCACGACCGGTGCGGACTACGATCTCGACGCCAGCGCCCTGGCATGCGGACCCAACCTGAAGGTGCTCTCGGATCTGCACTTCGTCTTCTACAACAATCTGCGGTCCCCGGAGGGCACCATCGAGCACACCGGTGACAACCTCACCGGTGAGGGTGACGGCGACGACGAGGTGATCAATATCGATCTGGCGGCCACCCCGCCGTCGATCACCAACATCTTCTTCGCCGTCTCCATCCACGACGCCGACGCGCGGGGCCAGTCCTTCGGGCAGATCCGCAACGCCTCCATCCGCGTCGTCGATCTCAACAGCAATGCCGAACTGGCCCGCTACGACCTGTCCGAGGACGCCTCCACCGAGACCGCGATGATCTTCGGCGAGCTCTACCGGCACAACGGCGAGTGGAAGTTCCGCGCCATCGGCCAGGGCTACGCCTCCGGTCTCGCCGGCATCGCCCGCGACTACGGCGTGAACGTCTGATTCCACGCGCTTTCCGGCGGTACTACCCGGTCATGGTCTGCGGCACCCGCCGCAGCCGTGGCCGGGCCAGGTCGTCGAGCAGGGCGAAGTAGCGTCGCAGCATGAGCACGGCGGTCGCCGCGAGACCTGCCGTCAGACCCCACCAGACACCCGCCGCGCCCAGACCCAGCGGCAGCGCGAGCAGCAGCGCGCTCGGCAGGCCGACGCCCCAGTAACCGATCACCGAGAGCCGGAAACCCGCGCCGGTCTCCTGCAATCCGCGCAGCAGGCCGGTGCCGATGTTCTGGGCGGCGTCGAAGAACTGCAGCACGATCCCGATGAGCAGCAGGGTGCGCGCGACCTCCAGCCCGGCGATGTCGTCGTCGGCCAGGAACGGCCGCAGTACCAGTTGTGGCGCGAGCATGTACGCCGCGCCGGTCACCACGGCGACCACGCCCGCGTAACGCAGCGCCAGCCAGGCCAATCCCCTAGCCAGTCGGTGCTCGTCGCGTGCCACGGCCCGGCTGACCAGGATGGAGGCGCCGTGCGAGATACCGATGGCGACCTGGAACACGATGTAGATGATCTGGTAGACGACATTGTGGGCGGCCAGCGCGGCCGGGCCGAGGGTGCCCATGACCAGCGCCAGCACCGAGAACATGCCCGCCTCGGACCCGTAGGTCAGCGCGATCGGTGTGCCGAGCCGCAGCTCCGATGCGACGGTGGCGCGCCGGACCGGCCACGGCCGCAGCGACAGCATCGGCGCCAGATCGTCGTCGCGCCGCACCATCGCCCAGAAGACGCCGAAAGTGATCAGGAAGACCAGCGACGTCGCGACGCCGATGCCGGTCAGGCCCAGCGCGGGCAGGCCCGCCCAGCCGTGCATGAAGGTCAGCGCGAGCACCAGATTCAGCACGATCGAGCCGAGTGTCACCGTCAGCAGGGCCTGCGGCCGCTGCATCCCGACGGTGTACTGGCGCAGCACCTGGAACCACAGGCACGGCAGCAGGCCGGGCGCGAGCGCGACCATGAGCGGGCGCGCGTCGGCGAGCACGCCCGCGTCCTGGCCGAGCCACGGCAACGACCAGCCGAGTCCGATCAGCAGCGCGCCGCCGAGCAGACCGGCCACGGTGGCGACGAGGATGCCGGCGCGCACGATCTCGCGCACCTCCCGCTCCGCCGATTCCCCCCGCTTGCTCGCGCCGCCGACCGCCGCGGCGACACGATTGCCGGTGCCGGTGATCAGGCCGACGCCCATGGTGCGGATCTGGTTGAACAGCACCAGCGCCAGACCGCCCGCCGCGACTTCGCGGACGCCGAGCGTTCCCATGAGCGCGATATTGGTGGTGGAGACGGCGACCTGCGCCAGCTGGGTGAGCGCGATCGGCGTGGCCAACGCGGCCAACCGGCGCCCCTCCGGGGTGAACGCTGCGAGAGTCATGTGCCCACCTCGTCGGGAACGGCCGGATCCGATGCGGAATCGAAGTTCAGGTAAACCAACCCTAAGTTATCGCCACCGCTGCGAGAACGTGATTCTTCGCACTTGCTCATCGGGCGTCCGCCATGTCGGTTCGCCGGGCGGCGGGCGCGTACCGGCGCACCATGGCGCGCACCCGTTCCTCGGCGGCCGGATCGAGCAACCCGCGCTCGCCCATCCAGCGGTCGTCGAAGACGGTGTCGAGGTACTTCTCGCCGCCGTCGCAGACGATGGTGACCACCGTCGAACCCGGCGGGAACTGCTCGAGCCGTTCCAGGCCGACGAAGACCGAGCCGCCCGCCGAGCCGCCGATCATCAGGCCCAGTTCCGCGGCGACCGCGCGGGCGGTGGCGAAGGCGTCGACATCGGAGACCTTCACGCCCTCGTCGAGCAGCGAATAGTCCACGGCGGTACCGATGGTCGCGCCCGGCGGCGTGCCGGTGCCGGACTGCCAGTACGGACCGCCCGGCCCGCCGAAGGCGATCGAGCCCACCGGCTCCACGCCGATCACCCGCGGGGGGCAACCCAGTTCGCGCAGCCGGGTCGCGGTGCCGAACAGCGACCCTCCGGTGCCGACTGCCGAAAGCAGGATATCGACCCGCTCGACATCCTCCAGCAATTCCTCGGCGACCGGGTAGTAGCCGATCGCGTTGGCGTCGTTGTTGTGCTGCTCGGTGAAGTAGGCGCCCACCTGCGCGGCCGCCATCGCCTCGGCCAGGTCCTCCCTGGCCGAGGTCGCCAGGTTGTCGTCGCCGTCGTCGGCGACGTACACCAGCTCCGCACCCATCGCTCGCATCGCGCGCAGTTTGTCCTTACAGGCGTGGTGGTCGACTATCGCGGTGAAGCGGTACCCACGTTCGGCGGCTACCACCGCCAGGCCGAGCCCGGTGTTGCCGGACGTGGACTCGATGATATGTCCGCCATCTTCCAGCAATCCGCGACGCTCCGCATCGAGCACCATCTCGCGCGCCATCCGGATCTTGGCCGCGCCGGTCGGGTTGAACTGCTCGAGTTTGAGCAGCAACCGGGTGCCGGAGCCGGTGGCGGCGAGTTCGAACAAGGGGGTGCGGCCGATCAGGTCGGTCACACGCGTGACGAGCGGCATGGCTGTCTCCTCGGGACAGGGGGCGGTCACGGCGCGGCTGATCGGCGCGCGAGGGTGACCGACAGGTCGTGGGGCAGTGGGGCGCTCAGCGGGCGTCGAGAGCCCAGCGCAACGTGTCGCCGTCGGTCTCGTGCAGCACGACCTTCGGCGGGAGGGGTAGATCGTGGAAAGCGGACTCGTTGGAGTCCATCTGGTAGCCGGCGGTATTCGGGTAGACCAGCAGGTCGCCTGGTTCGGCGGGGCGCGGCAGCGGGATGCGTCGCCGGCTCACCATGTCCGATTCCAGGCAAGTCGCGGCCCCGACGCTGGTCGGCGTCTCGCGGGTGTCCCGGCGGGGCGGCCACAGCAGCGGGTCGGGCAGGTATTCGCTGTCGAACCACTGTTCGGACAGGCTCAGGCTGGTGCCGTCCACGGTCAGCAGCCGGTAGGGACTGCCGTGCGCGTGGCGGGTCTTGGCGCCGCGCACTCCGAAGACCGTGCTGCCCGCGTGCGCGAGCAGTGCCCGGCCCGGCTCGACGGCCATACGGATGCCGTTGTCGCGCAGTGTCTTCGCCAGATCGTCGCCGCCCGGACCGCGGTGGGCCAGGATCGCCGTGAGCATGGCCGCGCCGGGGACCGGGAAGTGATACGGGTAGTACGAGCCGAAGGACGTGCCCGCGTGGAACCAGCTCGCCCGGGCCTGTGCGGTGAACCGGGCCCAGGCGTCGGCGGAGAGATAGTCCACGCCGAATCCGCCGCCGATGGACAGCGTGGTGATCGCGTGGCCGAGTTCGCGCGCCCGGACACACCGTCCGATCAGCTCGGCGGCCAGCACCGCACGAGCGGCCGCGTCGTAGCCGGACAGGTGGAAACTGAACCCTTCCAGGCGGACCGCGGTATCACCGGCGAGCAGCTCGACCGCCCGATCGAGTTCCGCGCCGGTCATGCCGAATCGACTGCTCGACCCCTCCGGCAGCGCGCGCAGGAGTACCCGTGCCGTGATCCCGGAGTCCAGCAGTCGATCCAGTTCGTCGAGCGCGTCGATCGCGATCGACGCGCCGTGCCGCGCCGCCAGCCACAGCAGCTCCGCGGACTTGGCGGGGCCGGTGACCATCAGCTCGTCACCGCGCACCCCGTGCGCCAGTGCCGCCGTCAGCTCGCCGACGCTGGAGACATCGATGCCCGCGCCCTGCTCCGCGCACGCCCGTGCCACACACGCCGCCTTGTTGGCCTTCTTGCCGTAGTAGACGACGCCGTCCACGCCCGCCCGGTCGAAGGCCTGCTGGAACTCGGCGATATTGCCTCGCACCCGTGCCGGATACATCAGGTGGAACGGAGTACCGACCGCGAAAGCGATGTCGCCCAACAGATCCGGGTCGGTGAGCACCCGCTGCTCCCACGGGTCCAGATGCGCGGGCATGGGAGCTGCCGTGATCGCCGTCTCGCCCGGCGCAGCCACACTCTCGGCGGGAGTGGGCGGCGGGCCGGTCTCGCCGACCGATGCGTCGGTCGTCTCGGGAGCGGCGGCGGGCACCGTCCACCCCGGGATCGGCAGCGGTTCGGTCATATCGGGCAACGGCTCCGGCTCCGGAGTTGGCGGCTCGTCGTGGGCGGCCTGCGGCGCGGCCACCCGATCGGCCGGATCGACGTCGAAGAGGACCATCTCCTCGGTGACCTCGAAGAGGACCATGTCCTCGGCGGTGGCGAGATCGACGGCGGTCTCTAGTCCCACAGCGCGACCTCCGTGCCGCGCCCCTGCGAGATGGCGAGTTCGGCGAGGGCGTGCGCGACGGCGATATCGGTGAGCACCAGGCCGCTGTTGTAGACGAAGATCTTCTCCTCGTCGCCGCGCCGGCCGACCGCGCGCCGGTCGAGGATGCGTGCCAGTTCGGCGTCGGCGTCGCGCAGCCTGCCGTCCGGCCCGGCCATGTCGGTGCCGGTCAGGCGCATCTGCTCGGCGCTGGTGGCGATCACCCGGTCGGCCTCCACCAGCGCGGAGGGCGCGAGTCCGTAACCGACCAGCACGGCGGTCGACCCGGGCGCGAGATCATCGGCCTCGATCGCGACCTCGGTACCCGGCCCGGCCGTGGCCAGCACCACGTCCGCGACCGCGGCCGCCGCCCGCGGATCGTCGACGGTCTCGAGCACCGCCTGCCGGTCGTATTCGGCCAGGTGACGATGCACCGCCGCGAGTCCTTCGGGGTGGGTGCCGTACACCATCAGCTTGCGCAGGTGCGGATTCGCCGCCAGCAGGTGCGGCAGCGCGTTGCGGCCCTGTGTTCCGGTGCCGATCAGCAGCACGCTCTCGGCGCCGCGCCGGACGGTCTCGCGCACCAGCAGCGCCGACACCGCGGGCGTGCGCAAGGCGCCGACGCGCGCGCAGTCCATCATGGCGATGGGCGCGCCGGTGGTGTCGTCGTAGAGCGTGATGGTCGTGTAGTAACGCTTGGTGCTGCGGTCATGCCCCGGATCGAACTTGTAGCTGGTCTTCATGGCGACCACCCGCCGCCTGCCGTCGCGGCCGAGCATGGCGTAGGCGACCGACCAGCCGTCCGGATTCGCCACGCTCAGCTTGCGTGGGTTGTCCGAATCTCCGGCCGCGAAGGCCAGATACGCGTCCTCGACGGCGCGGACCACCTCGCCCGGAGTGATCGGCACATCGGCCAGATCGCTGCGGCTGAGCACGCGCAGCGGCGTGCTTCGGTCACGAGTGTTCACGGCGTCCTCGTCCATCAGGTGTCGTTTCCCGCTCTGCTTCCGCCCGGCCCGTCCGCGCCCCGAACGGGGCTCCTCCGAACGAGGTTCGTCCGAAGGAAGCTCGTCCGGAGGGGGCTCGTCCGAAGGGGGCAACGGTGTGCTGCCCGTAGCCATTCTCGTCGGCTTCGGCCCTGCGGCGCTTGCGATCCGGCACACGGATGTTGACCCGCTTGAGCCACCGGTCGGTGCCGTCGTATCGCGCGGTGAACGGTACCCGGCCGTGCACGGCGACATCGTTGTCCACCAGCAGCAGTTCGCCCGGCGCCAGCGCGACGGTGACGCAGACCCGTTCCAGCTCCGCGCCCAAGCGGGCGTAGGCGGCGCGGAAGGCCGGGTCCGCGTCGTCGAGCGGCGTGTAGGCGGGATCGTAGCGCAGAGTGGGATGCGTTGTGTCCGTGCCGTTCCCGCCCTCGTGCCACAGCGTCGGCAGAGGCGGGGCCGGGTGGCCGAGGTGGGCGTCGCCGTAGGAGACATCCGGCAGGATCGGCACCGTCGGGGCGGCCAGCAGCGCCCGGTCCCTCTCCGCGAGTTCGGTCAGCAGAACCGAGGACACCGTGGTGCCGACCGCATCGGGATTGCGCAGGCATGCCAGGAGCAGCAGATTCGCCCGATCCGGGTGGAAGGCGTCCTCGGTGTGCGGGCTGAGCAGCGTCTTGCTGCTCGCCCCCGACTGCTCGAGCTCGTGGCCGGGGGTGGGCAGGATGTTGTTGATCAACCGGCCCGCCTGCTGCCCCGCCCAGCCGAACGGCTCGCCCGCGCACCGGGCCAGCAGCAGCACCGCGATGTCCAGGCTCAGCGATTCCCGATGCCCCGGCTTGCCCGCCTGCCGGGCGGCATCGCGCCAATCATGCGGTGTGGCACCCAATTTCGCTTCGGATACCGGTAGTGTGCCGAGGATCGCCGCTCCGGCCGTGCCCTCGGGGGGACCGACGGCGGCACGCACTTCCCCCGGCAGTTCGCCGAGGTGTTCGTCCACCAGGTCGATCAGCGCCGGATCGGTGAGTGTCCGGCTGCGCTCGGGAAGCTCGGGTAATCGGGTCAGTGTGTCGGAAATCTCGTCGGCCAGCGCGCGCACGGCGTGCGCGGCGGCCGGGGAGAGCTCGCGGCGTTCCAAGTTCGAGGGGTGAAGCGTCTTACGTTCGGGGAGAACGCTTTTCACCTGGCGGATCCCTTCGTCGCATCGGGCCGAAAAGCGGTGGTGGCGAATGGAATGCGAAGGTATCCGGTAACCGCTGCTTAAGCAAGCCTTACCTAATAATGTCGCCGAAAAAGAGCGAAATCGCATGAAAGCCTACGGTCTTCGAGGCTCATGTCGCGGCGTTTGCCGGACGTACCGAGCGGTCTGTGAACGCGCGTCACGGTGTCGGCCGCCGAAATCGGCATCATTGAGGGGTGTTGTCGAAGAATTCCGGCGTTCTGATCGTCACAGCCGCACTGACGGCCGCCGTGGTCGCCGGATGCGGTGTGGGTCAGCCGCCGATTCCGGAAGGCATCCCGCCGGGGCCGGGGACGCCGCTGCCCGTCATCGATGTGGATGCGCCCGGGCGCGCCGCTCTGCAACTGCGCACCTGGGCCGAGGAGCAGTCCGGCGCGCTGCGCATCCCGACCGTCGCGCTGGAGGCCTACGGCTACGCCGCGGCGGTCATGGCGGTCTCCCGGCCGGCATGCGGGATCGCCTGGACCACGCTGGCGGGCATCGCCAGCGTGGAGAGCAGACACGGCACCCACCGCGACGCCGAACTCCACGACGACGGCATGGTGCGCCCGCCCATCATCGGCATCGCCCTGGACGGCGCTCCCGGCGTGGCGACCATCGCCGACACCGACGGCGGCGCCCTCGACGGCGACCCGGTGCACGACCGGGCGGTCGGGCCGCTGCAGTTCATTCCGGAGACCTGGCAGCGCTGGGCGGTCGACGCCAACGGCGACGGCGTGCTCGATCCACAGAGCATCGACGACGCCGCCCTGACCGCCGCCCGCTATCTGTGCGTCAGCGGTGGCGACCTCACCTCGAAGGGCGGTTGGCAACAGGCGGTGCTCACCTACAACCAGTCGACGAGCTACCTGAACACCGTCCGCCACCGCGCCGCGGCCTACAGCGTCGGCCGCCGCGTGTGAACTCGCGCTCGGCGGGCGTGCGGCGGTTCCGGGAGCGCGGGGCGACACTCGGTGATCGCGGAGCGGGAGCGGGCGCGCGGGGGAGGCGGTGATCTCGGGGGACTCGGAGTGCCGGTTACCTCGTGCGCGGCCGGGGCGCTAGGCTCGGCACCGCACGGCTCAACCCCGTCAGACCCACCGTGCCAGCAGCCGAAGGAGAGTCGTTTTCGTGGCCATCATCGAACAGGTCGGAGCGCGCGAAATCCTGGATTCCCGCGGAAATCCCACCGTCGAGGTCGAGATCGCCCTCGACGACGGCACCCTGACCAGGGCCGCGGTGCCGTCCGGCGCCTCCACCGGCGAGCACGAGGCCGTCGAGCTGCGTGACGGCGGCGACCGGTACCTCGGCAAGGGCGTGCTCAAGGCTGTCGAGGGCGTCCTCGACGAGATCGCGCCCGCCGTCATCGGCCTGGACGCGGTCGAGCAGCGCACCGTCGACCAGGTTCTGCTCGACCTTGACGGCACCCCCGACAAGTCGCGTCTGGGCGCCAACGCCCTGCTGGGCGTCTCGCTCGCGGTGGCGCGCGCGGCCGCGGAGTCCTCGGGCCTGGAGCTGTTCCGCTACCTGGGCGGTCCGAACGCCCACGTGCTTCCCGTCCCGATGATGAACATCCTCAACGGTGGCGCGCACGCCGACACCGGCGTCGACGTCCAGGAGTTCATGGTCGCGCCCATCGGCGCGCCGACCTTCAAGGAGTCGCTGCGCTGGGGCGCGGAGGTGTACCACGCGCTGAAGGCCGTGCTGAAGTCGAAGGGCCTGTCCACCGGCCTGGGCGACGAGGGCGGCTTCGCCCCCGACGTCGCGGGCACCCGTGAGGCGCTCGACCTGATCGGCGAGGCGATCGCCAAGACCGGCCTGAAGCTGGGCACCGATGTCGCGCTGGCGCTCGACGTCGCCGCCACCGAGTTCTACACCTCGGGCAGCGGCTACAAGTTCGAGGGCACCGTTCGTTCCGCCGAGGAGATGGCGCAGTTCTACGCCGAGCTGCTCACCGCCTACCCGCTGGTCTCCATCGAGGACCCGCTGTCGGAGGACGACTGGGACGGCTGGGTCGCGCTCACCGATCAGATCGGCGACAAGATCCAGCTGGTCGGCGACGACCTGTTCGTCACCAACCCCGAGCGCCTCGAGGACGGCATCGCCAAGGGCGCGGCCAACGCGCTGCTGGTGAAGGTCAACCAGATCGGCACGCTGACCGAGACCCTCGACGCCGTCGAGCTCGCGCACCGTAGCGGCTACAAGACGATGATGTCGCACCGTTCCGGCGAGACCGAGGACACCACCATCGCCGACCTGGCCGTGGCGGTGGGTAGCGGCCAGATCAAGACCGGTGCGCCCGCTCGCTCCGAGCGCGTCGCCAAGTACAACCAGTTGCTGCGTATCGAGGACGCGCTCGGCGATTCCGCTCGTTACGCCGGTGACGTCGCCTTCCCGCGGTTCGTGTTCGAAGGGTAAGGACCGGGGAGTTTCATGACGGAGCGACGTGCGCGCGGGACCAGCCCGGCAGGGCGCGGTGACCGCCGCACGTCGCGTTCCGCTCGTTCCCGTCCCCGCCCGGACGCCGAGGCGGCGGCCCGCCCGGCCGCCGCGCGCCCGCGCAAACGGGTCGAGTCCGGGGACAAGTTGCGCGCCGAACCCCGCAAGATCGCCGCGCGCCGGGCCGCCGACAAGCAGGAACACACGATCCTGGGACTGTCCCGCGGCAAGGCGATCATCCTCGCGATGGTCGTGTGCGCGCTGGCGTTGACCTTGTCGGTGCCGATGCGCACCTATTTCAGCCAGCGCTCCGAGGCCACCGAACTGGCCCAGGAGCGCCGTGAGCTCGAAGCCGATCTGGCCCGCCTGCGCGATCGCCGTGCGCAGCAGCAGGATCCGGCCTTCATCCGCTCCGAGGCCAAGGACCGGTTGCGCCTGGTGATGCCGGGGGAGACCCCCTACATCGTGCAGGTGCCCGGCATCGAGGCCCCGCCGCGGCCGTCGGGTCCGACCCAGTCCAAGACCCCGGACCCCTGGTACACCGACCTCTGGCACACCCTCGCCGAGCCGCCGCCTGCCGAGTCCGCCCCACCCTCGCCCGCCCCGGCGGCCGGATCCGTTCCGCCGCCCACGCCCGCCCCGGAAGGACCACGGTGAGCGCACCGACCGACCGAGACCTCGAGATCGTCGCCGAGCAGCTCGGCCGCGCCCCCCGAGGCGTGCTCGCCATCGCCTACCGCACCCCTGACGGGGTGCCCGCCGTGGTCAAGACCGCGCCACGGCTGCCCGACGGCACCCCCTTCCCGACCCTGTACTACCTGACCGATCCGCGCCTGACGGCCGAGGCGAGCAGGCAGGAATCGGCCGGTGTCATGCGCGAGATGACCGAACGCCTCGCCACCGACCCGGAACTGGCCGCCGCCTACCGCGCCGCGCACGAGAGCTATCTGGCCGAGCGCGACGAGATCGAATCCCTCGGTACGGATTTCACCGGCGGCGGCATGCCCGAACGGGTCAAGTGCCTGCACGTGCTGATCGCGCATTCGCTGGCCAAGGGGCCGGGGGTGAACCCGCTGGGCGACGAGTCGGTCGCGCTGGCCGCCGAGCACGGTATGCGCGGCACCGTCGTTCCGGCGGACTGGCCGGAGTACCCGCGCAAGGATGGAGCTTGACATGTCGAACAGGGTCGCCGCGGTCGATTGCGGCACGAACTCCATCCGGCTGCTGATCGCCGACGTGCAACCCGACGGCCGCCTCGCCGACGTGCACCGCGAAATGCGCATCGTGCGCCTCGGCCAGGGCGTCGACGCGAACGGCGCGTTCGCCCCCGAAGCGATCGAACGCACCCGCGCCGCGCTGGCCGACTACGTCGACGCGATGGTCGACACCGGGGTCACCCGGGTGCGCATGGTCGCCACCTCCGCCACCCGTGACGCCGCCAATCGCGAGGACTTCTTCGCCATGGCCCGCGCCGAACTCGGTCGCGCGGTGCCCGGCGCCGAAGCCGAGGTCATCACCGGCGACGAGGAGGCCAGGCTGTCGTTCACCGGCGCCATCGGCGAATTGTCCGGCAGCGCGGGCCCGTTCGTGGTCGTCGACCTCGGCGGCGGCTCCACCGAGCTGGTGTTCGGTGACGCCGACGGCGTCCAGTTCGCCGTCTCCTGCGACATCGGCTGCGTCCGCATCACCGAACGTTGCCTGCACGACGACCCGCCCACCGCCGAGCAGCTCGCCGCGGGCCGGGAATTCGCCGCCGAGCGTCTGGCCGAGGCTTTCGACACCATTCCGCTCGAGCGCGCCCACACCTGGGTCGGCGTGGCGGGCACCATGACCACCCTGGCCGCGGTCGCTCTCGAACTGCCCGAATACGACGCCGAGCGGGTCCATCTCGCCGAGCTGCCGTTGGACAAGGTGCACGAGACCTGCCGTCGCCTGGTCTCGCTCAGCCATGACGAGCGCGCGGCGCTGGGGCCGGTTCATCCCGGCCGGGTCGATGTCATCGGCGGCGGCGCGGTGATCACCGAACTGCTCGCCGACGAACTGTCCCGCCGGGCGGACATCGGCGCGCTGATCGTCAGCGAACACGACATCCTCGACGGCATCGCCCTGTCGATCGCCTGACCCGCACAGCTGTCCGCGGTGGTGTGGGGCCGTGCCCTCGGAGCATGACCCTCGCCGGCTGTTCATCGCCGTTGTTCGCGGACCTCAGGGCGCCCGGGCCGATCACGGCCTGGACTGCCGACGCCGGATCGGTGGCCGTCCGATGGGCCGGTCGCCGGGAGGTCGTCCGGCGATCGCGGGCACACGCTCGCTCCGTTCTCCGGCGTGGTGATCGCTGGTCGGTAGCCGGCATGTGAAATCGTCGGTCCATGTCCTCAGTCGTCCGATCGGATGTGGCGCGGGAGCGAACGTTGTTCGGGCACCCGGTCGGGCTGGCCAACCTGTTCGGCGTCGAGCTGTGGGAGCGGTTCTCCTTCTACGGCATGCTCACCATCCTGGGTTACTACCTGTACTACTCGGTGACCGACGGTGGTCTCGGGATGGAGCAGGACACCGCTGTCGGCATCGTCGGTGCCTACGGCGGTCTGGTCTACCTGTCCACCGTGCTCGGCGGCTGGACAGCCGACCGGCTGCTGGGGATGGAACGCACCGTCTTCTACGGCGGCGTCGTCGTGGTCGCCGGTCACGTGGCGCTGGCGGTGCTGCCCGGCCTGTCCGGCGTCGGCCTCGGCCTGACGCTGGTCGCCCTCGGCAGCGGCGCCCTCAAAGCCAACGCGTCCTCCCTGCTCGGCACCCTCTATGCCCCGGGAGACGCCCGCATCGCCGGCGGCTTCACCCTCTTCTACCTCGGCATCAACCTCGGCGCGTTCCTCGGCCCGCTGCTCACCGGCCTGCTGCAGACCCACCTGGGCTTCCATTACGGCTTCGGCGCCGCCGCCCTCGGCATGACCCTCGGCCTGACCCAGTACGCGATCTTCCGCCGGAACCTGGGCACCGCGGGCCGGGAGGTGCCCAATCCGATGCCGCGGCGTCAGTTCGTCCCCATCATGGGCGCGCTGGCCGCGGCCACGTCGGTGGCGGTCGCGGCCTGGTCGATCGGTCTGGTCTCGCTCGCCAACCTGGCCGAGGTGATCACCGGCGTCATCGTGGCGGTCTCGATCGGCTACTTCGTTGTCATGCTGCGCAGCCCGACCGTCACCGCGCTGGAACGCAGCCGGGTGCGCGCGTTCGCGCCGCTGTTCGTCGCCAATGCCGTCTTCTGGTCGCTGTTCCAGCAGATCTTCACCGTGTTCGCCGTGTACTCCGACAAGCGGATGAACTGGACCGTTCTCGGCTGGACGGCCCCGAGTAACTGGATCGGTTCGGTGGAGCCGGTGTGGATCATCGTGTTGTCGCCGCTGTTCGCGCTGATGTGGACGCGCCTGGGCGAGCGCGCACCGAGCACCCCGAACAAGTTCGCGCTGGGAGTGATGGGGATGGGCGTGGCCTTCTTGTCGTTCGTGCCGCTGGCCGGATTCGCCGACGGCGCGGTGCCCGCGCTGCTCGTGTTCGCGGTCATGGGCGGATTCGCGGTCTCGGAGCTGCTGCTGTCCCCGATCGGGCTCGCGGTCACCACCCAGCTGGCGCCCGAGGCATTCCGAGCGCAGATGATGGCTTTGTATTTCTTCTCGGTGGGTATCGGTACATCTATGTCCGGTGTTCTGGCCCGTTTCTACGATCCCGCCCACGAGGCCGCCTACTTCGGCGTCGTCGGCGCGGTCGCGATCGGGGTCGGGGTGCTCGTGGCCGCCGTGGGTCCGTGGATCAGCCGCGCGATGGCCGGCGTCCGGTAGCAGTGAGGAGTGCGTTGATGTCGACCCCCTACAAAGGCAGTGCCGCCCATCGGCTGCGCGTGAAATCGGTGGAGCAGTCGATCCGCGACACCGACGAGCCCGACTCCAAACTGCGCAAAGACCTCACCGCCTGGGACCTGACCATCTTCGGTGTCGCCGTCGTCGTCGGCGCCGGTATCTTCACGCTCACCGCCCGCACCGCGGGCAATGTCGCCGGCCCCTCGGTGTCGCTGGCCTTCGTCTTCGCCGCCGTCGCCTGCGGCCTGACCGCCCTCTGCTACGCCGAATTCGCCTCGACGGTCCCGGTGGCGGGTAGCGCCTACACCTTTTCCTACGCCACCTTCGGTGAATTCGTGGCCTGGATCATCGGCTGGGATCTGATCCTGGAATTCGCGCTCGCGGTCTCCGTGGTCGCCAAGGGCTGGTCGCAGTACCTCGGCTCGGTCCTCGGCGACATATCGACCACCGTCTCCCTCGGCGGCATCCGCTTCGACTGGGGCGCTGTGCTTCTCATCGCCGTGCTGTGTGTGCTGCTGGCCATCGGCACCAAGATCTCCTCGCGGGTCTCGGCGCTGGCCGTGGCCATCAAGCTGGGCGTGATCGCCCTGGTGATCGCCGTCGGCCTGGCCTACTTCGACATCGACAACCTCTCGCCCTACGTACCGCCCTCGCAGCCCGGCGAAGGCGACACCGGCATCCACCAGTCGCTGTTCTCCTGGCTCACCGGAGCGGGCAACAGCACCTTCGGCTGGTACGGCCTGCTCGCCGCGGCCAGCCTGGTCTTCTTCGCCTTCATCGGCTTCGACGTCGTCGCCACCACCGCCGAGGAGACCAAGAACCCGCAACGCGACATCCCGCGCGGCATCCTCGGCTCCCTGGCCATCGTCACCGTGCTCTATGTCGCCGTCGCCCTGATCCTCACCGGCATGGTGTCCTACACCGAACTCCAGGGCACCGACGCGACGCTGGCCACCGCCTTCGCCCTGAACGGCGTCACCTGGGCCGAGAAGATCATCTCCATCGGCGCGCTGGCCGGTCTGACCACCGTCGTCATGGTCCTCTACCTCGGCCAGACCCGGGTGCTGTTCGCGATGTCCCGTGACGGTCTGCTGCCGCGCAAGCTCGCCCACACGGGTAGGCATGGCACCCCCGTCCGCCTGACGGTGATCGTCGGCATCGCCTGCGCCGTTCTCGCCGGTTTCGTCGACATGGGCGCTCTCGAGGAAATGGTCAATATCGGTACCCTGTTCGCCTTCGTCCTCGTGGCCGTCGGGGTGATCATCCTGCGCCGCACCCGTCCCGACCTGCCCCGCGGCTTCCGCGTCCCCTGGGTGCCGGTCCTGCCGATCCTGGCCGTGCTGGCCTGCCTGTGGCTGATGGTCAACCTCTCCATCGAGACCTGGATCCGCTTCGTCGTCTGGATGGGGCTCGGCCTGCTGGTCTACTTCGTCTACAGCCGCCGCCACTCGCTGCTCGGCAAGCAGTTGTCGGCGACCGCCGCCGACGTGGAGCTCCGCACAGACCCCGCCTGAGCTCCGGCTGGAATCGAGGTGCGGGCTGCACGCCGCGCCGATCGATCGGCAGGGGCCGGTCCTCGGCAGGGCGACCTTCGACAGGGCCGGGGATCCGATCGTGCGTGGCCCGGGCCGAGGTGTCGATCGACATCGCCGCCGAGGTGACCGAGGTTCAGTAGGGCGAGGTGGCGTTGTGCCGCGCCCAGCTACGCTCGGCCTCGGAACCGCCCGGTGGCGGCGCGATCCCGTTGATCATCCACAAGTCCGCGCTGGTCTCGTCCACGTGGAACTCCCAGTGCAGCCCTGTGCGCCCGGTGAGGTGGGGCCGAAGCATGCGGTTGATCCAGCGGGCGGTCTGCTTGCGCGACTCCTGATCGGGCGCGGCCCGGGCGATGTGGTCGATGACGATCCGGACGCCGACCTCGGTCGGTTCGCCGCCGACGAAGAAGTCCGCGGGCCGGATCTCGTGGAACAGCGTGATCACGTAGAACCGGGGGAGCCCGACCTGCTCGTAGTGGTCGGTGATGTGCGCGGCGAGCGCGTGCTTCTGCTCGGTGGTGAAAATGCCGGGCGTGTGGTGGATGCTCCACAAAGGCATGGCGGTTCGTTCTCCTTCGATCGATGGATGATGTGGTTCAGCCGGCGGCGGCGAAGGTCAGCCGTTCGACCGGCCCGCCCAACGCGGCTTTGACGGCGACGGTGACGTCGTCGGCGAGCACTTCGCTCTCGCCCGCTTCGAGCCCGTCGAGGATGCGCGCGGCGATCTCGGCGGGCGTGGCCTTGGGCCGGGGGATCGCGGCCACCATCTCGGTGTCGATGAACCCCGCGTGTACACCGACCACCTGCGTGTGCTGCCGTGCCAGCTCGAGGCGCAGCGAATTCGTCACCGACCACGCCGCCGCTTTGGACGCGCCGTAGGCCCCGCTTCCGGCCAGCCAGGACAGCACGGAGTGCATGTTCACCAGCGCGCCTCCGCCGTTGGCGGCCAGGATCGGCGCGAACGCCCGCGCCACTCGCAACGGACCGAGTGTGTTGACCTCGAAGGTCTCGGTGATGCCCGCGAGATCGCCGGTCAGCAATGCCTCGGGCACCAGTACGCCCGCGTTGTTGAACACAATCTCGGCGTCGCCCGCCAGTGCCGCCAGCGCCGCCACCGCTTCCGCCGAGCGGACCTCGAGCTCGGCGGTGACCACCTCCGGCCGCTCGTCGGCGAACTCCGAGCGCGCCGTGGAGTACACCTTCCGCGCTCCGCGCGCCAGCAACTCCTCGACCAGCGCCGCGCCGAGCCCGCGCCGCCCGCCTGTCACCACGGCCACTTGGCCAGCTATCTCGACCATCTCTGTCCTCCATCTGAGTAATGATGTCGTTAGTTAGATGAGAGCACGACACGCGTGGCTAACGCAACCGTTAGTTAGAATGGTCGGCATGGCGATGGAGTTCGAGGAGCGTTTGCGCGACCGGGGCGCCTGGTCGATCGGCGACGGTTGCTCGGCCGAGCGTGCGCTGGAACTACTGAGCACCAAGACGGTGTTTCTTGTGGTACGCGAGTTCTTCTACGGGACCACACGATTCGAGGATTTCGTCACCCGTGTAGGCACCTCCGCCCCGGCCATCTCCCGGGCGCTCAAACAGTTGGAGTCCGCGGGCATCGTCACCCGCGTGCCCTATCGGGAACCGGGCAGCCGCGCCCGCCAGGAGTACCGGCTGACCGAGGCGGGCCAAGACCTCCTGCCGGTCTTCCTGTCGCTGATGCAGTGGGGTGACAAGCACCTCCAAGGCGGCCGCCCGCCGTTGTCGTTCGTCGAAACCGGCACCGGGCGCCCCGTCCGCGTCCGCGTCACCGCCGACCCGGTCGAGGACGCCGAGCCCGACCGGATCGAGATCCGGCTGAATCCGGATCGACGGCAGGACCGTGCCCGCTCTCAGGACGCTCGTACGGCTGGGTACTCTGAGCCCACGCCCCTATAGCCCAATTGGCAGAGGCAGCGGACTTAAAATCCGCACAGTGTCGGTTCGAGTCCGACTGGGGGCACCGGAGAACAGGTGCTGCCTTCGCGGACGAAAACCGCGACCGGTCGGCCTCGCGCCGGTGGGCCGCCGATCCCGTACTTTCCTGCCCGCCGTAGCCACGAGCTGGGGTTTCGGCGTGCCCAGACCCCGCCGGCGGACCTCAGTCGTAGTCGGACGGCCAGAAGATCATGGCTGCGACGACCGCGAGAGGCAGCGCGATCACGAAGGCGAGTCCGATGTCCGTCCCGGTCACCGGCGCACCCCGCTCAATGGTGACCAGCGGCCGAACGATGCTCGTGGCGCGGCGCATTCGACGTCGGCGCGCGACATCAGGCGGTCCAATGTCACGACGTCGATGTGGGCCGACGACGACAACAGGACCACCTCGGCTCCGGCCGCCTCGACCTGCTCGACCAGTCCGAGGGTGGAAGCGGGATCGGCCCACCGAAGCGGATACCCCAACCGGCGTGCCAACCGGCGTATCTGCGCGGTATCCCATTGCGGTGTCGGCGAGCACGGGTCTATCCATCCGAGCGCGTTCATCCCCTGCCTTCCCCTGGTGTCGGTGGTGACACCCGCCGCCGAGGAGCACCGCGCTCGACCCGGCGGCGGGTGTTGCGGCCCAGCGTCGCGGGAATCGTTGTCGGGGAGTGACAGTCGAGTGACAGAGCCGGGATGACCAGGCGTAACTCGGTTAGGCTCGATGTGTACCAACGTGAGAGACCGCCCCCGAACATCGGAGGTTCCGCGGTGACTACCACAGGGGACCGCATCGCCGGCCTGCGCAAGCTCGCCGGCCTGAAGCAGGTGCAGCTCGCGCAGCGCGCGAAATACAGCGTCTCGATGGTGCGCGCTGTCGAACAGAACCGGGAACCGGCCTCACCGGGATTCGTCGCCGCGGTCGCCGCGGTCCTCGGAGTCGAACCGGAGTATCTGACCGGCGCCCCGTACTACGACATCATCGAGGAAGGCGGTCTGCTCGACGGTCTGGCCGAACTGCGCGCCCTGCTCGCCGAGGGGCCGTATGTGCGCGGTGTCGACCCGCCGCCGCTGGCCGAACTCGCCACCGAGATGGCCGCGGTGGACGCGGCGTACCGCAACGATAAGGGCCGCCTGGCGCTCTCCCGCCTGCCGGTGCTGCTGCGTCAGCTCTACGGCGCACTGCACGCCGCGAGCGACGACGACCGCGGCAAGGTCGCTTCACTGTTGTCGGCCGCATACGTCACCGCGGAACGGCTGTGTCGACGCTTCGGATTCACCCACCTCGCCCCGGCCGTGCTCGATCGCCTCGAGTGGACGGCCGCCGTCGCCGACGATCCGCTGTACTCGGCACAAGCCAAGATCAAGCGCGCGCGAATCCTGATGTATCACAACGGAACGGACACCGGCCTAGCTCTGGTGGAGAACGCGCTCGACGACATCGAGGGCGACAGCGAAGCCGCGAACGCGGTACGCGGCTACGGACACCTGTGCGGCGCGATCGTCGCCGCCCGCGGGTGTCGGCCGGATATCGCGGCCGAGCACATCGAACACGCGCGCCGGATCGCCCCGGCGATGCCCGGAGAGTCCGACCTCTACGGCACCCTGTTCGGCCCCGGAAACGTCGGCATCCATGCGTGCGCCGTCGCGCTCGAATCCGGCGACCCCGACCGTGCGGCGCGCGAAGGCTCGGCGATGGTGCTGCCCGCGGGCATCGCCCCGCCGCGCGCAGGCCACCACTGGCAGGACGTGGCGCGCGCGTGGGTGCTCGTCGGCCAGCCGGATAAGGCGCTACGCGCGCTGAACGCCGCGCGCGCTGTGGCGCCGCAACAGACCCGACTCCACCCGTCCGTGCGTGAGACCCTGCACGCGGTCGCAGCGGCCGAGCGGCGGCGCACCGACAGCCTCGCGAGCTTCGCCCGGTGGGTGAACGTCAAGATCTGACGACCACGGCTTGCAGGCAGTAGCCTGCGCATTCCCGGTGCTGTCGTGTCTGGATCAAGCCGGATGCGCATGGCGGCGCTGTATGGGTGGAGCCGGCGGCAGCGTCATTCTCGGTGATCGGCTACGGACGGGATTCCGTTTGCGGCTCCGAGTCGTCATCTGCAGCTGTTCGCAATCGCTCGAGGGCGGACAAGCTGAGACGTTGTGAAGGTTCTGCCCGGCCGGAGCCGGGAAAACGTCCTCCCTCCGGGCGTAGAGCGTGTACCTACAGGACGGCCCCGAGCCAGGATGCGAACCCGACGAGCCCTTCGCTCTGACGCCGTTGCAGTGAGGCAATCCCCTGCACAGTCTCCCGCACGCTGGGATGCAGGCGGGTCTGCTGAGGGGCCGCAGCACGAGCCTTGTTCAGCGCGGCCAGGGCCTTGTCGGCCTTGCCCGCCATGAGCCAGGCGCGGGCGTTGTCCTGCCAGTGATGGCCGATTCTGGTCGGTGGAGCGTCGGAAGGGTAGGTGAGTATGGCTCCCTCGTGCGCGGCACGGTGCGGATCGCCTGCTTCCAATTCGATCGCGTGGGCGTGGATATCGACATTCAGAGGGCTGAACGCGGTCATGTAGAGATCGGTTTGGCCTGTGTGGGAGACGATCTCACGTGCGGCACCGATGTGGTCCACCGCGCCGGAGTAGTTGAGCTTCCGCGCCTCGTTCACCGCAGCGGCGAGATGGGAGTACCCCGCCAGTACCAGGCCCGCACGTGTCTCGTCTGCCACCGACATGGTGGACTCGATCAGCTGACCCGCCACCCCGGACTCGCCGTAGTGGGTGAGCACCCGGGCACGGGCCAAGATCGAGAATGCACCCCAGTATGGATCATCGGCCAGCGGTGCGTAGGTGTCGGCTAGGTCCAATGCGGGGAGTGTCAGCAGGAGGTGGCCTGCCCGCCGCGCCGACCACTCCGCCAGGACATACGCCGCCGTCAGCAGTGTGTAAGCGCGGGCCTTTTCGTCGCCGTCCAGCTCCCCCATCGCGCCGTGCAGCCGCCGGATGATGCCGGGCAGCGCCTCGATGGTTTGGCGGGTGCGGTCACTGCGGTAAAGCTGTTGCGCCGCCGCTATATCGGCCGCGATCTGTGACAGCGGGCCAGGATCGACGGCGCGGGCGTGGCGGCCCTCGGCCAGCAGCACCGACAGCTCGTTGATCGCATCGGAGAGTGGCTTGCCGTCGTCGTACGGTGCGCCCGTGAGCTGTTCGGGCAGAATGCGAAGTGCGCGCGCCACGGCGGAGATGAAACCAGGGGAGGCCGGCTCACGTCCTTGTTCGACGGCCTTGATCATGCTGAGGCTGTAGGCCGCGCGGGTGGCCAGGGCTTGCTGGCTCAGCCCGGCGATCCTGCGCTCCAAGGCGACCCGTTGACCGACGTACTCGCTCATGTCATCGAGGGTAAGGCGATCCCGCTCGGCTGTCCTTCGGCTGGCCTTCGGTTGTCCCCCGGCTGTCCCTTCCAGACCTCACGCGGGGCGATAGTTGTCGACAACCACTCGACGCAGGGGCGAATCGAACTCGACCTGCCCTCGACGTCGAGTGTCCTCAACGCCGCCCTCGTCTGGTTTGATAGGTTCCGCTCCGAGCGCGCTGCGCCAATACCCGATACCCGCTGGCTCGCGGGCTGCCTGAACACAGAACGAAATCACCGGCTCTATTCCGGGGGGCTGGTCAACGAGAACCGCCAATACCACCATCAGTCTTCGTCAAGCCGAGCTACGCCCTGGATCGGATCGGTATCCTGAACTACGCTGCACCCGAGTAGGATTCGTAAAATGGGAGGCGCTATGCTCGATGGTGAACGGGATGAATTGGACGGCAGCCCACTCAACGAGTTGGTGTCAGAGTGGGATCGAGAAGTCGCTGAGCTGCGGGGAGTCGGAGATCGGGCACGCTGGATAGCTGATCGTGTCGGGCGCCTACGTTGGGAGAAGCCGGAGAGTCACTATCTTGGCTACCTGGTCGAAGAGTTCACGAAGGTAGGCAGGAAAGCTGCGCGACGCAGCAATTTCGACAATCTGGTGCTCCATTCCGCTGATCTCATTCGCAGAGGTGCTGGCCTCGGCGACCCGGATTACGGGCCGGAACCGGAGCGGTCCTTGTTTGTGCGTCGTATTCCGAGCGGCAGTCAGCCGATTCGCGACCCTGTTGTCTACTATGGTCATATTCAAGAATCGATTCACCACTTTGTCGAGGTTCTCACAATTTCGGTGGATTGTGCAATAAATTGTGATTGGAATGTCCTTGACGATGAATTTCCTAAGCTGGCCGTTCTTGTCGATGAGGTGAACAAGGCGTACGCCACTCTTGAGGTCCTGCTGAGAGAATAGCTGCTGTGCTTACCTGTCGGGCTATTCTAGCGACTCTGTGTCGGGTGCCCGGATAATGCGCTGGTGACAATCGTGCAGCGCGCACTCGCCGAATGACGTGTCCGATCGAAAGGCAATATCGGCTATCGATCACGACTTCGCGGATCGACCACGGCTCCGTTGTCCCGCTCGTCAGTGGATTCCCGCTGCGCGAACCCTTACCCGATATCGTGCGGCGGCTCGTGCCGATCCCGTTCAACCGGATCAAGCTGGCCGAATGCTGACCGATTGCTGCACGCGTCCATCGGCAGCATGAAGTCAGGGCATCTTCGCGACCATGCCCGGCTGACACGCGAGGAAGTTCAGGCACTTGCGACGGCGATCTAAGAACACCTCGGGACGATCCGAGTCGCCGTGCGGTCGAGCTTTGTACTGCAGACCTGTTACGCCGACACCTCCGATCATTTCGTGCTGAGTGCACAATCCCATGGTGCTTTGCTCGTGCTGACGGTGACGGATTGACGAGCCTCGGTCTGAGATGAAGGCGAGCGCGTCCGTACCAGCGCCGACTCGGGCCAACCGCGCCAACGGCTGCCTTTCAGTCGCGCAATATGACCTGTGACGACCAACGATGTCGTGACCCTGAAACTTGCCATGAGCGGTAGTGTCGGCGTGCTCCGTCCCGCCCCCTGCCGGATCTCAGTCGTAGTCGGACGGCCAGAAGATCATGGCTGCGACGACCGCGAGAGGCAGCGCGATCACGAAGGCGAGTCCGATGTCCGTCCCGGTCACCGGCGCACCCCGCTCAATGGTGACCAGCGGCCGAACGATGCTCGCGGCGCCGCGCATTCGACGTCGGCGCACGACATCAACCGATCCAATGTCACGACGTCGATATGGGCCGACGACGACAACAGGACCACCTCGGCTCCGGCGGCCTCGACCTGCTCGACCAGTCCGAGGGCGGAAGCGGGATCGGCCCACCGAAGCGGATACCCCAACCGGCGTGCCAACCGGCGTATCTGCGCGGTATCCCATTGCGGTGTCGGTGAGCACGGGTCTATCCATCCGAGCGCGTTCATCCCCTGCCTTCCCCTGGCGTTGTTGGTGACACCCGCCGCCGAGGAGCGCCGCGCTCGACCCGGCGGCGGGTGGTGGTTCAACCCTGTCGGTCGGTGCTTCTGCGAAGTGGCACAGCGTGTGTCACCGTGGAGAGATGGACGACGCCGGGATAGGGGATCGGACTGCCAGGGCGCGCAAGTTCGCGCGACTCACGCAAACGCAGCTCGCGTTGAAGGCCAACGTGTCGCTATCGCTGTTGCGCAAGGTCGAGCAGGGTTCGCGTCCGGCATCACCGGCGTTCATCGCTGCCGTCGCGCACGCGCTCGGCGTGAACATCGAGGACTTGACCGGCCAGCCCTATATCTCGGTTCGCGACGACGCCGCCGCGCACGCCACCATTCGCGAGCTGCGCCGAAAGTTGCTGGCGTTCAACGATGAACCGATCATCGATCCGCGCTCGCTCGAGGAGCTCAGCGCCGCGCTCGAGCGAGTGGTCGAAGCGATGCGCCGGGCACGATACGGTGACCTGACCGCCGAGCTGCCCGATGTGATTCACGGGCTGCATGTGTTGGCCGCCGACGAACAGCCGGGCCGCCGATTCGAGCGAATCCACGCGACGCTCGCCCGCGCCTACAACCGTGCCTCGTCGATGGCCTACCGCTACGGGTACCTCGACCTTGCCGGACTGGCCGCCGAGCGGTGTGTCTGGGCAGCCGAACGCAGCGGCGATCCGGTCTGGCCCATCGCCGCGGACTATCACCGCGCGCTGATCCTGCTGTACTCCGGCGCCTACGCCAGCGGTGTGCGTGTCATCGACCGCGCCCGCGACTCGAGCGAGCACCTGTCCACCACACCGGGGCTGCTCGCTGTACGGGGTGCGCTGCATCTGCGCGGCGCGATCCTGTCTGCTCGCGCGCTCGACGGCGATACCGCCGACGAGCACCTTCGCGAAGCGCGCCGGATCGGTGAGGCGATCACCGCGCCCGCGGGATTCGAGGACTACGACACACAGTTCCAGTTGCCGAATGTCGCGATTCACGCCGTGGCCGTCCCGGTCGAGCTCTCCGATGGCGCCACCGCGGTTGCCCGTGCCGAGCAGATCCGGCTACCGGCGTCGGTCGCCCCGTCGCGCGCCGGCCATCACTGGATAGACGTTTCTCGCGCATGGCTGCTCCACGGCGACAAACACCGCGCGCTTTCGAGCCTGACCGAAGCCCGCAAGGTCGCCCCTGAACTGACTCGCAACCATCCCCAGGTCCACGAGACCGTGCGCGTGCTCGCTCACACGCGCCGGGGAACCGACGCCTTGGCGAGTTTCGCCAAGTGGGCCGACATCAAGATCTAGCGACCGCTGCCGCGGGCCGCGGGGGTGGGAGCATCCGCATGACATGCCGGTTGTGCGCAGCCCGGCCGGGAGGCGAACTCGGCCACCCGGCCGAGGGCGACGATCACGGCCTCAGGAGTACCAGAGGGATCTCGCGGGTGGTCTTGCGCTGGTAACCGGCGTAGAAGTCCGAGGCGGCGACCACCCTGGGCCAGAGTTCGGCGCGTTCTTCCGGAGTCGCGATGTGGGCGGTCATCGCCTTGCGTGGCCCCTGCTGGACCGACACCTCGACGGTGGGATTGTCGCGGAGGTTGAGGAACCAGGCGGGGTGGATCGGGTCGCCGCCGCGGGAGGCCACGACCACGAGGGTGTCGCCGTCGACGATGGGGGCGGTCAGCAGGACGCTGTGGGGGCGGCCGGACTTGCGGCCGGTGGTGGTGAGTTCGAGGGTGGGCATGCCGCCCAAGCTGCGGCCGACCCTTCCTCCGGTGAGCTTCAGCAGGGCACGGTGCAGGGTGTTCTGCAGCTTGAGGACGCGGTCGCTGGGCATGAGGAGATCCTGTCGCATCCCGGTCACGGCGTCGAGGGCGCAACGCCGACAGCGAACACGGTGGTTCGCCGCGCGACTATCCTGGCGGAAATGAGTGCAGACGCCCCCGCGCTGGTGCCGATCGCCGACGACCTCGATTCCGTGACCTGTGTCGGTCACGAGGACGACCCGGCCGAGGCCGGGCTGCGCCGGGCCGATGTGGACGCGGTGTGGGACTTCGTGCAGGACTGGTACCGAATGGGGACCTCGCCGGCGATCCAGGTGTGTCTGCGGCGCAATGGGAAGATCGTGCTGAACCGGGCGATCGGGCACGAGCGGGGCAATGCCCCGAAGGACGGGCCCGAGGCGGAGAAGGTGCCGGTCACGACGGAGTCGCCGTTCTGCGGGTTCTCGACCGCCAAGGGGGTGGCGGCGGCGGTCACGGCCATGCTGATCGAGGACGGGGCGTTCGCGGTCACGGACCCGGTGGCCGACTACATCCCGGGGTTCGAGGCGAATGGCAAGGGGCGCATCACCATCGGTGACGTGCTGTCGCATTCGGCGGGGATCCCGTTCGTGACGCCACCGTATCGGGGCTCGGAACTGGTCGTGGACGAGGAGCTGGCGCTCCAGGGGCTGGTGGATCTGAAACCGAGCTGGCCGCCGGGACGGTTCCGGGTGTATCACGCGCTGACCGGCGGGCTGATCCAGCGGGCGGTGGTCCAGGCGGCCACCGGCAAGCGCATGCGGGAGCACCTGGCCGAACGTGTGTTGCGGCCGTTGGGTTTTCGGTGGAACAACTTCGGAGTCGCGGCGGAGGACGTCGCGGCGGTGGTGCCGAGCGTGAAGACCGGGCCGCCCGCCACGAAGGTCTCCACCTTCCTGGCGCGCAAGGCACTCGGCGGGGGAATGGACGGGCGGGTGACAGGGGAGAAGCTGCGCGGCTTCCTGACCGCGGAACTGCCCTCGGGCAATCTGGTCACCACAGCCGAGGAGCTGTCGCGGTTCTACGAAATCCTTGCGCGCGGCGGCGAACTCGACGGCGTGCGGATGCTGTCGGCGGAGGCGATCAGGGCGGCCGCGCGCCCCGCCCCCCGGCTGCCGGGAGTGGCGGGGCGGGTGTCGTGTGGCGGATACGAACTCGGCGCGAAACGCTCGAAGTTCGGTCGCGACACCGAGGCGCATTTCGGGCGCAGCGGCCTGACCACCCAGTACGGCTGGGCCGATCCGGCGCGCGGTCTCGCCTGTGCCTTCCTGACCAGTGGGAAGGCCAGGATCGACGGGGATCGGCCGGCGCGGTTGGTCGCGCTGATCTCCGCGCGACTGGCTCCGCTGGTCCCGGCCGATCGGGTGTTCGACCTGTGAGGTCCCGGCTCAGTCGTTCGGGCGCGGGGTGAAGCAGCCGAGGATCACGCACCCGCGCGGCCAGTCGGCGAACGGCGGGGGCAGCGGCTTACCGAGGCAGACTATGGGGTCGCAGCCGGGGTAGGCGTAGGGGCCGAGACCCAGGGCGGCGAAAGTGGCGGTCGGGTCGGTCATGCGCGGGTCCAACAGGTTGACGTCGGGGGCGGGCACGTAGTCGCCGGGATCGGGCAGCACCGGATCGCGGAAGGCGGCGGTGACGGCGCGCAGCGAATCGTGCGGGTAGCTGACCGCGCTGCCGGGCACGGTCACACCGGTCCAGCTCAGCACCATGCCGAGGCTGGGGACGATGAAGTTGTCCTGGCGCAGCATGCCGGACATCTTCAGCGAATCCTTGGGCAGGCCGGCGAACTCCGACTCGCATTTCTCGCCGTTGACCACGAACAGGAAACCCCAGCAACTCATCGACGGTGAGGGCTGGGCCGCCGCGGTCAGATACTCCGACGAGACGATCTGCCGGTCGCCCCACCGGCCCCGGTCGGCCACCAGCAGGCCGATCTTGGCGAAATCGTCGGGAGACATCAGCAGGTGCGCGTGACCGTAGGTGTTGCCGCTGCGGTCGCGGGCCCAGTGATAGGTGGCGGGGTCGATGCCCAACGGGGCGAACAGTTCCCGCTGGGCGTAGGTTTGCAGGTCTTCCCCGACCGCTCGGGAGACGACGTAGGCGAGCAGATCGACGCCGCGCTGGCTGTAGCCGTAGGTGGTGCCCTGCTCGTGCACGACCGGGGTGCCCAGCGCCTGGGCGACCACATTGGAGTCCAGGCCGGTGATGCCGGTGATGCCCTCGGAGAGCACCGCGACATCCATCCCGGAGGACTCGGTGAGCATATTGCGCACCAGGATCGCCCGGTGTTCGGCACTGCCGAGGCCCTCGGGTAGGTAGGCGCCGATCGGGGTGTCCAGACCTAGCTTGCCCTGATCGACGGCGATGCCCGCGACCAGCGAGAGCACGCTCTTGGTGGCGCTCCACAGATTCCACGGCAGGTCGGCGGAACGGTCGTTGCCCGCGCCGGTCGCGATCAGGCAGTTGTTGCGGAACAGCTTGATGTTCAACCGGGTCGGATTGTCCATGGCGACCATCGCCCGCGCCAGGGCGGCCGAGTCGATGCCGACCTCTTCCGGTGTGGCGGACTCGAACTCCCGGCCTTGTGGCGGCGCGCAGTGCTTCAGGCCGTCGGCGGCGGCGGGCGCCGGAGCGGCGAGCGTGCCCGTGGAAATGGTGGCTACCGTCAGAGCCGCACATGTGATAGCAAGTGCCGCAATGGATTTGAGTGATCGCATGCGTTGTCCACATCCCTCGGTCCGGTGGTTCACCATCACATCGGGAGAGGCGGGACGACGTTACGGAATGGGCACGATTGCGTTCCGGTAGTTGCGCAGCACGACGGGAAGGCAACACGCGGCCAGGCACGCCAACCCCAGGTACATGACGGGGTAGCCGAGACCGAAGCGCTCGTTCAGCGCCGACAGCAGGGCGGGCAGGCCGAAGCCGAGGTAGGCGAGCGAGTAGAAGACCGCGGTGAGCCCGGCCAGATCGCGCGGACCGGCCATCCGATCGACTTCCTGCAGGCCCGCGACCAGGGTGATGCCGTAGGCGGCGCCGAGCACGACCGTGGTGAGAATCGCCGCCCAGAGGGTGAGCGTGCCGAAGGTGAACGCGGCCATGAGCAGACCGCAGATCACCAGCAGCAGACCGACCACCGAGGCGCGGGCGGTGCCGGGCCGGTCGATGCGTCTGGCCGCCGACTGGATGGCGAAACCACACCCCAGTGTGATCACGGTGAGCAGGGCGGAGAAGGCGATCGGCGCGCCCGGGACCTGCTCGGCCATCAGGCTCGGCAGCACCGCGTAGGCGGTGGCGCTGCACGCGAACACCCACACCGCGGTCGGCAGCACGACCTGCCGGAAGCGTGGCTCGCGCAGGCCGTGGATCGCCAACTCCGACAGCAGGCCGTCCCGGCCGTCGCGCCGCGCCACGGTCTCCGGCGCGTCGGCGATCCAGGCGGCCGCGCCCAGGCACAGGGTCGCATTGACCAGATAGGGCAGCACGTCCGGCAGCGGACCCCACTGCGCGAGCACGCCCGCCACTCCCGCACCGACGGCGAAGCCGCCGGTCAGGCTCATCGCGGAGCGACGAGGACCGCGCCCGGGCGGGGACAGTTCCTTCAGCCAGCTGCCGCCGACGGCCATCGCCAGGCCCAGCGCCACGCCGGAGAGTACCCGCCCCAGCGCGAGCAGTGCCACCGAGCCGCCGCCGCAGGCCAGCAGCAGCGAACCGGTCGCCGCGATCAGCGGAGCGGGCAGCAGCAGGGTGCGCCTGCCGAAGCGGTCCGAGAGCGGGCCGCCGATCAGCATCGCGGGCACGATGCCGAGCACGTAGTAGAACAGCAGCAGGTCGACGGCGGTGCCGGGCAGGCCGTCGTTCTTGTACATGACCAGCAGTGGGGTGAACTCGTTGCCGCCCCACGCGATCGCGAAGACGGCGGCGGCCACGCCCCACCAGGCCCGCCGGTGGACCTGGGCAGCGGTGTGGCGGGTGCGCGCCGAAGTCGTCACCGTCATCACAGGCCCCGTAGTTCCAGCTGGTGCACGCCGGCGAAGTGCTCGACGAGCGCCGTCGCGAAACCGTCCGCGTCGCGAGCGGCGATGAGGCCGGCGAGGTGGACGTGCTGGTCGATGATCTGTGCGATGTCGAGCGGGCCGCGGCGCAGCGCGAGGCTGTTCATCCGGCGCTGGCGCTCGCGCAGCGAATCGTAGAAGTCGGTGAGCAGGGGGTTGCCGCCCGCGACGACGTAGCCGCGATGGAAGTCGGTGTCGGCCAGGGCGAAGGCTTCCAGATCGCCCGCCTCGGCCAGCTCGCGCTGCCTGGCGATGTTGGCGGTGAGCTCCGCGCTCAGCGTGGCGGGATCACCCGAGGTGACGGCGCGCACGGCGGCGGTCTCCACGACGTAGCGCGCGTGGGCGACGTGCTCGGCCTCGTCGGGGGGAACCGGCACCACGAGCGCACCGCGCTTGGGGTAGAGCTTCATCCACCCCTCGGTTTCCAGACGCAGGAACGCCTCGCGGACCGGGGTGCGCGAGGTGCCCAGCTCGGCCGCTATCTCGCCCTCGCTGATCAGCTCGCCACCGGTCAGGCCGCCGGAGAGAATGCGCTCCTTGACGGCCCGGTAGGCTGATTCAGCCGATGAATACGTCTTAGACACAAGTTGTATCTTAGACATGCGGCCGTGTGGGCACGCTCGAGGGTGGCCGATCCGTCGGATCGGCCACCCAGCGGGTACGCCGAGCGCGCGCGGCGGGTCAGATGATCGTGAGGATGATCCCGATGGCCGCGATCAGGAACACCACGGCCAGGATGACGATCAGCGCGACCGCGCCGACGCCGGTCGGCGGGAAAGTGTTGCTGGTGCGCGGTTCCGGTGCGGACAGCCCCGAGGTCTGCGGAGTGTCCGGCGGAGTCGAGCCCGGCGCGACGCCGCCGCCGGGTTCGAGATCGGGGGTGCGGTCCGGATCAGGATCCATCGACATGACTCACTTCCCGTCGTTGCCGGGAACCTCCGGGGTGCCCGGCTCGCTACCGCGGCCCTTGGCCTTGCGGGACAGGACCACCGCGCCCACCAGCACGGCGATTCCGACGATCACGAGTATCTCCATGCACGGCGCGTACCCCCGTTCGGAAGGGTCAATCGGCCTCGGACCGTTGTGTCGGGTCCCGGCGTCCGCCCGGGTTCGCTGGTGATCGTCCCATTGATGGGACAACCTGTTGTCCTGCACCACCGATCCGGCCACGATCGAGTCCGAACCCGTGTATGTGTTACGGGTCACTCTCGGTCACGAGCGAATGTGAAGGTGGACTTCGATGGCGGTGCGGCACAGCTACCTGACCTATCGGGATACCTACGGATTTCCGGTCTCCTCGTCGGGACGCCAGGTGATGCTCCGGGTGGGCGCGATCGGAGTGATCGTGCTGCCCGATGCGCTCGGCGCGGTGGTGCAGAACCAGTTACAGCCCGAGCAACTCGCCGGACCGGTGTTCACCGACCCGAGAGCGGGCCGCTGGTTCTTCCTGCTCGACGGGATGCCCGTGGTCGCACCCGCCCACCAGGTGCTGCTCGCCGACGCGGGCGCGCGCGTCCTCGCCAGGGACGAAGAAGTCGCGCTGCCGGTGCTGAGCGAGGCGAGCGCGGCCCCTGGTGACGAGCGGCGCTGGCTGTGGCCGCCGGGCTACCAGCTGCCCCAGCCCGCGCCGTTCGTCGCCGAATTGCTCGCCGCGGCACGGCGTTCGGACTTGCGAGAGCGGTCGCGGGCACTGAGTTGGTGAGCGCCGCGCAGCGGGCTCAGTACGCGCGGCAGGCGTCGCGCGCGCCGTCCTTGGTGGCGTTGAACTTGTCGATGGCGGCATTGAGGGTGTCGACGTCGGCGCGGCGCTCGAGGGTGTCGGCCAGGGCGTTGGTGTCGTCGCGGTAGGCGCGCAGCGGGTCGGCGACGGCCGCGGGCACGTCGCGAGTGATCTTGGCCTCGACCGCGCTGGCACCCGCGCGCAGCTGGGCCACCGCGGCGTTCGCCTTGGCCTCCTGGTCGGGGGCATTGTTGTTGCTGGCCTCGATATAGACGTTGAAGGTGTCCACCGCGGTCTCGTTGTTCTCGGCGAAGGTGTCACAGGCGGTGCCCGCGGCCCGCTCGATGGCGGCCGCCCGCGACGAGGACGCCGCCGCCGACGACGCGGCCACCTCGGAGACGTAGGCGGCTACTTCGGACGGATCCGCGTCGGCCCTGCCCGAGATCTGGTTCGAGCACGCTCCGACGAGCGCCAACCCGCTCACGGTGGACACCACCGTCGCGACCAAGCCCATGCGTTCGAGACGTCGCATGTCTGATCCGCCCTTCTGTTCGTTCTCCCCCTCGGGGATCCGGTGCGGCGCCGGACCTTCCGAAAGTACTCGCCCCCGCACGGCTCGTCAGGGTTCGGTGACCGAACCGATCACCGGACCGATATCGAAGGCGCGCCGCTCAGCGGGGTGGCGACAGCGATCAGCCCGCAGTGGCGATGTCGATCACCAGGCGGGTGGGATTGCTCAGCGCGGTGACCGAGAAGGCCGGCCGTTCGCCGGTCACACCGATGAACGATTGGCTGATGCCCTCGAACACGAGCGGACTCGACACACCGACGATGCCGGGAACGGCCGGATCGGTGACCGGATCAGGGCCCGAGTACGGGCTCACGCCGGAGTCGAAGGGGTAGGCCGAGCCGGTGATCCTGACCTCGAGCACGGAGTCGCCCGCCACGTCGAGTTCCCGCCCGCTGCCGTCCTGCACCGCGCGATCGGTGTACTCGACGACCCAGCCGGGGGTGCCCGAGCCGCCGAGGTCGTAGACGACCCGGTCGAACCCTTCGTGGCTGCCGATGCGGACGCCCGCGACGGTCAGCCGGGCATCGGGGGAGGCGTCGGCGCGCTTGGGGGCGGCGTCGGTGGGGACGGGGGCCTCGCGCAGCGGGGCCGGGACGGCGGCCGTCGCGGAGGTGGCCGATGCCGCGGAGGTCCTCGGCTCGGCGTCGGGCCGGGCGTCGTTGCAACCGGCCAGCACCCCGCAGGCCAGGGTTGCCGCCGCCACTGTCACCAGCACCGCCGTCTTGTTACGCATGGGGCCGATGGTAGTGCGCGCGGCGCGGGGGCGGTCGATATCCCGCGGCAACGATCGAGCACACTTGACTTCGTGCACGATGTCGAGGACATTCTCGCCCGCCTGCGGCGTCACCCGGACGTGGAGGCGCTCAACCTGTTTGCCGTCGACGCCGCCGACCGGCTGATCCTGGACGCCGCCGCCGACATCGTCGACGCGTCGGACGACGGGCGTGTCGCGGTGATCGGTGACGCCTACGGCGCGCTCACCCTCGGCCTGATCGCCCGCCACGATCTGCGCGCGGTGCGGGTCCACCAGGATCTGCTCACCGGTGAACTGGCGCTGGCGGGCAACGCCCGCACCCTCGGGCTGGCCGACCGCTACACCGCCCATCCGCTCGCCGGCGAACTGCTCGCCGGCGTACGGGTGGTACTGATGCGGCTGCCGCGTGTGCTGTCCGGGCTCGCCGAGGTCGCCGAGGCGATCGCCCGCCACGCCGATCCGGAAGTGCTGGTGATCGCGGGCGGGCGCGACAAGTATCTGACCAAGACCATGAACGACGTGCTGGCGCAATCGTTCTGCGAGGTCACGGCCAGCCGCGGCAGGCAGAAATCCCGGACGCTGACCGTGCGCGGCCCCAAACCGGTGGGCGAGCCGCGGTTCCCGGTCCGCGAACATCTCGACGAACTCGATCTCGAGGTGATCGCGCACGGCGCCGCCTTCTCCGGCACTCGCCTCGACATCGGCACCCGCTTCCTGCTCGATCACCTCAAGCTCATGAAGCCCGACGCCCGCGAAGCCATCGATCTCGGCTGCGGTACCGGGATCCTCGCGGTCGCGCTGGCGCGCTCCCGGCCGGGTATCCGGGTGGTCGGCACCGATCAGTCCGCGGCGGCGGTCGCCTCGGCCGCGGCGACCGCCGTCGCCAACGGGGTCGCCGACCGGGTGAGCGTGCTGCGCGACGACGCGATGTCCTCGCTGCCGGACAACAGCGCCGATCTGGTGGTCTGCAATCCGCCGTTCCATGTGGGCGCGGCGGTGCACACCGGATCCGCGATCAAGATGTTCTGTGAAACGGGTCGCGTTCTGCGCCCGGGCGGAGAATTGTGGACCGTGTACAACACGCACCTGAATTACCGGGGCGTGGTGGAACGGATGGTCGGGCACACCGACGTGATCGGGCGCAACAAGAAGTTCACCGTCACCCGGTCGGTGCGTGGGCTGCGCGACGCCCGCCCCAGGTAGAGTCCGATTTGTCTGTCTCGTTGGGTTCCGTGGAACTACTCGGCGGAGCCGTACGTTGGATAGGGCAACGGATGGAGATCGAGCGTCAGCTCGACACGACAGTCGCAACGACTCCAGAAAGGCACTCACGGTGCGCAGTACAAGCAATCCGATCTTCAAGAACCTCCCGAAGCAGGAGCAGGTAGGCGGATACGCCAACTTCGGTTCGGGTGTGGCGGGTGCCGGGCAGTTCGGGCAGCAGTTCGGCAACCAGTACACCGATCAGTACGGCAGGCCCGTCCAGCAGCCGTACCAGCAGGCCCCCACCACCAGGTCGATGACCATCGACGACGTGGTGACCAAGACCGGCATCACCCTCGGTGTGCTCACGCTGTCGGCGATCCTGTCCTTCGCGCTGAGCTCGGCCAACTCCGGTCTGGCACCGCTGTTCGTCATCGGCGGCGGCTTGGTGGGCTTCGTGCTGGTGCTTGTCGCGAGCTTCGGCAACAAGATGGACAACCCGGCCATCGTGCTGTCCTACGCGGTCGCCGAAGGCCTGTTCCTGGGCGCGCTGTCGCTGATGTTCACCGGCGTCGAGTTCGGCGGCGCGGGCGGTAGCGCGCTGATCGGTCAGGCGGTGCTGGGCACCTTCGGTGTGTTCGCCGGCATGCTCGTGGTCTACAAGACCGGCGCGATCCGTGTCACCCCCCGATTCACCCGCATGCTCATCGGCGCCATGATCGGCGTCGTGGTGCTCATGCTGGGCAACCTGGTGGCGAGCTTCTTCACCGACGGCGGTTTCGGCCTGCGTGACGGCGGCGCGCTGGCGATCGTGTTCAGCCTGGTCTGCATCGCCATCGCCGCGTTCAGCTTCCTGCTCGACTTCGACGCCGCCGACCAGCTCATCCGCGCGGGCGCGCCGTCCAAGGCGGCCTGGGGCGTGGCACTGGGCCTGACCGTCACCCTGGTCTGGCTGTACATCGAGATCCTGCGTCTGCTGAGCTACTTCCAGAACGACTAGTACGCGCATCCCGACGAGAAAGGGCGGCCGCCGGAGAGATCCGGCGGCCGCCCTCGTCGTTCACCCGATGGGTGCTCCTCAGCCGATCAGCTGAGGCGCTCGAGCACCATCGCCATGCCCTGACCGCCGCCGACGCACATGGTCTCGACGCCGAACTGCTTGTCGTGGGTCTGCAGGTTGTTGATCAGCGTCGCGGTGATGCGTGCGCCGGTCATGCCGAACGGGTGGCCCAGCGCGATGGCGCCGCCGGAGACGTTGAGCTTGTCCTCGTCGATCTTCAGCTCGCGGGCCGAGCCGAGCACCTGCACCGCGAAGGCCTCGTTGATCTCGAACAGGTCGATGTCGGAGACCGTCTTGCCCGCGAACTTCAGCGCCTTGCGCACCGCCTCGATCGGGCCAAGGCCCATGATCTCCGGCGAGAGGCCGGACACGCCGGTCGAGACCACGCGGGCCAGCGGGGTCAGGCCCAGCTCCTTGGCCTTGGTGTCGCTCATGATCACCAGGGCGGCGGCGCCGTCGTTGAGCGGGCAGGCGTTGCCCGCGGTGACCGTACCGTCCGGGCGGAAGACCGGCTTGAGCTGGGAGATCTTCTCGTAGGTGGTGCCCGCGCGCGGGCCGTCGTCGGTGGAGACGACGGTGCCGTCCGGCAGGGTCACCGGGGTGATCTCCCGCTCGAAGAAGCCGGACTTGATGGCCTCCTCGGCGCGGTTCTGCGAGCGCACGCCCCAGTGGTCCTGGTCCTCGCGCGAGATGCCGGTCAACTGGGCGACGTTCTCGGCGGTCTGGCCCATCGCGATGTAGATGTCGGGCAGCTCGCCCTTCTCCCGCGGGTCGGTCCAGGCGTCGGAACCGGCCTCGGTGCGCCGCACGGTGCGGGCCTCGGCCTCGGCGAAGGTCGGGTTGTGGCTGTCGGGCCAGCCGTCGGAGGTGCCCTTCGGGAAGCGCGAGACGGTTTCCACGCCCGCGGAGATGAACACCTCGCCCTCACCGGCCTTGATGGCGTGCAGGGCCATCCGGGTGGTCTGCAGCGACGACGAGCAATACCGGTTGAGGGTGACGCCGGGCAGGAAGTCGTAGCCGAGGTGGGTGGCCACGACCTTGGCCATGTTGAAGCCGGCCTCGCCGCCGGGCTGGCCACAGCCGAGCATCAGATCGTCGATCTGGGTGGGGTCGAGCGCGGGGACCTTGTCCAGTGCGGCGCGAACCATCTGCGCGGCGAGGTCGTCCGGCCGCATGCTCACCAGAGAACCCTTGCCTGCGCGGCCGATGGGGGAGCGTGCGTACGAAACGATGACGGCCTCGGGCATGAGGACTCCTTATGTCTCGGAGCGCGCACGGTGGTCGACGACCTGGTCGCGCGCTACTCGCGGGTACGGATCACTTCGAATCTACGTCGCGTCCCCGCGCGGGAGAACATCCGGTGGGCAGTCGATTCCATTCAGCGGGAAGCCCGCCGTCCCGCCTCGAAGCGGATCGTCCGGAATGCCGATTCACTTGTTCGCGTCTCCCGCGCCGTGCCGCGCCACCTCCGGGACCCGGTGTCATCTGCCGCGCATCGTCGTGATCGTCTGCGTCTGGGAGACGAGTGCGCGCAGCCGTGCGGTCAGCCCGCGCTGGGTCGGTCCCGGACCGTGGTCGGTCTCGACGCCACGGGTTTCCAGCGCCGCCAGCAGGGTGGGCAGGATGCGCCCGGCGGCGAGCTGGTAGCCGTCGGCGGAGGGATGGAAGCCGTCGGCGGAGAACATCCGGTCGGGTGCGGTGAGGAATTCCGGGCCGAGATCCGACAGCGGCACAGCGAGCCCGCCCGCCGCCGTGGTGGCCGCGGCCTGCGCCGCGGCCAGACGCGCGCCCCAGTTGTGCACCAGTGCGCGCAACGGCTGCGGGATCGCCGACACGGTGCCCAGATCCGGGCAGGTGCCCACCACGACGACGCTGCCCGCCGCGCGCAATCGCGCCACCGCCGCGCCGAGCCTGCGGGCCGAGGCGCCGATGGAGTGCTTCTTGGTGACGTCGTTGGCGCCGACGAAGATGATCGCCACGTCCGGCGGTGGGCCCGCGACGAACACGGCGTCGACCTGCCCGGCCAGACCCTTGGATGTCGCGCCCGAGATGGCCTTGGTGCTCAGCCGGATTCGCCGTCCGGTCGCCTCGGCCACGGCGCGGGCGATGCGTACACCCGGCACGCCATCGGCGGTAGCGCAGCCCACGCCCCCCGCGGTCGAATCACCGAAGATCATCAGGTGCAGGTCGAAGGGGGTGCCGGTACGCCAGGGCTCGGGCGCGAGGCAACCGGCGGTGTAGATGCCGTCGGCCTCCGGCGGTCTGGAGGTGTCGCGGCCGATGACGCCGCGGGCCACGCCCGCCTGGGCGGTCAGCATCCGGTAGGCGAGCCAGGAGAGCGTGCCGGCGCCGGAACCGGCCAGCACCGTCGTCAGGCCGGTCAGCGCCGCGGCACGCCTGTCGATGCGAGGTGCTGCCACGTCGAGAAGTTTACGTGCCACGAGCCCGCCGGAGCCGGGCGCGAGCTGTTCACCGCCCCGGCGCGACAGCTCAGGCGGGAACGGTGAAGACGCCCTTGGCGGGGATGCTCGGCGTGTCGGTGGTCACGGTGACCTCGACGCGGCCGGGGCCGGTGTCCTGGAACAGCGAGTACAGGATGCTGCCGTAGATGCCGGTGACCACGACGTTGTCGAACGCCCCCGTCGCGCCGGTGTCGAGATTGCGCCAGGTCATCGTGGTGCGGACCTCGCACAGCGGGGCGAAGGGGTGGCTGCCGGACCCGACGCCGACGACCGGCTCCGCCTGCACGTTCAACACCGCGCGGCCCGGCCAGTCCGGACCGGTGTCGGCCCAGGTCTGCAGCGAAGTCCAGCACAGCCCGCCCCTGGCCATGGTCGGTACCTGTGGGAATCTCACGGTGTCGGTCTGCGCCTGGGCGCTCGATCCGGCCACCACGGTCGCCGCGACGCCGGCGAGTACCGCGGCGACCCGGCGCAAGTGGGTCTGCCTCATGGCTGCCGATCCTAAAGCGCGGAACAGGTGACGTGCGCGAACTCACACAGGGTGCTTCTGCAACGATGGAGCTATGCGCATCGCGGACCACGTCGTCGACCTCATCGGCAATACGCCCCTCGTCCGGCTGAACTCGGTCGTCGGACCGGACGCGGGACTGGTCGCCGCCAAGATCGAATACCTCAACCCGGGCGGCAGCTCCAAGGACCGGATCGCGGTCAAGATGATCGAGGCCGCCGAGAAGTCCGGAGAGCTGAAGGAGGGCGGCACCATCGTCGAGCCGACCTCCGGCAACACCGGCGTGGGTCTGGCCCTGGTCGCCCAGCAGCGCGGCTACAAGTGCGTGTTCGTCTGCCCCGACAAGGTGTCCGAGGACAAGCGCAATGTGCTGCGCGCCTACGGCGCCGAAGTGGTGGTCTGCCCGACTGCCGTCCCGCCGGATCACCCGGACAGCTACTACAGCGTCTCCGACCGCCTGGTCCGCGAGATCGACGGCGCGTGGAAGCCGGATCAGTACTCCAACCCGGGCGGCCCGGAAAGCCACTACGAGACGACCGGCCCGGAGATCTGGCGCGACACCGACGGCAAGATCACCCACTTCGTCGCGGGCGTCGGCACCGGCGGCACCATCACCGGCACCGGTCGCTACCTCAAGGAGATCTCCGGCGGCAAGGTGAAGATCATCGGCGCCGACCCCGAGGGGTCGGTGTACTCCGGCGGCACCGGCAGGCCCTACCTGGTCGAGGGCGTCGGCGAGGACTTCTGGCCGTCGGCCTACGACCCGTCCATCCCGGACGAGATCATCGCGGTCTCCGACGCGGACTCCTTCGAGATGACCCGCAGGCTGGCCCGCGAGGAGGGCCTGCTGGTCGGCGGCTCCTGCGGCATGGCCGTGGTGGCGGCGATCGAGGTCGCGCGGCGCGATCCCGATTCGCTGGTGGTCGTGCTGCTGCCCGACGGCGGTCGCGGCTACCTGTCGAAGATCTTCAACGACCAGTGGATGAGCTCCTACGGCTTCCTGCGGACCCGCCTGGACGGCAGTCCGGAACCGCTGGTCGGTGACGTGCTGCGCGGCAAGTCCGGTGAACTGCCCGATCTGGTGCACACCCACCCGTCGGAGACCCTGCGCGACGCGATCGAGATCCTGCGCGAGTACGGCGTCTCGCAGATGCCCGTGGTCGGCGCGGAACCGCCGGTCATGGCCGGTGAGGTGGCGGGCAGCGTCACCGAGCGCGACCTGCTCTCGGCGGTGTTCGAGGGCCGCGCCCAGCTCACCGACTCGGTCGCCCAGCACATGAGCCCCTCGTTCCCGCTGATCGGCGCGGGCGAGCCCATCTCGGCCGCCACCAAGGCGCTCTCGGACACCGACGCGCTCATGGTGGTCGAGGAGGGCAAGCCGGTCGGCGTGATCACCCGCCACGATCTGCTCGGTTTCCTCAGCACCGGCTCCATCGGGCACTGATCTTCCCCGGGCCGAGCGATGTGCGGCCCGCGACGAACGTCCGCCGTGAATCCGTGGCGGGCGTTCGTCGTTGCCGAGCCCGCGATTCTCGCGGTCCGGACGAGGATCGGCGAGGCCGGTGCCGGTCCCTGCGCGAACTCGACCGCGCCGCTGTCCGCGGGCGTGATCGGTGATACGCGCCGGACTGCGCGGGTGCGGGCCGTCACAGCGAGCGCATCGCGCGCGGGCACGGTAAGGTCACGGACCACCCTCCGGCGGAAAGTCACCGAGACGCGACCTCTACGCTGTCGTCTATGAGCGATCTGGGATTCTCCACCAGGGCCGTGCACGCCGGGTTCGACCCCGATCCCCAGACCGGTGCGGTGAACGTGCCGATCTACGCGAGCTCGACCTTCGCCCAAGACGGCGTGGGCGGTATGCGCGGCGGTTTCGAATACGCCCGTACCGGTAATCCCACCCGCAGCGCGCTCGAGGCCAACCTCGCCGCGCTCGAGTCCGGTCGCCACGGTCGTGCCTTCGCCTCCGGCATGGCCGCCACCGACTGCGCGTTGCGCGCCGTTTTGCGCCCCGGCGATCACATCGTCATCCCCGACGACGCCTACGGCGGCACCTTCCGTCTCATCGACAAGGTGTTCAGCCAGTGGGGCATCGAACACACCCCCGCGCACATCACCGATGTCGACGCGATCCGCGCGGCCATGCGCCCGAACACCAAGCTGGTGTGGGTCGAGACACCCACCAACCCGCTGCTCAACATCGGTGACATCCCGGCCCTGGCCGAGGTCGCGCACACCGCGGGCGCGAAGCTGGTGGTCGACAACACCTTCGCCACCCCGTACCTGCAGCAGCCGCTGCTGCTCGGCGCCGACATCGTGGTGCACTCGACCACCAAGTACCTGGGCGGGCATTCCGATGTGGTCGGTGGCGTGCTGATCACCGACGACCCCGAACTCGACGCGGCGTTCGCCTTCCTGCAGAACGGCGCGGGCGCGGTGCCCGGCCCGTTCGACGCCTACCTGACCATGCGCGGCACGAAGACGCTGGCTGTCCGGATGGAACGGCACTGCGACAACGCCGAGGCGATCGCCGAGCTGCTCGCCGGACACCCGGCCATCTCCCAGGTCATCTACCCCGGCCTGGCCGAACACCCCGGTCACGGCGTCGCCGCCAAGCAGATGCGCCGCTTCGGCGGCATGATCTCGGTGCGGCTGCACGGCGGCAAGGCGGCGGCGCTCGACTTCTGCTCGCGCACGAAGATCTTCACCCTGGCCGAATCGCTGGGCGGCGTGGAGTCGCTGATCGAGCATCCGGGCGCGATGACCCACGCCTCGACCGCGGGTTCGCAACTCGAGGTGCCCGCGGATCTGGTGCGGCTGTCGGTCGGTATCGAAGATGTCAGCGATCTGCTCGCCGACATCGAGCAGGCACTGGCGAAGTAGGAGTCCCGGAGATGACGAAGCGGCCGCACTCGTATTCGAGTGCGGCCGCTCGCATCTGTGCCGGGTTCGGAGGAGACGCGGGGTCAGCCGTGGTAGGGCTCCGCGCTGACCAGAGTCACCTTCATGATGTTGCCGTTGGGCAGCGAGTACTCGCGAGTCTCGCCGACCTTGGCGTCGATCAGGGCACCGCCCAGCGGGGAGTTCGGGGAGTAGGTCTCGAGCTCGGAATGACCGAGGCCTTCCTCGCGCGTGGCGATGAGGAAGGTCTCGGTGTCGCTCTCGTCGCCGTCGTAGTAGACCTTGACAACCGAGCCGGGCAGCGCGACGCCGGACTTGGTCGGCGCGACGCCGACCTTGGCGTTGTTCAGCAGCTCCTGCAGCTGGCGAATGCGAGCTTCCTGCTGGCCCTGTTCCTCGCGCGCGGCGTGGTATCCGCCGTTCTCCTTGAGGTCGCCTTCTTCGCGACGCTCGTTGATCTCCGCGGCGATGACCGGACGGTTGGCGATGAGCGCGTCGAGCTCGCTCTTGAGCCTGTCGTGCGATTCCTGGGTCAGCCAGGTCACATTCGTCTCGGTCATCTCGATCACTCCCTCGTAGTTGTTCCCGGCATGCCGGGATTCCCTGAAACCGGCGCGCGACCCGTCCGAGGGCGGGCATGCACCAGCCGACGACAGACGCAGAAACCGGGGGTCATGGCTTCGATGACCCCGACGTGCGCGGTAGCCGGATGAACCCGTGAAGATCCGGTGACCGCGCTGCGCCTGCCGCCAATGCAGCAAACACGGCTCCGAGGCACGGAACCGTGTATCACGCCATTTTAGCATGATTCACAAAGATGCAGGTGGGAATATATTTTTGCCGCTCCGAGCGGGATTTCAGGTCGTCGAGCGGGCCTCGGGCGCACCTGCCCGGGCGGTGGCGGCTCAGTGCGCCCGCAGGTACTCCGGAACCGTTGCGCTGCATCCGTAGACGCTGCCCGAGGACGAGCGCGCGGAGGTGCGGATCTCGGTGGTCACCTCGACGGTGCCGTGCTCGGATCCGGTGATCAAGACCTCACGTCTGCCCACTTCGATGGTGTCGCGATCCATGGCGCGCACGAAACACACCACGGCCTGCCGCGGATCCGCGCGGGTCACCTTGAACCGCAGCGACACCGTCGAGTCGTCGACGACCGTGTACCCGAGTTCGTCGGCCTCGATCTCGGCCGGCCCGTACTTCTGGAAGCCCAGGTAGGCGACCCCGGCGCCGGCCGCGAGCACCACCAGCGCGAGGAGCGGGACCAGCCACTTCGGACGCCCTCCCGGCGTGGCGCCGTACCGGTCGGCGGGGCGCGCGCCGACGCCGTTCGGTACTGGATCGCTCATGACGGCTCGCTCCCGGGGGGTAGGTCGGAACAACGAAGGCTCGAATGGAACTATAGGTAATGACGAGCCGACACCCGCGACCGAGAGCGATGGTGAACAAGACGTGAGTGGCCTTCGCCTCATGGCGGTACACGCACACCCGGACGACGAATCCAGCAAGGGTGCCGCCACGACCGCGCGCTACGCCGACGAGGGGCACGAGGTCCTCGTCGTGTCGTTGACCGGCGGCGAACGCGGCAGCATCCTGAACCCCGCGATGGACACCCCGGGTGTACTGGACCGTATCCACGAGATCCGCCGTGCGGAGATGGCCGCGGCCGCTCGCGCGCTCGGGGTGCAGCATCGCTGGCTCGGATTCGTCGACTCCGGCCTGCCCGAGGGCGACCCGCCGCCTCCGCTGCCGGAGGGATGCTTCGCGCTGGTGCCGCTCGAGGAGTCGACCGAAGCGCTGGTGCGCGTCGTGCGCGAGTTCAAGCCGCACGTCATCACCACCTACGACGAGATGGGCGGGTATCCGCATCCCGATCACATCGCCTGCCACCAGGTGTCGGTCGCGGCATTCGAGGCGGCGGGCGATCCCGAACGGTTCCCCGACGCCGGGGAACCGTGGACCCCGCTCAAGCTGTACTACAGCCACGGTTTCATCCTGCGGCGACTCGAAATCTTCGCTGAGGAGTACGAGCGGCTGGGCCGGCCGTTCCCGTTGCAGGAATGGCTGGACATGAGCCGCACGCGGGCGAGCGCGCGCGGCGGCGACATCATGGGCAGGGTCACCACCCAGATCGAGTGCGGCAAGTACTTCCCACAGCGTGACGACGCCCTGCGCGCGCACGCTACCCAGATCGACCCGAACGGCGCGTTCTTCGCGATCCCGGTGGAGCTCCAGCAGCGCCTGTGGCCGACCGAGGAATTCGAACTGGCCCAGACCAGGGTGCGTACAGCCATCCCGGAAACCGATCTTTTCGCAGGTATCGAGGAAGCGCAGCGGTGATCGTCGAATTTCTCGCCCAGACCCCGGGGACCCCGACCGGCCCCGAATTCGGCAAGGCATCCCCCCTCGGCCTCGCCATCGTCCTGCTCCTGCTGGTGGGCACCTTCCTGCTGGTCCGCTCCATGAACCGGCACCTGAAGAACCTTCCGCCGACCTTCGAGCCCGAGCACCCCGAACCCGACCAAGTGGCCGACGAGGGCACCGACCCCGGTGCGGTGCCGCTGCAGAAGTCTCCCGACGATGCCGAATCCGGCAGGCCGGACCAGAAGCGGACCGAGTGAGTTCGCCGCCTGTGTAGAAGAACGATCGTGCGACAGCGGCCGGGTTTCGTCCCGGTCGTTGTCGTCCCTCAGGCCGTCCGCCGCGTCGGAGCCGTGCGGCGCGCAGTGCCGGCGCGGGGCCGAACGGGGTTGCGGCAGCCGGGCATTCGTCGGGAGCCCGTGTTTGAATGTTTACCCGAACGACCGAAGGACGCCCATGGATACTGTGCTCGGCCGGATCGACCGCGCGCTGGACACGACCGCCGCGATCGTCTCCGCAGTGGAGGACGATCAGCTCACCGCGGCCACGCCCTGCGCGGACTGGGATGTGCGGACGGTGCTCAACCACCTGGTCGGTGGGATGCACGCGTTCGCCACCAAGCTGAGCGGCAACGACTCCGGTGCGGGCAATGCCGACGGGTGGCTCGGGTCGGATCCGCAGACCGCGTACGCGGCGGCGGCGGAGATCGATCGGGCGGCATGGCGGCGGCCGGATGTGCCGACCGCGACGGTGCACCTGGGCATCGGGCCGGTGCCCGCGCCCGCGGCGGTGCAGATCCATCTGACCGAGCTCGTGGTGCACGGTCTGGATCTGGCGCTGGCCATCGGCCGGGCGGACCTGATCGACGACGCGATGTGCGCGGAGTTGCTGGAGACGATGCGCGGCTACGGCGGGATCGACGTCTATCGGGAGGCAGGCTTGTTCGCGCCCGCGCTGCCGGTGGACGACGATGCGCCCGGGCACCGCGCGCTGATGGCCTACACCGGCCGCAAGTGGTGAACCGCGGCAGGTAGCCGCACAGGTCCACCCCGGCGCGCACCGGATGTGGAAGGCTGGCAGCTGTGAACCGATTGACCGGTGCGACCTCGCCGTATCTGCGTCAGCACGCGGACAACCCTGTGCACTGGTGGGAGTGGGAACCGGCCGCGCTGGCGCAGGCGCGGGATCGCGATGTGCCGATCCTGCTGTCGGTCGGCTACGCCTCGTGTCACTGGTGTCATGTGATGGCGCACGAGTCGTTCGAGGACCCGGAGACCGCGGCGCTGATGAACGAGAACTTCGTGTGCGTGAAGGTCGATCGGGAGGAACGTCCCGACATCGACGCGGTGTACATGAATGCCACCGTCGCCATGACCGGTCAGGGCGGCTGGCCGATGACCTGCTTCCTGACTCCCACCGGCGAGCCGTTCTACTGCGGTACCTACTACCCGAAGACCTCGCGTGGCGGCATGCCGTCGTTCACGCAGTTGCTCACCGCGGTCGCCGACACCTGGCGCAACCGGCGCGAGGAGGTGGATCGTGCCTCGGCGCAGGTGGTCGAGGCCCTGCGGGCGCAGAACTCGGGATTGCCCGAAGGCGAGCTCGTCATCACCCCACAATTGCTCGACCACGTGGTCGCCGCCGTACTGCGCGACGAGGACGCCGAGCACGGCGGATTCGGCACCGCGCCGAAGTTCCCGCCGTCGGCACTGCTGGAGGGTCTGCTGCGCAGCTGGGAGCGCAGCGGTGATCCCGCCGTTTTCGGCGTGGTCGGCCGCACCGCCGAGGCGATGGCGCGCGGCGGCATCTACGACCAGTTGCGCGGTGGGTTCGCCCGATACTCGGTCGACCAGGCATGGGTGGTGCCGCACTTCGAGAAGATGCTCTACGACAACGCCCAGCTCCTGCGCGCCTACGCCCACCTCGCCCGCCGCACCGACCCGGCCGCCACCGATCTCCCCGCCCGGGTGGCGCGGGAGACGGCGCGGTTCATCCTCGACGATCTCGGCACCGAGCACGGCGGATTCGCCTCCGCGCTGGACGCCGACACCCACGTGAGCCCGGAGGGGCCCGGCGTGGAGGGCGCGACCTACGTGTGGTCGCCCGCCGAACTGGTCGGCGAACTCGGACCGATCGACGGCGCGTGGGCGAGTGAGATCCTCGGTGTGACCACCGGCGGGAACTTCGAACAGGGCGCCTCGGTGCTCACCCGCTACGCCGACCCCGACGACACGCAGCGGTTCGAGCGGGTGCGCGACATGCTGCGCGCCGCCCGTCAGCGCAGGCCGCAGCCCGCGCGTGACGACAAGGTGGTCACCGCGTGGAACGGGCTGGCGATCACCGCGCTCGCCGAAGCCGGCGCCGCGCTCGGCGAACCGGAGTGGATCGACGCCGCGGCCGCCTGCGCCCGGTTCCTGCTCGCCGAGCACGTGCGTGAGGGCCGGGTACTGCGCGCGTCGCTGGACGGGAAGGCGGGCGCCTCGCCGGGCGTGCTGGAGGACTACGCCTGGCTCACGACCGCGCTGTCGGCCCTCTATCAGGCCACCGCCGAAGCGGATTGGCTGACGCGCGCCCAGCTCGTCCTCGACAGCGCGCTGCGCCACTTCGCCGATCCGCACGCGCCGGGCAGTTGGTTCGACACCGCCGACGACGCCGAGACACTGGTGGCCCGCCCGCGCGATCCCATCGACGGCGCCACCCCGGCCGGGGCGTCGGCACTGGCCGAAGCCCTGCTGACGGTGTCGGCTCTCTCCGACCCCGCCCGCGCGACCGGCTATCGGGAGGCCGCCGAGCAGACCCTGCGCAGAGGCGCCCTCGTTCTGGCGCGCGCGCCGCGCTCGGCGGGACAGTGGCTCGCTGTCGCCGAGGCGGCGCTGCGTGGACCGATACAGGTCGCGGTCGCGACCGCGGCGGATCGTCCCGAGGACGGTGCGCCCTTGCTCGCGGCGGCCCGTGCCGCGGCGCCCGGTGGGTCCGTGATCCTTTCCGGCGCAGTCGATTCCGCACCGCTGCTGGCCGATCGCGGGCCGGTCGGACCCGCGGCGGCCGCCTACGTGTGCCGAGGCTCGGTGTGTGATCTGCCGGTGACCGATGTGGCGGCGCTGCGCGATTCGCTCGCCGGGTAGAACCGCCCGCCGCCGAGGACGTCGCGGCCTTCGCCGGTTACCCGATCCGGACGCGGGTCGCCGAACCCGGCGCCGACGCGTCGATCGCGTCGCCGCGACGTCTAGGAATGCTCGTCGTCGGTTGTGGCGGAACGGATTTCGGTGATGGCGCTGCTCGACGGCTCTCCTGCGGCGTCGAGCGCTTCCGCGGAGGGGGCGATCGTCTCTTCGGAGGGCGCGTCGGCGATCGCGGTGACGTCGACGTCGGTCCAGGTGGCGGTCGGCTCGCTCATGCCGCGCAGCAGGATGGGCTCGTGGACGGTCCACTTCACCCGTTCGTGCGGCGCGGCGGCTTCGATGAGCGAGCCGCTGACCAGGATTCGCCGGGGAGCGTGCTTGGCCTCGCCGGTCAACCGGGCGGCCTCGTTCACCGCGTCACCGATGACGGTGTACTCGAGGCGGCTGGCGGTGCCGACGTCACCGGCGAACACCTGGCCGCGCGCCACCCCTATGCCGATGTCGAATTCGCCGAGGGCCCGCACTTCGTCGCGAATGCGCCGGGCGGCGCGCAGCGCGGGGGTCGCGTCGTCGCCCAGGGCGACCGGCGCGCCGAACACGCACAGTGCCGCATCACCTTCGAACTTGTTGACCAAGCCGTTGTTGTCCTCGGTCGCCGCGACCACGATCGCGAGCAGCCGGTTGAGCTTGGCCACGAACTCCTCCGGCGCCAGCTGCGTCGACAGGGTCACCGAGCCGGTGACGTCGACGAACAGCGCCGACACCACCCGCACGTCGCCGGTCAGCTTCGCACCGCCCGCCAGCGCGCGTTCGGCCACCTCGTCGCCGACGTGACGGCCGAACACCGCCCGCATCCGGTCGCGCTCGCGCAGGTTGGCGGCCAGCGCGTTGACCGAGTTCTCCAGCCGACCGATCTCGCTGGCGCTGCCGATCGGGACGCGCACATCGGTCTGCCCGTCGCTGATCCGCTCCAGTGCCAAGCGCAGTGTGCGCATCGGTGTGGCGACGGAGCGGGCCAGGAACGCGGTGGCCAGCGCGCCGACGGCGATGCCGACGGCGGACAGGTAGACGGCGGTGCGGATGCGGTCGGATGCGCCCGCGGCCGGGTCGGCCAGCACGACGATCAGCATGAGCAACGGCAACGCGCCGGACACCGCCCAGGTGACGACCACCCGGGACAGCACCGAGGAACTCCAGTGCATGGTCTCGCCGAGTACCTGCGCCACCACCGGCATGGCCGGGCGGGTCATCCGGTCGACGATGAGGAAGGTCAGCGCCGCCGACTCGAAGGCGCCGATGGTGATCAGCGCAGTCGTCACCGCGGGATCGTTCTCCGGGGTGAACTTCGCGAACAGCGACACCGAGATGATCACGCCGGGAATCCACAGCCCGAGCGCGCGAGCGGAGACGACGATCGGCAGCCGTAGCAGCTGGTGCGCCTGATCGGGTGTCGGTCTTCGCTTCTGGTCTATCCAGCCCAGGTGGATCGTGCGATCACGGTAGGCCAGGACGACACCGGTCAGCAGGCCGATTACCGGATAGATCGAGATCAGCGCCAGCGTGTGCGGCCAGTCCGGGCCGATCCGGCCCAGGAAACCGCTGAGCCACAACTGGGTGAGAATGACCGCGACGCCGGCCAGGTTCGCGGTGATGACCACAGCGGCCAGCCCCCAACGCGCCCGCAGCGTCCACGCGATGAGCTCGGCGATCACGACCAGCGCACACCCGCTCCGGGCATGCGCCTGCGATCACGTGGTGACGTGCGGCACGGGGAGGACACGAAAAGTCAGCATAGTGGCCTCTGTCGGTGTGGTCGTGCGCATTGCTCAGCGCAGCACGACCATCCAGATCGCGATGTAGTGGCACAGCGCCGCCAGCACCGTCGCGGCGTGGAAGAACTCGTGATGGCCGAACACCAGCGGCCACGGATTCGGCCACTTGGTGGCGTAGAGGATCGCGCCCACGCTGTACATCACACCGCCGAGCGCGAGCAGGATCAGCGGCGTCCAGCCGATCGCGTCGAGCAGCGTTCCGGCCACCGGCACGATCGCCCAGCCCAGCACCAGATACAACGGCACTCCCACCCACGCGGGCGCGGTCGGCCACAGCAGTTTCAGCGCCACCCCGGCCAGTGCCCCCGCCCAGACCACCGTCAGCAAGATCCGACCGGTGGTCTCCGGCAGTCCGAGCACGGCGAACGGGGTGTAGCTGCCCGCGATGAACAGGAAGATCATCGAGTGGTCGGCACGTTTCATCCTGATGCGGGTGCGCTGCGTCTTCCAGGTGATCCGGTGATAGATGGCGCTGATGCCGAACAGCAGGCAGACCGAGACGCCGTAGACCAGCGTCGACCAGCCTGCCGAGGCCGAGATGCCCGCCGCGACGTAGACCAGGATCGCGACCGCGACGGCGGAGACGGCCAGTGCCCAGGTGTGGATCCAGCCGCGCATGCTCGGCTTGGCCAGCGCGTCGACGGCCTCGGCGGGAGAAGCGGCCAACAGCGCCGAGTCGGTGGTATCGGTTGCCCGGGATAGCTCGGTTGCGTCGGACACGGACGTACCTCCTGTAAACCGATGAGTAACTTACGGTAGCGTAGGTTTACCGCGGACACCACCGTTCGGCACTGTGATCGCGGCCGCTGCGGAGATCCCGGCGATGAGGCGTACTGTTGGTCGCCGTGGAGTTTCGGAACCGGGTGCGTGGCCTTCCGTATCGCATCTACGAGGCCAGATTGTCCAAGCAGCTGGCCGGAAAACAACATCCTCGACATGTCGCGGTGATGTGCGACGGCAATAGACGCTGGGCCCGCGAGAACGGATTCACCGACGTCAGTCACGGCCACCGGGTCGGCGCGCTGAAAATCGCCGAGCTGGTCGAATGGTGCTCGCAGTCCGGCATCGAGATGGTCACCGTCTACCTGCTCTCCACCGAGAACCTTCAGCGCGATCCCGAAGAACTCGAGACCCTGTTCGAGGTCATCACCGATGTGGTCGAGGAATTGTCCGCGCCGGAGCGCGATTGGAGCGTGCGCATCGTCGGCTCGCTCGTCGGCTTCCCGGAACTGATCGCCAAACGCATCCGCACCGCCGCCGAGCAGACCGAAGGCCGCCGGGGCGTGCACGTGAACGTCGCCGTCGGCTACGGCGGCCGTCAGGAGATCGCCGACGCGGTGCGCTCGCTGGTCCGCCAGGAGATCGCAGCGGGGGAGACCGGCGAGGATCTGGTGCAGTCGATCACCGTCAACGCCATCGGCCAGCATCTCTACACCTCTGGCCAGCCCGATCCCGACCTGGTCATCCGCACCTCGGGCGAGCAACGCCTGTCGGGCTTCCTGCTGTGGCAGAGCGCATACTCCGAGATCTGGTTCACCGAGGTCTACTGGCCGGAGTTCCGCAAGGTCGACTTCCTGCGCGCGCTGCGCGACTACGCCGCCAGACACCGCCGTTTCGGCGTGTGAGTGCCACTGCCGCGCATCCCGGGAGGCGGCTCAGAGCTTGCGCAGCCGCAGTCGGTTGATGGTGTGGTCGGCATCTTTGCGCAATACCAGGGTCGCGCGCGGGCGGGTCGGCAGAATGTTCTCCACCAGGTTCGGCCGGTTGGTCGAATTCCAGATCTCCTGCGCGGCCAGGGTGGCCTGTTCGTCGGTCAGATCGGCGTAATGGTGGAAGTGCGCCTCCGGATCGGCGAAGGCGGTCTTGCGCAACGCGAGAAAGCGCTGGACATACCACTTCTCGATATCCTCGATGCGCGCGTCGACGTAGATCGAGAAGTCGAACAGGTCCGAGACCATCAGCCGCGGCCCGGTCTGCAGCACATTGAGGCCCTCGACGATGAGAATGTCGGGCTGGTGCACGCAGTGCATCTCATTGGGCACGATGTTGTAGGAGATGTGCGAATAGACCGGCGCGCACACCTCCGCGGCGCCCGATTTCACCTCGGTGACGAAGCGCAGCAGCTTGCGCCGGTCGTAGCTCTCCGGGAATCCTTTCCTGTGCATGATGCCGCGCCGGGTGAGTTCGGCCGTGGGATAGAGGAATCCGTCCGTGGTGACCAGATCCACCCGGGGGTGGTGCTCCCAGCGCGCCAGCAATGCCTGCAGCACGCGGGCGGTGGTCGATTTGCCGACCGCCACACTGCCCGCGACGCCGATGACGAAGGGCACCTGCCGATCGGGGTGTTTCTCCCCGAGGAAGGTCGCGGTGGCCGCGAAAAGGCGCTGCCTGGCGGCTACTTGGAGGTGGATCAGTCGAGCGAGCGGAAGGTAGACCTCGGCGACTTCTTCCAGATCGATCTGTTCGCCGAGACCGCGCAGGCCGGTCAGTTCTTCCTCGGTGAGCACCAGTGGAGTCGAGTTGCGCAGTGTTCGCCACTGCTTCCTATCGAATTCCACATAGGGGCTCGGCTCGCTCATTCGTGCCACTTACCCGACGCTCCGTTTCGGCAAACACGCACACATGCCGTGGGGGCACTGTGACTTCCGGACCAGCTCTCGCCGCATAGGGCGAATTGTCCTCCCGGCTCTCGGCACGGAAGACAGGGGGTACCGCTACCGGGAGGTAACCGCAGGTACACCGGGCGGACAGCGCCGCGGGTGCGCAGTATCGTCGCGGGCATGGATGCGCATCCGCTCGTGGCCGACTATCTGCGGCTGGGTCTGAGCTTCGACCGTCTCGAAGAAGGTTTCGTCGACGCCTTCACCGGCGACCCGGACCTGCGCCGCGCGGTGCAGGACGCCCCCGCGCCGCAACCGCGGGATCTGGCCCGGAAAGCCGCCGAATTGCGTTCCGCCCTGACGGATTCCGGGCTCGACGAGCAGCGGGTGGAATTCCTCGACGCGCATCTGCGCGCACTGGAATGCTCCGGCCGCAAGTTCGCCGGCGAGGACATCGGCTTCGTCGAGGAGGTGCGCGCGTATTTCGACGTCGAGATCGCGCCCGGCGAGGTCGAGGACTACCTGGACGCGCACCGGCAGATGGACGAGGTGCTGGCCGGGGAGGGCATGCTGGCCGAGCGCATCGCCGCACACCGGCGTTCGGAGGAGATTCCGCCGGAACGGCTCGCCGCCTGTGTGGAGGCGTTCTCGGGCGCGCTACGTGAGAAGGTGCGCGAACGCTACCCGCTGCCCGACCACGAGCACGTCACCTACGAGGTGGTCGGCGACAAGCCGTGGTCGGGATTCAACTACTACCTCGGCAACTATCACTCCCGCGTCGCGATCAACTCCGATCTGAAGCAGCACATGGCGAACCTGCCGCACCTGATCGCGCACGAGTCCTACCCGGGGCATCACACCGAGCACTGCCGCAAGGAGGCCGGGCTGGTCGCCGCGGGCCATGCCGAACAGACGCTGTTCCTGGTCAACACCCCACAGTGTCTGATGGCCGAGGGGCTGGCCGACCTGGCGCTGCGCTCGATCGTCGGACCCGGCTGGGGTCTGTGGGCGCAGGAGATCTATGCCGATCTCGGCCTGCGTTTCGACGGCGAACGTGCCGAGCGGCTATCGCGCGCTTCGGCGAAACTGCTCTCGGTCCGCCAGGATGCCGCGCTGCTGCTGCACGACCGCCGCCGCACCGAGACCGAGGTCGCGGAGTTCCTGCAGCGCTGGAGCCTGGTCACCGCGGAGCGGGCGCGCCAGCAGCTGCGCTTCCTGTCCTCGCCGCTGTGGCGGGCCTACATCTCCACTTACGTGGAGGGCTACAAGCTGCTCGGCGACTGGCTGGATCGCGCCGCCGACGCGGGGGAGCGCAGCGAGCGATTCCGCCGCCTGCTCGACGAACCGCTCACCCCCGCCGCGGTACGCCGGGAACTGGTCGGCGCCGCCTGAGGCGGACGCCCCGCCTCCGTGGTCGGGTGGTATCCCCTCGTCAGCACGGTGGAAGGTGCGATCCTGGTGGCCCGCGCGGCGAAGTCGGCTCGGCCCTTGGACGAGGCCGAGGAGAATCTGCTGCTGTTGCCGGCCGCCGAACAACAGCGCGTCGCGCGGCAACCCCCCGCGTGAGCGCCGCCGAGGTCCCCATAGACTGAACCGGTGACGCAGACGACCGCCTCTGTCAATACCCAGTCTCTCGGTGAGCTCGATCCCGAGCTCGCGGCCGCGATGGCAGGCGAACTCGCCCGCGAGCGCGACACCCTCGAGATGATCGCCTCGGAGAACTTCGTGCCGCGCGCGGTGCTGCAGGCCCAGGGCAGTGTGCTGACCAACAAGTACGCCGAAGGCTACCCGGGCAGGCGCTACTACGGCGGCTGCGAAGACGTCGATGTGGTGGAGAATCTCGCCCGCGAGCGCGCCAAGGAACTGTTCGGCGCGGAATTCGCCAATGTGCAGCCGCATTCCGGCGCGCAGGCCAACGCCGCGGTGCTGATGTCACTGCTGAACCCCGGCGAGAAGATGCTCGGCCTCGACCTCGCGCACGGCGGTCACCTGACCCACGGCATGCGGCTGAACTTCTCCGGCAAGCTCTACGAGGTGCACTCCTACGGGGTGAGCAAGGAAGACCACCGCGTCGACATGGACGAGGTGCGCACCATCGCCCTCGAGGCCAGGCCGAAGGTGATCGTGGCCGGCTGGTCGGCCTACCCGCGCCACCAGGACTTCGCCGCCTTCCGCGAGATCGCCGACGAGGTCGGCGCCTACCTGTGGGTGGACATGGCGCATTTCGCCGGCCTGGTCGCCGCCGGTCTGCACCCCTCGCCGGTGCCCTACGCCGACGTCGTCTCCTCGACGGTGCACAAGACCCTCGGTGGCCCTCGCTCCGGCCTGATCCTGGCCAAGCAGGAATTCGCCAAGAAGATCAACAGCGCGGTCTTCCCCGGCCAGCAGGGCGGTCCGCTCATGCATGCCGTCGCCGCCAAGGCCGTAGCCTTCAAGATCGCGGGCACCGCGGAGTTCCGTGACCGCCAGGCACGCACCCTCTCCGGCGCCAAGATCCTCGCCGAGCGCCTGACCGGCGACGATGTCGCGGCCAAGGGCATCAGCGTGCTCACCGGTGGCACCGACGTGCACCTGGTGCTCGTCGACCTGCGCAACTCCGAACTCGACGGTCAGCAGGGCGAGGATCTGCTGCACGAGATCGGCATCACCGTCAACCGCAACGCGGTCCCGTTCGATCCGCGCCCGCCGATGGTGACCTCCGGCCTGCGCATCGGCACGGCGGCGCTGTCCACCCGCGGTTTCGGCGACACCGAGTTCACCGAGGTGGCCGACATCATCGCCACCGCGCTGGCGGGCGGCTCGGATGTGGCGACCCTGCGCGGCCGGGTCGCGAAGCTGGCCCAGAGCGTTCCGCTCTACCAGGGCCTCGAGGACTGGCGCCTGCTGGGCTGAGTTGCCGCCGAGGCGGTAGCCCCCGACGACGAGAAAGGCCGGAGCCGGTGCGAAACCGGGTCCGGCCTTCTCGTATGTCAGGAAGCGAACGCGCGCAGGTGCTCGAGTTCGGCGCGGGCCGCCTCACCCTCGACCCCGAGATCGCTGCGACCGAAGACATTCCACCGGCGCAGCAGCGGAGCGAAGATCTGCTCGCCCTCGACGGCCGGGTCGTAGATGCCCGCCTCGGCCAACATCACGTCGCTGGTACGACCGTCGGGCAGTTCGACCTTCGGCACCGAGAACCCGGCCACCCGATCGGCGACCGCGCGCATGGTCTGGTCCGGCGCCAATTCGAACGCGGCGGCGACCATCGCGGCGAAGAACTCCGACTGCAGCGCGTCGTCGGCGGCGATGCGCTCGGCGATCGCGGTGACCAGCGGGTTCTCGTTCAGCGCGGCGGTATTGCGGTGCCGCAGCGCCGACGCGGACTCTTCGAAAGCGTTGGCGGCCAGCACGTCGAGCAGATGCAGCGGCTCGCGGCGGAAGCCGAGGGTCATGTGGTCCATCCGGGCCCGCTCCAGCTCGACCGGATCGACCGAGCGGGTGACCATCAGGTAGTTGCGGATGAGGATTTCGTGCCGGTTCTCCTCGGCCGTCCACCGGCCCACCCAGCGCCACCACGGACCGGTGCGCAGGTACTTGCCCAGCTCGCGGTGGTAGGAGGGCAGGTTGTCGGCGATCAGCACGCTCACGGTCAGCGCGACCACGGCGACCTCGCTGAGCTGGGCCTGGCCGGGCTCCCAGTCGGTCCCGCCGAGGAAGGCGAAGTTGCGTCCGTCGTCCCAGGGGACGAGATCGTGGGGCTGCCACCCGTCGGCGACGGCGACATGACGACGCAGATTCAGTTCCGCCTCGTCGGCGAGTGACTCCAGCAGCTCGCGATCGGTCAACAGTGTTTGCACGAGGACAACCTAGCCGTTGTGCGCCCGAGATGGGGGAGTCGGGCGAGAATCGCGCCCGGACGGGGGACGCCTCGATCGCACAGGCGCGGCCGGGACCTGTCGGCGACTCGTGGTCGGCCGCGCACTGTGTGGTCACCTGCCTGCGACCATCTCGCCGGGGGCCGTGCGCCGCCGCGGGAAGCGGCGCCGCACGGCCCCCGGCCGTGATATCGACGAGTGCGGCTCAGGACGTCGGGCCGTACTCCTCGAGCATCTCGGTGACCAGCGCCGCGATCGGCGAGCGCTCGCTGCGGGTGAGCGTGACGTGCGCGAAAAGCGGGTGCCCCTTCAGCTTCTCGATGACCGCCGCGACGCCGTCGTGCCTGCCGACCCGCAGGTTGTCGCGCTGGGCCACGTCATGGGTGAGCACCACCCGCGACCCCGAACCGAGCCGACTCAGCACCGTGAGCAGCACGTTGCGTTCCAGCGACTGCGCCTCGTCGACGATCACGAACGAGTCGTGCAACGACCGGCCGCGGATATGGGTCAGCGGCAGAACCTCCAGCATGTCCCGGCTGAGCACCTCCTCCATCACCTCCGGCGAGGCCAGGCCGTCGAGGGTGTCGAACACCGCCTGGGCCCACGGGCCCATCTTCTCGCTCTCGCTGCCGGGAAGGTAGCCCAGCTCCTGCCCGCCCACCGCGTACAGCGGCCGGAACACCACCACCTTGCGCTGGGAACGGCGCTCGAGCACCGCTTCCAGGCCCGCGGTCAGCGCCAGCGCCGACTTGCCGGTGCCCGCCTTGCCGCCCAGCGAGACGATGCCGATGCTCTCGTCGAGCAGCAGGTCCAGCGCGATGCGCTGCTCGGCGGAACGTCCGTGCAAACCGAACGCTTCGCGTTCGCGCACCAGTTGCACCCGCTTGTCCGGGGTCACCCGGCCCAAGGCGCTCGAGCTGCTGCCGAGCAGCCGGATGCCGGTGTGGCAGGGCAATTCTCGTGCCTGGTCCAGGTCCAGAACCGATTCGGCGTAGAGCTGATCGATCTGGGTGGAGGCCACGTCGAGTTCCACCATGCCGGTCCATCCGGAGGTCACCACGTCCTGCGCGTGGTAGCCGTCGGCGCGCAGGCCGACCGCGCTCGCCTTGACGCGCAGCGGAATGTCCTTGGACACCAGCACGACCCGGCGACCCTCGGCCGCGAGGTTCAACGCGCAGGCCAGGATCCGGGAGTCGTTGGTCTCGGTGCGGAAGCCGACCGGGAGCACCGAGGGATCGGTGTGGTTCAGTTCCACCTGCAGGGTTCCGCCCTCGACGCCGATCGGCAAGGGCTCGTCGAGCCTGCCGTGCGCCACGCGCAGGTCATCGAGGTTGCGCAGGGCTTCCCGCGCGAACCAGCCCAGTTCGTGATGGTGCCGTTTACCTTCCAGCTCACTGATGACGACCAGCGGCAGGACGACGTCGTGCTCGCCGAACCGGGTGAAGGCCCAGGGGTCGGAGAGCAGGACCGACGTGTCGATGACGAAGGTCTTGGATGCCGTGTGATGCGGTGCGCGGGCTTCCTCGGGCGCGCTCGAACCGGCAGTTCTTGTTTCGAGGTCTTCCCCGATACCGGTGGAATGGGAGGTCGCCGAGGAGGCGGAAACGGAGCGTGCAGCAGTCACGGTGGGCTCCTTTTGCGTTCGCCCGGCACCCGTGCGAACGATCTCGCTGGACCGGTCCGTCCTGATGACCCGACGTCAGTCGTGGTCATGAGGGCCGGGTGCCGGCCCCCTCGAACTGAATAGCTCAGTCAAAGTCAGGACCTCCCGTACGAACCACACCAACGCGATCCGCATCATCGACGCTACAGGGCGTTGCCGGGTCCGCGCTCGATGATCAGCAATGCTCCTAAGTGAAGTTCCGGTTAACTCGCAGCTCACGAAGGCTGTGTGGAAGAACTCGAGGCGTCGTCGCCGGGTGGGCGATAGAGTCGCGGCATGGCCGGTGACGCGGAGTTGAGCAAGTACGAGGAGCTGGACAAGCTCTCGTCCAAGGAGTTGCACGAGCGTGCGGTGAAGACAGCGGTACGCCACGTGGACGTGAAGTACCTGTGGGAGTTGCTGACTCTCATCCCCGCCGCCGAGGCCGCCGCGGGCAATCTCTCCGAGAGCGAACTCGACATCAAGTACGTGCTGCCGCTGCTCGACGACTACCTGCACGCCGGGGAGAGCGAGATCGCCGACCAGTTGCGCCCCTTCTACATCCGCTACCTGGCCGAGCACTCCTAGCAGTTCCCGGGTTCTCCCGGCTGTTCCCCTCGGGCAACGGAATTCGACGGAACCGTGCCCGGGCCGGTCGCGTCTAACCCGATCGACGACATCGATGCGAGGGGGCGCGATGCACACCCACGGAACCGACGGCCGGGTCATCTCCGACACCGAGAACCCGCACAATTTCTCGCACGCGCGGATCGAGCAGGCCGCGAGCCGGATGGCGCCCGGCGACATCACCGCCGCGGTGGACGCATGGACCGAGATTGCCGCCGTCGTGTCCGACGCCGCCGACCGCTTCGAGGCGGCGGTGACCAGAGCGGTCGAACTCGGCTGGGAAGGCGCCGCCGCCGATGCCGCGCAGCCCCGCGTTCGTGAGCTGCTCACCGGCCTCGGCGCGCTCGCCGCCGCACTGGCGGCCCAAACCGGCCCTCTGCAGGCCGCCGCCGACGCGGCCGCCCGATTCCGTGCCGCCATTCCCCCTGCCGTCGAGGCCGCGACCGGATCGGATGCCGCACGCGCTCGCAATGCCGCCGAGGAACAGGCCCGCGACGACATGGCGAATCTGTACCTGCGGCCCTACACCGCGATCGCCCCGACATTGCCGAGCTTTCCCCCGCCTGTCGCGGGGGCGCTCGCCGGTCCCGGTCCAGGGGCGAGCGAAGGGACGGGTGATCCGCGACAGCTGCTCGGCGCCGCCGTGTTCAGCGCGGAGTCGGTCGATGTTCCCACCGACGGGGACCCGGCCGAGGGCGGTGCCGGCTTGCCGGAGCAGGGCACGACGGAGGCAGAAGTCACCGATGGCGCCACGCCGGCTGCCGGGCGGGACGCCCCGGAGCCGGTGGTGGCCGACGGCGCCGGGCCGGCTGCCGGGATGCCGGTCGGTTCTCAGGATGCGGGGCAGAGCGGGTTCGCGGACAGCAGCCTCTTCGGTTACGCCATGGACAGGGATCCCCACATCGGCGGGCAGGTGCAGCACGAGCCCGCGCCGGGCGTGGCGATCGTGCAAGACGCGTCGGTGCACGGGGATGCCATGGCACCGGGTGCCGACACGTCCGATGCGGACGGGGAGAACGGAGACGGTCGGCCGTACGCGGGGCAAGGAAGTGCCGGGCAACCGAGTGCGGGAGACAGCGACGGTGCTGTCGCCGAGAACGTGCCCGGCGACCACTCGGCGGGCGGCAGCCCGGGTGGCGTCGGTGCGCCGGGTGGCAGCCCGACCGGCGGGATCGGGTCTTCCGCTGACGGATCGAGCGGCCTCGGTGCCGTCGATGGCCTGGACGCCGCGTACGACGGCGGTCCAGGCCTCGACAGGCGTGCCGATCATCTGCCGGGCACCATGACGGAGCACGAATCGTCGGCCCTCGGTGCGGGGCAGACGGCAGCGGCCGGCGCCGGCCCGGCCGCGAACGTGCATGCCGCCGAACCTGCGGGGCGGCAGCTCGTCACGCCCACCTCACCTCCGCCCGGCTCCGCCGCACCGGTGTCTTCTGTCCCGGCCTCCCCGCTGCCCACTCCCACCGCTTCTCCGATGACACAGTGGGGCAGCGGCACACCGCAATACAACGCGCCCGCGGTCTCGGCCCCCGCCGCTCCCGGCATCGGCGCATCCACACCGACTCCTCCCGTCCCGGCGTCGCCGACTCCGGCCGCTCCGGCGGTGCCGAGTCCCGCCATACCAGCGGTGCCGAGTCCCGCTGCACCGGCAGTACCGCCTCCGGCTGTACCGGCGATGCCGCCGCCCGTCGCATCGGCGGTGCCCGCACCGGCGGCGTTCCCGCCTGCTGCCTCGGCGCTACCCTCGCTCGCCCCGGCAGCACCCGGGGCGGCAGCGCCCACCTACGCACCGACGCCGCCTCCCGCTCCCTCGACCGGTGACCGGCCGAACGCCGCCGTCGCCACCTCGTCGCCGGACGCTCCGGGACCGCCGGGTGCCGAGGGCCCGGCACCCGGCCCCGGCAGCTCCGTGCCCCGGTCGTCCGCGCAGACCCCGAGCGCGCAGACCCCGAGCGCGTCGACCGCGTCGCCGGTAGCCCCGATTCCCCGGGCAGCCGTCACGGGCTTGCCCGGTTTGGCAGGTGTACTCGCCGCCGCCGCGCGGCTCGGCGCGAAACCCGAGACCGAACACCGCTCGCCGGACTACCTGCGGACCGCGGAGCGCGGACGGGAACTGCTGGGAGAGCGCGAGAAGACGGTGCCGCAGGCCTTGGGCGCCGACGATCCTCCGCCGACAGCGCGTCGCGCGCCGATCCACCCCCGGGTGCGGCACGACGAACGTGAACTGCTCGGCGAGCCGGAGAAGACGGTGCCACCGGCGATCGGCGCAGACGGCCTTCCGGTGGGTCCGGACGACCCGCAGGCTGCTGCCCGCGTGCCGGACCCGTGGTCGGTGCGTCACGGACGGGAGTTGCCGGGGGAGCCGCCGAAGACCGTGCCACCGGCGATCGGCGCCGACGATCGCCCGGCCGGTCTTGCCAGGAGCGAGGTCACCGACACCACGCCCGGTTCGATGGGACACCGGTACTCGCCGCGGTACGGGCAGGAGTTGCTGGGGGAGCCGCCGAAGACGGTGCCGCCGGCGATCGGTGCCGATGATCGCCCGGCTGGTTCAGGGACCGAGGTCACCGGTGCGACCCCTCGCCTACCGGACCAGCGGCCGTTCGTGCGCCGGGGCGCGGAATCGCCGGATGCCACCGACCACACCGGCGACTGTTCGCTCAGCTTGCCCCCGATCGATCGCTCTCACGTCACCGGATTCCGCGACGAGCGGGACGGCGGGGGCCGGACCGGCGACTTCCCGATCCCGGTCCCGCCCGGGCAGGCGGCACCCATCGGCTCACGGCCTGCACCGTCGGCGGAGAATCCCCACGGGGTCGGCCGGGCCACCCCGGCCGCCGACTTCGGCTCCGGCGCGGCGGAGGGCGACGAGAACCGATGACCACGCCGTCGAAGAAGTACCTGTGGACCGCCAGCGGTGAACAATTCGCCGCGGCGTGGTTCGGCACCGGGATCGACCGCATGCCTTTCCCTTTGCGGTTCACCAGTCGTTTCGAGAGCACCCGCGAGTATCGCTCGTATCAGCGGAAGGTGCGCGAGGTGCTGAACCGTCCGGAGAACGAGCCGATCCGGCGAGCGATTCTCACGCTGTCCGAATCGCCCTGGCGCGTCGAGCTGTTCGGTCACGACAACCGGCGGGCCGGTGCCGAGATCCGTGCGGTCGGCGGGGTCACGGGCGGGAAGGACGCGGTGGTGGCGGTGCAGGACGCCGAGACCGGCGCGGTCCGGTTACGGCGTTGCCCGGCGACCCGACTGACGACCGAACTCGTTGCCCTGCTCCCGGACCGAGCACCGGGTACCACCGCCGAACGCGCTTTCCTCCTCGACGATCTCGCCGTCGAACGCCGCGATTCGTTCCGAGCGGACGCGCGCCGGGCGCATGCCGAGGAGTACCACCGCTTCTGGAATCAGCCACACCAGAGCCGAGGCGCGGTCACCGTCCTCCGTGGCCTCGGCGCGCAGTCACCTCGGATCACCGCCGTGCGCTGGATCGACACTCTCGAGGGCCGCTACCTCGAGACCCTCGCCAATCGCGCGCTGATGATCCGCCCGGCGGCCCCTGGCGACATGGTTCGCCACCTCGCCGGGGTGCTGGCCCGCGCCACGTCGGAGAACTTCGAGCGGCCGATGCGATGAGCGCACACCCCTCCCGCGCACGACGGACCGCCGCCCGACACCCGTCGCGGTGCTTACCCGATCTCGTCGATCCTCGTCATCGACAGCACGTCCAGCCGCCGATCCAACTCCGCCTCGCTGAGCTCGTCACCGATCAGTCCGCGGTCGATCACCGTCCGACGGATCGTCTTCTTCTCCTTCAACGCTTCCTTGGCGACGGCCGCCGCCTCTTCGTAGCCGATCGCGGAGTTCAGCGGCGTCACGATCGACGGCGAGGACTCCGCCAGCGTGCGCAGCCGGTCGACATCGGCGACCAGGCCGTGCACGCACTTGTCGGCGAACAACCGGGAGACGTTGGCCAGCAGCCGGATCGACTCGAGCACGTTGCGCGCCATCACCGGGATGTAGACGTTGAGTTCGAACGCGCCGCTCGCACCCGCGAACGCCACGGTCGCGTCGTTGCCGATCACCTGGGCGGCGACCTGGGTCACCGCTTCGGGCAGCACGGGATTGACCTTGCCCGGCATGATCGAGCTGCCGGGCTGCAGATCGGGCAGCTGGAGCTCGGCCAGCCCGGTGAGCGGGCCCGAGCCCATCCAGCGGATGTCGTTGGCGATCTTGGTGAGGCTGACCGCGACGGTGCGCAGCGCGCCGGAGAGCTCGACGAGCCCGTCGCGCGCGGCCTGCGCTTCGAAGTGGTCGGCGGCCTCGCTGAGCGCGTCGATGCCGGTCGAGCGCACCAGTTCGGTGACGACCTTGCTGCCGAATCCGTTGGGCGCGTTGAGCCCGGTGCCGACCGCGGTGCCGCCGATGGGCAGTTCGCCGAGCCGGGGCAGGGTCGCCATCAGTCGTTCGATGCCCGCCGCGATCTGGCGGGTGTAGCCGCCGAACTCCTGGCCGAGGGTGATCGGCACCGCGTCCATCAGATGGGTGCGGCCCGACTTGACGACGGTGCGCCACTGGACCGACTTGTCCAGCAGCGCGAGCCGCAGATGCTCCAGCGCCGGGACCAGTTCGGTGATCACGCCCTCGGTCGCCGCGAGATGAGTGGCGGTGGGGAAGGTGTCGTTGGAGGACTGCGACATGTTCACGTCGTCGTTGGGGTGCACCGCGACGCCGTTGGCGGCGGCGAGGGAGGCGATCACCTCGTTGGCGTTCATGTTCGAGCTGGTGCCCGAACCGGTCTGGAACACGTCGATCGGGAACTGGTCGTCGTGCTTGCCGTCGGCGATCTCGTCCGCCGCGGCGATGATGGCCTCGGCCTTCTCCGGCGCGAGCAGGCCGAGATCCCGGTTCACCTTCGCGCAGGCGGCTTTGAGCAGGCCGAGCGCGCGGATCTGCGCACGCTCGAGACCTCGGCCGCTGATCGGGAAGTTCTCCACGGCCCGCTGGGTCTGCGCACGCCAGAGCGCCTGCGCCGGGACCCGTACCTCGCCCATGGTGTCGTGTTCGATGCGGTACTGCGTCTCCTCGGTCATGATTCCGACAGTAGGCCGCGCGGCGGGTCCGTGGGGACGCCACGCGCGGCGCCGGGACACACCGCCGGAACCGGTCGGGCACAACGGCTCCCCGCGATACACAGCGGCCGCGCCGGAACACTCCGGCGCGGCCGCTGGGCAGAACAGGTGATCGACCCCCTGATCAGGGCATCGGCGGCACCGCGTCCTCGTCGCCGTGGAAGTCGACCGAGGAGTACTCGCGCAGCTTGGTCAGACGGTGGTAGGCGTCGATGATGCGAACGGTGCCGGACTTCGAGCGCATCACGATCGACTGGGTGGACGCGCCGCCGGGGAAGTAGCGCACGCCGCGCAGCAGGTCGCCGTCGGTGACGCCGGTCGCGCAGAAGAAGACGTTGTCGCCGGAGACCAGGTCCTCGGTGCGGAGCACACGGTCGAGGTCGTGGCCGGCGTCGACGGCCTTCTGCCGTTCGTCGTCGTCCTTGGGAGCGAGCATGCCCTGCAGCGCGCCGCCCATGCAGCGCAGCGCGGCCGCGGCGATGATGCCCTCGGGAGTGCCGCCGATGCCGACGAGCAGGTCGGTGCCGGATTCCGGGCGGGCCGCGGCGATCGCGCCCGCCACGTCACCGTCGGAGATCAGCCGGATGCGCGCGCCCGCGTCCCGGACCTGCTGGATCAGCTCGGCGTGCCGGGGCCGGTCGAGGATGCACACGGTCACGTCGGAGACCGATAGATGCTTCGCCTTGGCGACCTTGCGGACGTTCTCGCCGATCGGGGCCGTGATGTCGATCACGTCGGCGGCCTCGGGTCCCACGGCGATCTTGTGCATGTAGAACACCGCCGAGGGGTCGAACATCGCGCCGCGTTCGGCGACCGCGAGCACCGAGATGGAGCCGGGCGAGCCCTTCGACATCAAGGTGGTGCCGTCGATCGGGTCCACCGCGAAGTCCACGTCGGGACCGGTGCCGTCACCCACGGACTCGCCGTTGTACAGCATGGGCGCTTCGTCCTTCTCGCCCTCACCGATCACCACGATGCCGTTCATGGATACCGAGCTCACCAGCTGACGCATCGCGTCGACGGCGGCGCCGTCGCCACCCTCCTTGTCGCCACGGCCGACCCAGCGACCGGCGGCCATTGCGCCCGCCTCCGTGACTCGGACGAGCTCGAGCGCCAGGTTGCGGTCCGGAGCCTCGCGGCGGCGGGATGCGGGCGAAGATGCCGTCATAGCGGGGTGCCTCCTCGGGTTGTGTGTTACCGGACAATTGTCTCATTGCAGGGTGGCCGGTTCGTGCACGCCCGGTGGAGCGACGGGGTGCGCGCTCCCGCGGTGTCCGGCGGCGTGGATACTGGGTGGCGTGTCGTACCAGAAGCCACGCATCCTGCACAACTACAAGGACCTGCTGTTTTCGCTGCTCCCGTTGGTGCTGATCGTCGTGGTCTTCGCGGGTCTGGCAAGCCAATGCAGCTTCGCGGCGCAGGGGCCGACCCCGGGGCAGATTCCGACGTTCGACGCCGCGACCGCGCTGGAGTCCGACGCCCGGACGCTGCCGTTCCCGATTCGCGATCCGGAAGTACCCGATTCGTGGACCCCCAACTCCGGCTCCCGCGACACCATCGTGGGTGCGGGCGGCGGTCAGGTGAGCACGGTCGGCTACATCACCGAGGCGGGCACCTACATGCGGATGACGCAGTCGAACGCCACCGAGCAGGCGCTGTCGAGGTTCGTGCTCGGCTCTCGCTACGCCGGCGGCGTCGAGCAGATCAGCGGCCAGAAGTGGGTCGTCTACGCCGAGCCGACCGAGGAGACCGCCTGGATCGCCGATTTCGGCGACGTCAGGGTGCTCATCACCGGCGCGGGCAACGCCTCCGCGTTCACGACCCTCGCCCAGGCCGTCACCGCGGCCCAGCCGCTCGCGAGCTGACCCGGCCAGCTCGACGCGAACCGCACGTCACCAGCTCGACTCGACCGCGGCGCCGTGCCCGAACAGCAGCTCGGCCGAGCTGTCCGCGAATCCGTGACCGCTGCCGCCCGATCGCGACTCGCTCAGGACTCGTCGGTGCCCGTGCCCGCGAGCGCGTCCTCGACCCGACGCCGTGCCCCGGCCAGGTGTTCCTCGCAACGATCGGCCAGTGCTTCGCCGCGCTCCCACAGCGCCAGCGATTCGTCCAGATCCATGCCGCCCTGCTCGAGCATCTTCACGACGTTCACCAGCTCGTCGCGCGCGCGTTCGTAGCCGAAGCCGGCGATCTCGGCCAGCTCGTCCTTGTCCGAGTCGGCCAAGGTCAGTTCCCTCCTGTGTCGTCGGCCGGACGATTCCGGCCGGTGGTCGCGGTCGAGCCCGATGCCGCCGTGCCCGATACCGCTGTGGTGCCCGGTGCTGTGGTGCCCAGTGCTGTGGTGCCCAGTGCAGCCGCCGTGACCGCACCGTCGGCGACCCGGATGCGCAGCTGGCTGCCCGTGGGCGCGTCCTCGATCGAGCGGACGACGTGCCGTTCGCGGCCTTGGACCCGCTGCACGACAGCGTAACCACGCGCCAATGTGGAGGCCGGACCCACGGCCGTGAGCTTCTCCCGCAGATGACGTGTGGCCGTGGACTCGACCGCGAGCAGATGCTCGACGCAGCGGCGGGCGTCGGCGCGGGCGCGTTCGATCTCGCTCGCGCGCCGGTCGATCTCACGCACCGGGTCGGCGAGCACCGGCCGTGAGCGCAGCTGGGCCAGCGCCCTGGACTCACGCTCGACCCAGCCGCGCAGCGCCGCGGCGGAGCGGGCGCGCAACTCCCGCACCAGCGCGAGCTCGGCGCCCGCGTCGGGAACCACGCGCTTGGCGGCGTCGGTCGGCGTCGCGGCGCGCAGGTCGGCGACGTAGTCCGAGAGCGGGTTGTCGGGCTCGTGCCCGATCGCGCTGACGATCGGGGTGGTCGCGGCGACGATGGCCCGGCACAGCGCCTCGTCGGAGAACGGCAGCAGATCCTCCACACTGCCGCCGCCACGCGCCAGCACGATCACATCCACCCCGGGGTGGCGATCGAGTTCGCTCAGTGCCGAGAGGATCTGCGGCACCGCGGTCGGACCCTGCACCGCGGTGTTGCGGACCTCGAAACGCACCGCGGGCCAGCGCTGCGCGGCCACCGTCAGCACATCGTGTTCGGCGGCCCCGCCCCGGCCGGTGATCAGGCCGATCATCCTGGGCAGGAACGGGATCGGCCGCTTGAGCCGTTCGTCGAACAAGCCCTCGGCGGCCAGCAGCGCCTTGAGCCGTTCGATCCTGGCCAGCAGTTCACCGACGCCGACCTGACGGATCTCCACGACCCGCAACGAGATGCTGCCGCGAGCGGGGAAGAACACCAGCTTGCCGTGCACGACGACGCGACTGCCTTCCCGCAGCGGCGCCGCCGCCCGCCGGATCAGATCCGAGTCGCAGGTGAGCTGCAGGGACATGTCGGCGGAGGGATCGCGCAGGACGAGGAACGCGGTGCGGGCGCCGGGGCGCAGGTTGATCTGGGTGATCTGCCCCTCGACCCAGATGCTGCCGAGCCGGTCGATCCACTGCATCACCTTGACCGACACCGTGCGCACGGGCCACGGGTGCTCGGCGGAGTTGGCGGGCGCGTTCGCCGAACCGTCCTGTGTCATGGCCTCAGGTATACGCGCGACGGCCGACCGGTCAGCTCTCCGGTCGGCCGTCGGCGTGGCGTGCGGGGCGGCCTCACTGGGCCTGGACGGTGGCGATCCGGTTGGTGAGCATGGTCACGAAGGGCGCCCGGGCGAGGGTCCGCTGTTCGTAGTCGAGCAGCGTGGTCAGTTCGTCGAGCGAGAGCATGCGCAGGCGGGCGCGCAACTGCGCCAGCGTCATGTCGGCGTAGTTGTAGCGGCGGGCCACTTCGGGCTCGGTCACCTCGGGCTCGGTCACCTCGGGCTCGGCAGCGGCCGTCTCGGTGGTGAGCTCGGCCTCCACGCCCGTGTCGGCGGGCGCCGTATCGGACGCGGTGGGCGCGGGCTCGGCCCCGAGTTCGGCGAACCCGGTGGCGACCGCGGTCACACCGGAGCCGGTACGCCCGTTGACAGCCGAGGACTCCTCGCCCGCGTGCAGATCGAAGCGACTCGCCCAGCCGGAGAAATCATTGCCGTTGCTTTGCCCGGCATCCAGATCCTCGTCGAAGGTGGCCCATTCGGGCTGCTCCTCCGTGGCGGGCACGAGGCGGTCGAAGACGGCGTCACCCTTGAGGGCGAGGCTGGTCACGAACTGCTGGAGATGCATGCCGGTCTGCAGGATCTGGCTGATCGCCGTGATCGGGAACTTGATCGCGGCACTGGGTAGCCGACGGGTCTCTTCCAGGGCGTAGACGGCGGCGCCGGCTGCGACCCGGGCCAGGAACGGTGGTCGGAACATGCTCCCAGCCTGCCCGATGGGGTGTGATCTGCAAAGACAGAACATCCACGTAAGCTGTGGGACATGTCTTCGGCCATCCCCTTGAACGTCGGTATCGCGCGCTCCGCGGGTACCGGGACGATCGACGCCGAGGGCGCCAAGCGCGTCCTGCTGGCCGAGCCGCGCGGCTACTGCGCCGGCGTGGACCGGGCGGTGGAAACGGTGGAGAAGGCGCTCGACAAGCACGGCGCCCCCCTGTACGTGCGCAAGGAGATCGTGCACAACCGGCACGTGGTGGAGACACTGCGCGAGCGCGGCGTGATCTTCGTCGACGAGACCGACGAGGTGCCCGAAGGTTCGGTGCTGGTGTTCTCCGCGCACGGCGTCTCGCCCGCGGTGCACGAAGCCGCCGCGACCCGCAATCTGCACACCATCGACGCGACCTGTCCGCTGGTCACCAAGGTGCACCAGGAAGCCAAGCGCTTCGCCCGTGACGACTTCGACATCCTGCTCATCGGCCACGAGGGCCACGAGGAGGTCGAGGGCACCGCGGGCGAGGCACCCGACCACGTGCAGCTCGTCGACGGTCCCGACGCGGTGGACCGGGTGCGGGTGCGTGACGAGAACAAGGTCATCTGGCTGTCGCAGACCACGCTCAGCGTCGACGAGACGATGGAGACCGTGCAGCGGCTGCGCGAGCGTTTCCCTTTGTTGCAGGATCCGCCCAGCGACGACATCTGCTACGCCACCCAGAACCGCCAGGTGGCGGTGAAGGCGATGGCACCGGAATGCGATCTGGTGATCGTGGTCGGTTCCCGCAATTCCTCGAACTCGGTGCGCCTGGTCGAGGTCGCGCTCAACGCGGGTGCGCGGGCCGCGTACCTGGTCGACTACGCCCGCGAGGTCGATCCGGCTTGGCTCGACGGCGTGCGCACGGTCGGCATCACCTCGGGTGCCTCGGTCCCGGAGATCCTGGTGCGCGGCGTGCTCGACATGCTCGCCGAGCACGGCTTCGGTGACGTGCAGTCGGTCACCACGGCCAACGAGACCCTGGTGTTCGCCCTGCCGCGGGAATTGCGCGCCGCGCGTAGCTGAAACCCCGCACCGCGGAGCGCCCGGCGTGCTTCGTCAGAGGCTTTCCGGTTTGCGTCGCGGGCGCCCCGCGTCACGATCGCGATAGCGCACATTGGCCTGTGGGTGCGGCGGGGTGGCCCCGCGCGTGCGTCCGCGCGTCGGTTCGGGTTCCGCGCGCGCCGCGGTCGCCCTCGCCGCGGTGCTGCGTGCGGTCGGCCGTCCTTCGCGCGGCGGCCTGCCGCCCACCCGAGGCGGGGTGTCGGCGACCTCCTTCGACGGCCTGCGCCCGAGCTGAGGCGCCTCGTACTTGTCGGTGACCATGTCCTCGACGCTCTGCGACCTGGGCGGCTTGACCTTCCTCCGGCCCGCGGGCTTGCCTCCCGGCTCGTCCTGGGCGCGCAACGGCCGCTTGTCCGTGCCCCTGCTCCGTCCGGCCGGTCGCTCGGCCTGGCCGCGCTTGGCGTCACCGCGTTCGGCGTCCCCGCGTTTGGCGTCACCGTGTTTCGTGCCACCGCGTTTGGCGGCACCGCGCTTCGTGCCCGCACGGCTCGCCGCACCGCGGTCGGCGGTACCGCGCCCGGTCTCCTTGCGGTAGGCGACGGTCCGGTACGCGCCGATGGCCCAGACGAGCACCGTGGCGATCATCATCGTCGGAAACCGGTTCACCAGCGGGATCGCGAGATTGAGCAGGATGTCCTTGAGTCCGCTGCCGCCGCCGCTGAGCTGGCGGTAGGCCAGCGGCACCGCGAAGAACAACAACAGCGGGGGCAGCACCATGGTGGTGAACAGTCCGCGCATCCGCACCGCGAGGGCGGCGGCGACGCAACCGACGACATACAGCGTGGAGAACGTTGCGGTGAGCTCGGTGTTGTCGCCGCTCGCGTCGAGCAGGAAGCCCAGGAGCGTGCAGCCGATCGCGACGAGGACAGCAGACCACGCGGGTACGCCAGGCACCGTCGGCAGGATCGATCGTTGCAGCGCGGGCACCCGGGATCGCACACGTTGGGAAGCAGCCACCCCAAGACACTAACCGGGTGTTATTTGCGGCGTCGATTTGCCGCGCGGGGGGTGTGATCCACACATGTCGGTGCGGGCGCCTACCGTGTCCGCTCATGCGGGTGCTGCACACTTCGGATTGGCATGTGGGCCGGACGTTTCACGGCGTCGACCTCCTGGTCGATCAAGCGCGCGCGCTGTCGGCGATCGCGGAGCTGGTCGCCGAGGAATCGGTGGATGTGGTGGTCGTCCCCGGCGACATCTACGACCGTTCCATTCCCAGCGCCGACGCCATCATGGTCTGCACACGTGGCCTCGAGGCCGTCGCCGCGGCGGGCGCGAAGATTGTCGCGACCTCCGGCAACCACGATTCCCCCGCCCGGCTCGGTGCGGGCGCGAGCTTCGCCGCGGCGGGCGGGTTGTATCTGCGGACCAGAGTGGCCGACGCCGATCAGCCGGTGATCCTGTCCGACGAGCACGGTGACGTCGCGTTCTACGGCATCCCCTATCTCGAGCCGGAGGTGGTGCGCGCGGAGCTGGGGGTGCCGCGCGCTCGTTCGCACGCCGAGGTGGTGGACGTGGTGATGGACCGCATCCGCGCCGACCTGGCGAACCGGCCGGGCACCAGGTCGTTGCTGCTGGCGCACGCCTTCGTCGTCGGTGGCGCGGCGACCGGTTCGGAGCGCTCGATCTCGGTGGGCGGAGTGGAGACCGTCGCGCTGTCGGCCTTCGACGGTGTCGACTATGTGGCGCTCGGACACCTGCACTCCCCGCAGACCCTGTCGGAGTCGGTGCGGTACTCGGGATCCCCGCTGCCGTATTCGTTCGGCGAGTCCTCGCACCGCAAAGCGGTCTGGATCGTGGACCTGGACGCATCCGGGCTCACCGAGGTCCGCCGGCGCGACCTTCCCACGGTGCGCGGGCTGTCCCGGCTGACGGGCACGGTCGAGGAATTGCTGTCCGACCCCACCTACGAGGACGTCGGAGACCACTACGTGTCGGCGACCTTGACCGACCGGGCACGGCCGCTGGACGCCATGCGCAGGCTGCGGACGCGCTTCCCGCACGCGGTGCACGTGGAATGGAATCGCCCCGACGCGGAGGCGGTGCTGCACTATCGCGAGCGGGTCCGCGGCCGCGACGACGGCGAGGTGGCCCGCGGTTTCCTGACCGACGTGCGGGGCGAGCCGTCGGCGTCCGAGGTGCGCTGGATGGAGCGGGCGCTGGCGGCCGCGGTCGGCGAGCCGGAGCAGGCGTCGGTGCTCGCCGATGCCGAGCGCCGCGACGATGGGCCGAACGCGACCGCGTCCGGAGGTGCCCGGCGCGTCGGGGGTGCGCCGGACGGTGCTGTGCCGCGCGACGCCGGGCTCGATGGCATCGGTCGAGCGGGCGCCGGTTCGGACGGAGACGATCTGGAAGGGGAACTGACGGCGTGAAGGGAACCGGGGTGTCCATCGCCTGCGGTGGTGTCGGGATCGTCGTACGCGGGCGTGCCTCGTGAGACTGCACCGGCTGGAGATGACGGCGTTCGGCCCGTTCGCCGCCCCGACGGCGGTCGATTTCGACAGCCTCGGCGCCGACGGCCTGTTCCTGCTGCACGGGCAGACCGGGGCGGGCAAGACCACCGTGCTCGACGCCATCGCCTTCGCCCTCTACGGTCGCGTTCCCGGCGCGCGCGGTGAGAGCAAACGCCTGCACTCCGACCACGCTCCCGCCGACACGCCGCCGCGGGTCGTGCTGGAGGCGACGCTGGGCGGACGACGGCTGCGGCTGACCCGCTCGCCGGAATTCGAGCGCCCCAAACGGCGCGGCACCGGCATGCGCACAGAACAGCCGAAGGCCACGCTGGAATGGCTCGACGGTCGCGGTGAGAACCTTTCGCGCATTCCCGACATCGGAGAGGAGGTCGTGCGCCTGCTCGGCATGAGTGCCGACCAGTTCTTCCAGGTGGTCCTGCTGCCGCAGGGCGATTTCGCGCGTTTCCTGCGCGCCGAGAACGAAGACCGCGAGAAACTGCTGGAAAAGCTGTTCGACACCCACCGATTCGGCCTCGCCGAACAGTGGCTGGCCGAGCGCCGTCGCGCCTCCCGCGCCGCGCTCGGCGAGTCCGAGCAGGGCATCGAACGGCTGATAGCTCAGATCAGGGGCGCGGCAGGCCTGACCGTCACCGAGACCGCGACGGTCGAGGACTCGGTGGACTGGTCGCAGCGACTGCTGTCGCAGGCCCGCGCCGATCTCGCCACGGCGACCGCGGAAGCCGCAGCGCTCGAACAGGAATGCGCCCGGCTGCGCGAACGGGCCGACGAGGTCCGTGCCCTCGACGAGTCGCGCAGGCGGATGACGGCGGCACGCGACCAACTCGCCCGATACGACGCGACCGCCGAGCAGCGTCGGGCCGCGCAGGCCGAACTCGACACCGCCCGCCGCGCGCAGCCGGTCATCGAAGCCATCGACGAAGCGCGCGAGAAGGTGGTGACCGCGCGCACGCTCGAGAAAGCGGCTCATCGATCCGCTGACCGCCTGGCCGCGGCGCTCGCCGTCCCCGAGGCCGCCGACTTGCGGCTCGACCTGCCGGCGACGGTGCTGTCCGAGACCTCCTCGGGACTGTCCTCGGCGGCGTCGCCCGGTGCTCGTGGCGGTGGGAACAGTGGAGGCAGTGATGGATCCGGTGCCGACGGTCGGGGCGGCGAACCGGAGAGTGGATCGGTCCCGGCGGATTCGCCGCGCCTGCGAGAAGACGCCGATCTGGACGCCGCGGTGCGGGCGTGGAGCGCGCAGGCCGGCGCGCTCGACGCCGTGCGCGTCGACGCGACCGCCGCTGCCGAATTGTCCGGGGAACTGGCCGAATTGCGCGCCGAGGACGCGAAGCTGGCCCGCCGCGAGGACGAGCTGACCCACCGCCACCGCGAACTGCCTGCGGCGATCACCGCCGCCGAACACCAGCTGCGGGAAGCGAGCGCGGCCAAGGCCGCGTTGCCCGCGCTGGTCTCGGAATGCGAACGCCTGCACACCGCGGCGAGCGCGGCCGCCGACCTGGCGCGCCGTCGTATCGATCTGGACGCGACCCGCGTCGAGTTCGAGTCCGCCCGTGCCACCCACAACGACGCCCGCGACCTGGTGCTCACCTTGCGAGAACGCAGACTGGCCGGGATGGCCGCCGAGCTCGCCGGTGCGCTCGTCCTCGGCCTGCCGTGCGCGGTCTGCGGTTCGACCGCCCATCCCGCGCCCGCGGAAAGCACCGTGGACGCGGTGTCGGTGGATGCCGAGGAAGCGGCGGCCGAAGCCGAACGCGTGGCCGAACAGCGGCGCGATCTGATCGGTGTCCGCGTCGCGGAGCTGGAGCGGGAGATCGAAGGTCTGCTGGCCCGGGGCGGCGACGCCGATCCCGTCGAGCTGGCGGCGAACCTGCGCTCGGCGATCGGACGTCACGAGGACACCGCCGACACCGCGAGCACCTTCGACGCGGCGGACGCGACGCTCACCCGCTTGCGCGAGGAGCAGTCCAGCGTGCAGGACGGGTTGCGCGCCGCGCAGGTGCGCCGCGGCGAGATCGGCGCCCGCATCCGCGCTGCCGAGAGTCGTCTGGCCGAGGCCGATGCGCGCCTGCGCGAGGCCGCGGGCGCGGACAGCAGCTTCCAGGATCGCCGCGCGCGTCTGGACGCCCTCGTCGACGCCGCCGCCGAGCTCGCCCGGGCGCGGTCGGCGGTCGTCAGCGCGTGTGAACAGGTCGCCCTCGTCGCCGAGCGCGTCCAGAACCGCGCCGCCGCGGCCGGTTTCGCACCGGAGTCGCCGCTGCCCGACGATGCCGATGCCGTCGCTCGGCTGAGCGCCTACGCCCAGGTGGTCAAAGCGGCCGCGCGGACCCCGCAGCGCCAGAGCGAGATCGAGTCCGAACTCGTGACCGCCGACCGTCTGCGCGCCTCCGCCGAGGCCGTTCTGGCCGAACCCGAGATCCGAGCGGCCGCCGAAGCCGAACCGGGTGACCTGGCGGCGGTGCAGCGAGCGGTCGAGGAAGCTCGGCAACGCGCGAACGCGGCGATCGCCGCCCGCGCCGAAGCGAGCCGCCGTGTGCACTCGCTCGAGGAACTGGGCGCCCAGCTGTGGAGCGAGGCCGAGCGCCTGGTTCCGCGCAGACGCGCCCACGACGAACTCGATCGCCTCGCCGACGTCGTCGCCGGTCGCGGCGAGAACAACCGCAGCATGTCCCTGCGCTCCTATGTGCTCGCCGCCCGGCTGGAAGAGGTCGCGATCTCCGGATCGGTCCGCCTGCGCCGGATGTCGGGCGGGCGCTACGAATTCGTCCACACCGACAAGGCGGGCCCGCGCGGCAGGCGCGGCGGCCTCGGCCTCGACATCCGCGACGACTACACCGGCGCCATCCGCCCGGCCAAGACCCTCTCCGGCGGTGAGACCTTCATGGCTTCCCTCGCGCTGGCGCTCGGCCTGGCCGACACCGTCGCCGCCGAAGCCGGCGGAGTCGTGCTCGACACCCTGTTCATCGACGAAGGGTTCGGCAGCCTCGACTCCGACACCCTGGACGCCGTCATGGGGGTCCTCGACGAACTCCGGGCGGGCGGCCGGGTCGTCGGCATCGTCAGCCACGTCGACGAGATGCGCCAGCGCATCCCCAGCCGCCTGCACGTCGTCCGAGGTCGCGACGGGTCGACCCTGCACGCTACGGTCGCCTGAGACAGCCCGCCTGCCGGCCTGTTTCGCCGCCGCGGAACTTCGTCGTCCGAGGCAACTCATCGCCGAGCGTGCCGCGGAGGCGGGGGCGAAAGGGGCGACGAACCGAGGGACGGACGGCGGTTGCGTGCGCCCGCGGCCGTAGCCGGGCCGGTAGTTCGACGAGCCAGACGTACCGGTCCGGGGTGATCCGCGTTCGGAAAGCGCGCGGGAGCATGAACCATCGCCCGCCCGCGCACGTCGGGTGACGGGAGTGCTTCGAACCGTTCGAGCCGTAGGCGCTACCCCACCGAAACGGGGGCTGGAATGCCGCCGTGCGCACGCGCACGAAGTGTCGGCTCGCTCTCGTGGTCGAGCAACCACCGCTTGGCCGCCAGCCCCCAGCGGAATCCGCCCAGCGCTCCGCCGACGCGCAGCACTCGATGGCACGGCACGAACAACGCGGCGGCATTGCGCGCGCAGGCGTTGGCAGCGGCGCGGGTCGCCGACGGCCGTCCGGCCAGGGCGGCGAAGGCGGTGTAGGTGACGGGCTCGCCCGCGGGAACCTTGCGCAGGATCTCCCAGGCATGGGTGAGGAATTCCCCGGAATACTGACGCACCGGCACCGTGTCGATCACGGTGGTGTCGCCGTCGTGGTAGGCGACTACCGCCCGGGTGACCGCGCCGAGCGAGTCGCGCTCCCGGAGCTCGTCCGGACGCAAGGACGGGTGGATCAGCAGGCGCAGATCGTCGGCGTCGGCGGTCCAGCCGGAGGCCAGGACCGCGCCGTCGGTGTCGGTGAGGGCGGTGAACGGGCCGATCGGGGTCGCGGTTGTCGCGAAGTCGGCAACGGAGAGGGACATGGGACTCGCTTTCCAGGGATGGTGGTCAGCCGGCGCGGCGGTGATCGTCGCCGGAGTCGGCCGGGCGGGCGAGAGCACGCGCGGCCAGCGCGGTTTTCCACAGGTGCATGGACAGGTAGGAACGCCAGGGCGACCAGCGGGCCGTGTCGCCGAGATCGACGCCGAGCAGCTCGGCGCCGCGCCGGGCCACCAGGTCGCTGCTCAGCAGGGTGTCCGGGTGGGCGAGCAGACGCATGGTGACGTAGTCGGCTGTCCACGGGCCGACGCCGTCCAGCGCCAGCAGATCCGCGCGTAATTCCGATGCGGGGCGGCCCGGGTGCAGAGCCAGGTCACCGGCGGCGACGGCCGCCGCCGCTCGCACGATCGCCTCGATGCGCCGCGCCGGGCCGGTCAGCACCCGCGCACCGTGTTCGGCGATGGCCCCGGCGGTCGGGAACAGGCGCGGCACCGGGCCGGTCACGCTCTCACCGAGTTCGCGCACCAGCCGTCCGGTGTGTGTGGCGGCGGCGGAGACCGAGATCTGCTGACCGATCATGGTGCGCAGCAGCAGTTCCGCCGGGTCGGCGCAACCGGGCACCCGGATGCCCGGGCTGAACGCGTTCCCGAGCAGTTCGTCGCCGAGCACCTCGTCGATACCGACCGGGTCGGCGTCCAGATCGAGCAGATGCCGGACCCGTGCCACCGTCGGCGCCAGATCACGCATGTCGCGCAGCGCGATCTCGGCCTGCACATGCCCGGGCCGGATCCGCAGCGCCACGGTGGCGTGCCCGTGCGGGGTGCGCAGATTGCGCGTGTAGACCCCGCCCGACCACTGCTCCACGCCCGGCGCCGCGTGCGCGCCGAGGAACCATTCCAGCCAGGTGCGGTCGAGCGGTTCCCGGTAGGGCAGGCGCAGCGTGAGCACGCCGTCGGCGGCGAGAGCGGGGGAGCCGGCGCGGCGGCGGGCTTCGGACCGCATGACCGTCGGGCTGACGGCGAAGACCTCGCGCACGGTGTCGTTGAACTGGCGGATGCTGGTGAATCCGGCCGCGAACGCCACGTCCGACATCGGCATCTCGGTGGTCTGCACGAGCAGGCGCGCGGTGTGCGCGCGATGTGCCCTGGCCAGTGCGAGCGGTCCCGCGCCGAGTTCGGTGGTGAGCACCCGCGTCAGTTGCCGCTGGGAGTAGCCGAGTGCCGCGGCCAGCGCGGGCACGCCGCCGCGTTCGATCACACCGTCGCCGATCAGCCGCATGGCTCTGGCGGCGAGATCGGCCCGGGTGTTCCACAGCGGCGACCCGGGCACCGCGTCCGGCAGGCATCGGCGGCACGCGCGGTAACCGGCCTGCTGCGCCGCCGCCGCGGTCGGCAGGAACGACACGTTCACCCGTTTCGGGGTGATGGCCGGACATGAAGGGCGACAATAGATTCCGGTCGTCCGGACGGCGGTGAAGAACTGACCGTCGAATCGGGAGTCGCGGGTCGAGACCGCCCGATAGCATCGCTCGAAATCCAGTGCCGTGATCGTCACGCCCTCCACGATGTCAGCCGCGCGACCCCCGTGCTAGCGGAAAAAGGACATCGTCACGGATCAGCAGCAGCGGCCCGCCGGGTGATTATCGGCGTAGGCGTGCCGCTCCCGCCAGTACTCGCGTTCGGTCGGCACCGGTCGGTCCGGGTGACGGCGGCGCAGGTGCGCGACATAACGCTGGTAGTCCTGGCCGCCGACCACCGAATCCAGCCACCACAGCGCCGCCCGGACCGCCGCGCGCGCCCGCCGGGCCGGACCGGGGCGCGCACACCGGGATGCCGCGCCGGCTCGCTCGGCACTCATGGCCGCTCCCGCCGGGCCCGCCTCCGAAGCCGCGCGGCGGCGAGCCCGGCATCGACGTGCAGACCGGTCCTCACGCGCCCGACTTCACGGTGACCGTGTGGGCCGCGCCGGGCGCCCGGATCGCGCCGGAGGCGATCAACTCGTCCCATTGCTTCTGCACTTCCCGTTCCGCCGGGGTGGCGACGAACCCGCTCGGCGCGAAGATCTTCGACGGTTCCTCCGGCGACTCGGTGGTGCTGGTGTCCCCGGACCGCCAGGCGCGCACGCACACCAGCACCCCGACGACCGCCACGATCAGCACCAGTACCGCGAACAGGATCGACAGTGTGCCCTGGATGAAGGTGTTGCGCACCACGATGTCGACCTCTTCGGGCGTCTTCGCCGTCAGACACAGCTTGCCCGCCTCCTGCGCCTGTTGGCACAGACTGTGCTGCTTCCAGTAGCCGAGCTTGGGGTCCGCGGAGAAGATCTTCTGCCAGGACGCCGTCATCGTCACCACCAGATCCCAGGCCAACGGGAGGCCGGGAATCCAGGCCCACTTGCCCAGCCCCTTCTTCACCAGAATGGTGGTCACCACCGTCAGCGCCACCGCGGCCAGCAGCTGGTTGGCGATGCCGAACAGCGGATACAGCGCGTTGATACCGCCCAGCGGATCGCTGACGCCCATCAGCAGGATCGACCCCCACGCCGCGACCACCACCAGCGAGCACACCCACGCGCCGACCCGCCAGGACGGATCCTTGAGCCTGCGCAGCGGCCCGCCGAAATTGCCGAGCGCGTCGGAGACCATGAACCGCGCGACGCGGGTGCCCGCGTCGATGGTGGTGAGGATGAACAACGCCTCGAACATGATCGCGAAGTGGTACCAGAACGACTTCATGCTCTCGCCGCCGAGGAACTTGTGGAACACCTCGGAGATGCCGACGGCCAGGGTGGGCGCGCCGCCGGTGCGGGAGATGATCGTGGTCTCGCCGACGTCCTCGGCCGCCTTCGCGAAGGTGTCCGCGGTGGCGGGCGCGCCTGCCAGGCCGAGCGAATTGGTGTAGGCCGCGGCCTTGTCCGGTGTGCCGCCGGTGAGCGACAGCGGCGCGTTCATGCCGAAGTAGAGGTGCTGGTCGATGATGCAGGCGGTGATGATCGCCATGACCGCGACGAACGACTCCATCAGCATGCCGCCGTAGCCGATCATCCTCGCGTGCGATTCCTTCTCCAGCAGTTTCGGCGTGGTGCCGGAGGAGATCAGCGCATGGAAGCCCGACAGCGCGCCGCAGGCGATGGTGATGAACAGGAACGGGAACAGGCTGCCCGCGAAGGCCGGGCCGCTCCCGGTGGCGGCGAAGTCCGAGATCGCCGGCGCCGTCAGCACCGGCATGGTGATCAGGATGCCCACGGCCAGCAGGCCGATGGTGCCGATCTTCATGAAGGTCGACAGATAGTCGCGCGGGGCCAGCAGCAACCACACCGGCAGCACCGAGGCCAGGAAGCCGTAGCCGATGAGGGCCCAGGCGATGGTGGTCCGCGAGAGGGTGAACCAGTCCGCGCCCCATTCGGTTTCCGACACCCAGCCGCCGCCGACGATGGCCAGCAGCAACAGCACGATGCCGATCGCCGAGACTTCCCCGACCCGCCCCGGCCGCATGAACCGCAGATACACGCCCATGAACAGGGCGATGGGGATGGTCATCGCGATGGAGAAAACACCCCACGGGCTCTCCCCGAGCGCGTTGACCACCACCAGCGCCAGCACCGCCAGCAGGATCATCATGATCACGAGAATCGCGACGATGGCCGCCACGCCGCCGACCGCGCCCAGTTCGTCGCGGGCCATCTGCCCGAGGCTGCGCCCGCGCCGCTTGGTCGAGGCCCACAGCACCAGGTAGTCCTGCACCGCGCCGGCCAGGCACACGCCGACCACGATCCAGATCGTGCCGGGCAGATAGCCCATCTGCGCCGCCAGCACGGGCCCGACCAGCGGACCGGCGCCCGCGATGGCGGCGAAGTGGTGGCCGTAGAGGACCCGGCGGTCCATCGGCATGAAATCCTTGCCGTTCTCCAGGATTTCGGCCGGGGTGGCCAGATCGTCGCGCGGCTTGGTGATCTTCCATTCGATGAATCGCGCGTAGAAGCGATAGGCGATGACGTAGGTGCAGACCGCGGCGATGACGATCCAGACCGCGTTCACGTTCTCGCCGCGCGCGACGGCCAGGATCGCCCAGGCGAGCGCGCCGAGTATCGCGATCGCGGCGAAGACCCCCTTCTTGACCGGGGTCATCGGCGATCTGTCGACCACCCCGACCGGCGGTAGACCGGGGTCGGTCCGAAGATATTCGATTGTCGCCATCCGCTACTCCTGTGACGCGAGGCACCGAGAACAGCTCACAAGGTAACGGATGGCGATCCAGCCGCTGCCCCTATTCGCCCCGGTAGGTGCCGAAACTCCACAGGTTGCCCTCGGGGTCGCGGGCTGTGAATCCCCGGGAACCGTAGTCCTCGTCGCGGAGTTCGCGCACCACCTCCGCCCCGGCCGCGGTGGCGCGGGCGAACAGGCCGTCGGGGTCCTCGCACACCAGGTAGATCGAGTCGTTTCCGGGCGTGCGCTGCCCGAACGGGGTGTCGTCCTTGCCCGCCGAGCCGAACATGATGCCGCCGCCGAGCGGCCAGCGCAGTTCGCCGTGCTCGACGACCGTCTCGTCGTTCTCCCGGGTGTAGACGGCGCGTTTCTCGAAGCCGAAGGCCTCGGTCAGGAACGCGATCATCGCGTGCGCGTCCCGGAAGCTCAGGCACGGCCAGACGGCGGTGCCGGTCTGTGTCTCTGCTGGGGTGATTGTCGAATCGGTCATGACTCCAGCCTCACTCCGAGGCGTCGGCCTCGTCTTGGACGGATGGAATCTCCTCCTCGGTGAGCCAGGTGGTGGGGCTGCACCCCGCCAGCTCCGCGAAGTCCCGGTTCAGATGCGCCTGGTCGTAGTACCCGCAGCTCGCGGCCACCTGCGCGAGCGTCACGAACGACGGCGTCCCGACGATCATCCGTCGCGCCCGCTCGAATCGGGTGATCCGCGCGGCGAGCTTGGGTCCGAGCCCGAACTCCGTGGTGAACCGCCTGGTCAGATGCTGCCTGCTCCAGCCGATCCGATCGGCCAGCCCAGACACGCTCACCTGCCCGCCACTGCCGGTCACCGTCCGCCACGCCCAGGTCAACTCGGGTGTCACCAGCCGCTGCGGGTTCGCCAGCCGTGTCAGTACCTCGTCGCACACCGCGAATCGAGCAGGCCACGACGCGGGCCCCTGCAACCGCTCCCACAGCTCGTCCGCGACCGGCCCGGCGATCTGCGCGCACTCCAGCGTCGTGTTCCACAGCGCCCCCGCGGGCAACCCGAACAACGCTCGGCAGCCCAGCGGCGTCAGCGCGATCCCGACCCCTTCCTGATGGCCGGTGTGCGCGATCGCGGCCGCGCTCGCCTGCAGCCCGCTGAGGACGCAGCGGTAGTCGGCCGGACTCTGGGTGCGGTCGGTCTGGGCGACGACGTCGATGGTCGGCCCGATGGCGACGATGAAGGTCTGATGGCGCGACGGCAGTCCCCGGTGCAGGCCGGGCGCGTATCCGGTCATCCGATAGCCGATGTAGTGGTCGACGAACCCGGCCAGTACGGAAGCGGGCCGCGCCGTCACCGTTTCGGAGGTCGGCTCCATGCGTTCACGCTACGCCGTCGGCGCGGCATCGGTCCCGTCCACCGAGCGCCGTTTCGCGCCTGGAAATCCTTCGCCGGGCGGCGGGCGGCGTGAGTGCGGGGCCGTCGTGCCGTAGCCCCGTCCCGGCGGGCGTTGCCTCCGGCGACGGCGGCGGCCGGACCGCCGCGCGCACCGCGTAGACTCCACTCCTCGTGAGTCTCACCCTCGGAATCGTCGGCCTGCCCAACGTCGGAAAGTCGACGCTGTTCAACGCGCTGACCAAGAACGACGTGCTGGCCGCGAACTACCCGTTCGCGACCATCGAACCCAACGTCGGCGTCGTCCCGCTGCCCGATCCGAGGCTCGACCAGCTCGCCGAGATCTTCGGCTCCGAGCGCACTGTTCCGGCTGTCGTCTCCTTCGTCGACATCGCGGGCATCGTCAAGGGCGCTTCCGAAGGCGCGGGCCTGGGCAACAAGTTCCTCGCCAACATCCGCGAAGCCGACGCCATCTGCCAGGTCGTGCGCGTCTTCTCCGACGACGACGTCATCCACGTCGACGGCCGCGTCGACCCCCTCGCCGACATCGAGGTCATCGAGACCGAGCTCATCCTCGCCGACCTGCAGACCCTGGAGAAGGCGGTCGTCCGCCTCGACAAGGAAGCCAAGGTCAAGAAGGACCGCAAACCGGTCGCCGACGCCGCCAAGGCCGCCCAGGAAATCCTGAACGCGGGCCGCACCCTCTTCGCCGCCCAGAAGGAAATCGACACCGAGCTGCTACGGGAACTGTCCCTGCTCACCGTCAAGCCCTTCCTCTACGTCTTCAACGCCGACGAGTCCGTCCTCACCGACGAGGCCCGCAAGGCCGAGCTGAAGGCCGCCGTGGCCCCCGCCGACGCCGTCTTCCTAGACGCCAAGGTCGAAGCCGAACTTCTCGAACTCGACGACGAGTCCGCCGCCGAACTGCTCGAATCCATCGGCCAGACCGAGCCCGGCCTGCACGCCCTGGCCCGCGCCGGCTTCCACACCCTCGGCCTGCAGACCTACCTCACCGCCGGTCCGAAGGAAGCGCGCGCGTGGACCATCCACCAGGGTGACACCGCGCCCAAGGCCGCCGGCGTCATCCACACCGACTTCGAGCGCGGGTTCATCAAGGCCGAGGTCGTGGCGTTCGACGACCTGGTCGCGGCTGGCTCGATGGCTGCCGCCAAGGCCGCGGGCAAGGTGCGCATGGAGGGCAAGGACTACATCATGACCGATGGCGACGTGGTCGAGTTCCGCTTCAACGTCTGAGAGCGCGGTCTGCCCGCCATCACTGATGGCGCACGTCGTGAGGTAGCTGCCGGTGGAGCGTGTGGGTGAGGTGGTCATGACGATAGGGGGCCATCATGGCAGTCACCGGCGTCGACTGTGATCCGAAGCTGATCGAGCGTGCCAAGGCGCTCACGGGCGAGCGATCGAATCGAGCCGTCTTCGACCTCGCCGAGGGGTACGCACACTACCGAGAGCAGATCTCCCTCGGGTTCCCGCTCGAGCACGCACCCGACGAATCGCTCGTGCTCGATATCCAGGAAGCGCTGTGGAATGCGGGACTCGTCGGCGCGGCCGGCTCGCTCGACATCCTCATCGCCGGCTACGCCATCGTGAACGATGCGACCGTGCTCGCCGCGGACCACGACTTCGAGCACATCGCGAGAGTGTCCGACCTACAGTGCGAGTACATCGCGCCTTCGTCATGACGGTGCTTCGCGCCGGAACAGTTCCGCTTCAACGTCTAGCGGATCGTCGTCTGCGAAGAAGTGAGCGGGCGTTGGAAGCGGTGGTCAGACGTTCCGCGCGGACACCAACGGCCCGAGATAGCCTCGGGCCGTTGGTGTCCGACTGTCGTAACCGGCCGCCGCCAGTAGGGTGCCACCGGCATCCTTGATCAGGGTGATCGGTTGGGGCTTCGAATGTGCCGCTACTCGACCGAGTTGGCCAGCTGATCGGCATACGGGGCAGTGAATTTCCCGACAATGGGAAGCTCTGCGCGGACACCGCCGGTGTTGTTCGCCTGGACCATGGCCATGATCCAGACGACGACTGCGAAGACCGCGACTGCGAGTCCGGCGAGGCTGAAGATGATCCCCAGGACTCCGATGAGCGAGCCGACGATGCTCAGAACGATGTTGACCACCGATACCGCCCCGAAGAAGACGATTGACTGCGAGGCATGGAATTTCACATCGGGATCGTTCTTTCCTACGAACAGGAAGATGATTCCGGTGAGCCATCCCAGTGCGTACGACAGGATCGCGCTGGTCTTCTTGTCCAAGCCGGTGGACTGCGGTTGGTTCTTGGGAGGTTGAGAAGATGTCATGGGGTGAGTAGACGCCACGCGCACCACCTACCGATCCCAAGTTCCGCACGAACACCCAGGTCGCGCGACAGCTGTCGACCCTTGATGATCGGTCTGGTCAGCGCGGGATGCGGCAGGACTGTGTGTGGCAGGCCGTCGATATGCAGATTTCGCCCCACCACGTGGTCTTCGTACGCAGGGTCTCGCCGGCCCGCACTCGGCGGCGCGGTCCCGTGATGGCCCAGAAGCCGGAATCGCCTCTCCCCGCGTCAGACGACGCGCCGAGAAGTGCCCCCGTCGACGAACATGCCGTCGATGAGCACGGGAACCGCGGTGCTGGAGTCCATCTCCGTGGCAACCACCACATCGTCTCCGAAGCCCATGTCGGTGAGCTGACGCCCTGACGCGCATTCGGTTACGAGGCCGGGCACGTCGTTGGATCCCTCGTAGAGGGTCTTGGCCGCCGATGCTTCCGACGACAATGGTCCTGCCCCGGCCGCGACCAGAGCGGACACGATCATCCCGGCGCCGATCCAGTCTTCGACGGCAGGCCTCACGGCGTCCTGGCCGGGCCACTGTTCCCCGGCGGGGATGATCGCGATCGGTAGGTCGGCTGTGCCCCACCCCTGTCGGACCATCCACGCCGCGACAGCGGTGGCGTTGCGCAAGCACGCAGCTATCACCGGCACCCCGGAGACCGCCGCCGCGATCGCCGAGCCATTGGGTGAAGGCAGCACCAATCGCCGCGGCGCGGGCGCAAGCCGCAACGCGGTCGGCGACAGCGACCAGGGCCGCTGCGGCGATGTCGCGCGCCGTCCCACCGCCAACGTGGCATCGTGTCGTGCCGCGTATTCCTCCGCGCCGCCGTCCCGCCACGGATAGGGAAGCACCGCAGTTCCGGCGTCGACCGCAACCGATACCGCGGTGGTGAACGACAACACATCGACTACCATCAGCGCCGCGCTGTGCGGTCCCAACGTCTGGGCACCGGCCTGGCCCCATTCGACTCGAATACCCGCGCCCGTCTGCACAAGCCAATCCACATGTTCACCATAGTGCTGCGACGCTGCGGCGAGTTGCCGCCGAACTGTGGAAGGCGCATGCCACGCCCAGGGGGTATCCGCTGCTGAACGGCAGCAAGGTGGACGTTCGCCGGGAGGGCGGCCAGATTATGCAGTTGGCCAGCCATCGTTCTCGCGCCGCCGACGGCTCGCCGCACGACGGTTTCGTCCAGCAGCAGGTTCACCTGGACCGGGCTTCGCTTCCTGGTGATGATCCGCTGCCTGTTGAGCCGGACCGCGACACGGTGGTCCGGCTCAACAGGGGGGCTTATACCACCACAGGCCGTCGCCGTCGTGGGACGCGGCGACTTTCGCCAGGTCGAGCAGGCCCGGCAGCTTCTCGGGAGCATCACAGACCTGGCACAGGGCATGGATGTCGTGCAGGCGGATGCGCCCGGCTTCCCCCCCGACTCGTCCGAACCTCGAGGGGAGGAAGTCGGGGGATATGAGGTGACATCGTGCCCTTGGCGGAACGGGAACGCGAGAGCCATGCTCAGGGGGATGGATGCCGGTTCTTCCTGACGATCGAGGATTCGAGAGGGCACGAATATGAAACCGTTGTCGGAATCGCTGATGGAACTCGCGGCCCGCGTGAAGCAGTACGAAGAGTCGTCGGCCGAGGCTCGGGAGAAAAGTCGCGCCGCGCTGCAGGCTCGGCGCGAGGAGTTGAGCGCGACCCTCGAGCGCGAGGGGAACGAGTTCGAGAAGACCACGGCGGACCTGCGGGAGGCCGCGCAGAATTGGTGGTCGGATACCCGGGAAGCCGTCGAACGTCAGATCGAGGTGATGCGGGCGGACTTCGAGAAGTGGCAGGCCGATGTGAAAGCGCAGCGCGCGGAACGAACCGCCGAAGACGGCAAGACCGCCGAGACGGCGAGCAAGCCCGATCAGGTCTGATCGAGCGCCGCGCGGGTCTCGGCCCACAGGGCGATCGGGTGAGGGGCGTGCCGAGGTATTCGCCGACGTGCGCTGCCTCACCTTTGGGGCTGAGACAGCCGGGACTGTGGCAGGCTCGGTGATGAGCACGGGTTGTTGAAGTGATCGCCCGGCTCACAACAGGAAGTAAGACAACAGTATGTCGCAAGGCAGTGTGAAGTGGTTTAACGGCGAAAAGGGCTTCGGATTCATCGCGCAAGACGGTGGCGGTCCGGACGTTTTCGTGCATTACTCCGAGATTTCCGGCTCCGGCTTCAAGTCCCTCGATGAGGGTCAGCGTGTCGAGTTCGAGGTCGGGCAGGGCCAGAAGGGTCCGCAGGCTCAGAGCGTCCGCGCTATCTAAGAGCTGACAGACAAGGAAACCCGCGCCTCGGCGCGGGTTTTCTGCTTTTCCGGGCGCCCGCATCAGCGCTCCGTGGGACGGCGGGTCAATCCTCTCGGATCAGCAGGAACGGGGCGGCGGCGATGCGTGACCAGCGGCCGCCGACGAAGGTGAGTCCGAGCAGCGTGCTCTCGTCGAGTACCCGGAATTCGTCACGAACCCATCGCCACGGGATCGGTCCGCCGCTGCCGTAGGAGACCGCGATCGCGGGCTGCCCGTCCAGCCAGGACGGCTCGGTGGCCACGGTCATGGGCAGCCGTTCGACCAGTGACGCCTCGTCGCCGGGCGAGCGGAGCACGTTGATCGCAGTCCCGTCCCCGGCGAACCGCTTGCCGTGCCAGCGGCGCATGCCGCCGAGGGCGATGGCGCGGGGCGCGGCGAACCGCAGCGGCCGGGGGCCGACGAACTCGGCGCGGTAGCTGCCGGTGATCGGTGTGTCCCCGGCGGACGAGGTGCCGAACAGCCCTCGCAGCTGGGTCAGGGACTGCGGGATTTCGGGGCGGGATGCGTTCAGCTGACTGCTCTTCCGGTACGGGCCGCGTGGCGGGCGGCGAAGCGTTCGGCCATCGCGGTGATGGTCAGGCTCGGGCTGACGCCGACATTGGCGGGGACGGCCGAGCCGTCGACGACATACAGGCCGGGATGGCCGAAGACCTGGTGATCGGTGTCGATGACGCCGTCGGAGGCGTCGCGGCCCATGGACGCGCCGCCGAGGATATGGGCGGTGATGGATTTGCCGCCGATGCTCTCCAGGAGCAGGTTCAGCGGGCGGCCGCCGACCGAGGCGGCGAAGGCGCGGGCCACGTCGTTCGCCTGGGGAAGGTAGCTGGGGGCCTGCTTGTCGGCGACCGAGCGGGAGCGCAGGACCTTGCGCCACGGACGCACCGGTGAGCGGTCGAACACGAGCCGGATCTCGTTCTCGACTCTCTGCATCACGGTGAACACGCTGAGGCGGCGCAGGAAGTTGCGGGCGAAGACGACACGCAACTGCCGGAGAGGGTGGGCGAGCAGGGCGCGCGCGGTGCGGCGGCGGCGTCGCGCGGGATCGTCGCCGTCGACCAGCGGGCCGAGTTGGAAACGCATGTGCCATCCGCCGACGTAGCGGTTCTGTGTCACATGGGTTTTCGCGTCCGGATAGAACTCGCTGGAGATGGTGGGGCCGCGGGTGAAATCGGTGTCGACATCGTCGGCGAGCACGGCGGTGATCGCTTCCGAGTTGGTGCGCACACCCATCCCGAGCCGGTCGGACACGCGCGGCAGCAGTCCGGCCTCGCGGGAGTGGAACAGCAGTTCGACCGTGCCGAGCACACCCCCGGCCAGGACCACTTCCGGTGCGCGCAACCGCTCGCCCGAAGCGGTGCGGACCTCGTAGCCGCCGGGGAGTTCGGCGACCTCGGTCACGTGCCGCTCGGAGCGGATCTCGGCGCCGCGGCGTTCGGCGAGCCAGAGGTAGTTGAGGTCGAGGGTGTTCTTGCTGCCGTACGCGCAGCCGATCAGGCAGGCGCCGCACAGTCGGCACCCGGTGCGGTCGGGGCCTTCGCCGCCGAAGAACGGGTCGGGCACCGTCACGCCCTCCTCGCCGAAATAGATGGCCATCGGAGTCGGCCCGTAGGTGCCGCCCGCACCCAGGGTCTCGGCGGCGGACCGCAGGTGTTCGTCCATCGGCCCGGCGAAAGGGGAGACCGCGCGGCCGAGCATGCGCGCCGCCGTCCGGTAGTGCGGGGCGAGTTCGGCGCGCCAGCCGGTCGGTGATTCCGGCCAGGCCGGGTCGGTGAAGAACTCTTCCTCGGGTTCGAGCAGCACGCCCGCCCACACGATGCTGCCGCCGCCCACGCCCGCGCCGCCGATGATGCCGACGTGGGCGAGGACGCGTTGCCAGAAGAATCCGCGAAGGCCGAGTTCGGGCAGCCACAGGTACTTGCGGAGGTCACGCCGGGCGGCTGTGAAGTCGTCGCGGGTGTGGCGCCGTCCCTGTTCGAGGACGATGACCCGTTTGCCCTGTTCAGCCAGTCGAAGCGCGCTCACGGCGCCACCGAAGCCACTGCCGACGATGATCACGTCGGCGTCGTTGTCGGTCGTGGGGTCGGCGTGCATGCCGAGAAGCATAGGCGGTGACATAGCAACCGCCCAGTATCATTTTTCCGCCCGCATCGGCGCTGCCCCGGTAGCGAGAGAGGGGACTGTCGGCTCACTCAGGTCCGCGTGTCGACGGCAGTCGAAAGTCTGGTCGGACCTGTCCTCTCGGGCTTCCTCTGCTGTCGATGTCCGCGCGGCTCCGAGCCCGGTTCCTCAGGTTTGCCGGGGTCTTGTGGACGTCGAGATCAGCGGTGGAGCCTGGCTCAGCTCTGCTGTGCGGCGAAGACGGGCTTCGCCCACGCCCCGTGGACGCCGCTCGGCCCCTTACCTCGGTCGATGGCGACAAGCAGAGCGGCGCAACCGATTCCCGACAGAACCAGGCTCGTCCCGAACAAGGCCGGATAGCCGAGAAGATCGCCGACGGCTCCTGCGGCGAATCCGGCGAGCCCCTGGACGGTGACGACCGCGCAAGCCAGCAGGGTGTAGTCGCTGCCCGCGTGGTCGGGGTCCGAGGCGTCCATCATCAGCGCGAACACCGCGACGGTCGCGGCGCCGCCGAGGATGTGTTCGGCCAGGCTCGCCGAGACGATGAGCCCGAATCCGCCGACGCCGAGCGCGGCGAGCACATACAGGGCGAGACTCGCGGTTTGGGTGACCCCGCCGATCAGCAGTGCCTGACGACGTCCGTGCCGGAAGCACAGCCAGCCGCCCGCCGCCGCGCCCGCCAGCGCGCCCACCGAGGACAGGACGCCCTTGACCAGTGCGATCTGCTCCAGGCCGAGGCCGGAGTCGGACATGAACGGGCCGACCATCGACGAGCCCATCGAGTCACCGAACTTGAAGCCGCCGAGGAGCAGGATGAACGCGAGCATGCCCGGTCTGCGCAGACGCTTCCACCAGCCGGTCGCCAACGTGACCGGTCGCGTTCGCGCAGTCTCGGAGCTGCCGCGCGTCGAGGTCTGCGGAAGCCACCAGACCGGGATCACTGTCACCAGCAACAGGACCGCCATCGCGACGAACAGGCTGCGCCAGCCCGCGAACGCGAACAACCACAGCAGCGCGCCGCCGCCGACGATCATCCCGATCCGGTAAGCGCCCACCTGAATCCCGTTGCCCAGACCGCGTTCCCGCGGTCCGAGCAGTCCGACGGCCAGCCCGTCGGTGGCGATATCCTGCGTCGCGGACACCAGATTGACCACCGCGATACCGACGAACAGCCAGCGCAACGACGACGACAGGTCCAGGCAGGCCAGACCGAGTGCCACCGCCGCCGACGTGAGCTGCAGCGACAGCAACCACTGCCGCCGGGTGCCGTAGTGGTCGACGTAGGGCGCCCACAGGAACTTCAGGCCCCACGGTGCGAACAGGATGCCGGTGGTGCTGATCTCGACCAGCGAGAAACCGGACTCGCGCAGCACCACCGGCAGCGCCTGGGTGAAGAAGCCATAGGGCAGGCCCTGGGCGAAATACAGGGCGGACAGCAGAACCAGGGTGCCGCCAGGAATCATGCCGCCCCGGGCCGCTGTTCTCATGCGGACGATCCTGGCAGATCAGCCTGGATCCCTCAGGCCCTGCCGGTGGTCGTGGTCGAGGGATCGTCCGGAGCCCCTCAGCGGCGCGGATGCGGAACGAGTGCGTTCAGGTCGACGGCGACCTCGAAGGGGACCGGCCGCTGGAACGTGCCACGGAAGATACCCGCCGGGGCGTAGACGCCTGTCGGTCCGTCCAACTCGTAGGCATGGACGACCGGCGCGCCGCTCTCCTCCTCGATACACCAGTAGTGCGGGATGCCGGCCTCGGCGTATTTGCGGAGCTTCACCGTGCGATCTCGGTGGGCGGACTCGGGGGAGACCACCTCGACGACGAGAACCACTTCGTCGGCGTGATAGCAGGTGCGGTCCGGGTCGTAGGGTGCGGTGGTGACGAGGAGATCCAGCTCCGGCCGGTTGCGTGCGTCGAGGCGCACGGTCATCTCCCGCTCGACCTCGAAGCCCGCAGGCGCCTGTTTCCCCAGGGTCGTGGTCAAGGCGGTGACCAGGCGCCCGTGCCACGAGCGCTGCGGCGACATCATGAAGACGAGGGCTCCGTCGATGAGTTCGGTGTGGCGAGGCGCCTCGGGAAGGCGGTCGAGGTCTTCCGCGAACCAGCCTTCGGCGCGTGGTGGGCGCATCCAGTCGGGCAGTGCGGTCATGGCTCAACCGTAGCCAACCCGAGGGGCTCGGGCCACGAGAAACATCGGGGAGCGTTCAGGGCGCAGCGTGTCGTCGACTACACCTCTTCGGCCCTGCGTGTGTAGCGCGGGCGGAGATTGATCGGCAGGCCGTCCTCGGGGGTCGGACCCGTGCCCCACGCCAGCGGCACCTGGTAGTCCTCGGGGACGCTCCACTCGTACTGCAGCAGCATGCGGTGCATGATCGACTTCACCGTCATGCCGCCGAAGTGCAGGCCGATGCACTTGTGCGCCCCGCCGCCGAAGGGGGACCAGGCGTAGCGGTGGATCTTGTCCTCGCGGCGGTCGTCGGCGAAGCGTTCGGGGTCGAATTCGTCGGGGCGGGGCCACCAGCGCGACAGCCGCATGGAGGGGTAGGCGCCGATGATGATGTCGGTGCCCGCCGGAATGTAGTGGCCGAGGATGTCGGTGTCGCGCAGAGCCTGACGCATGAGCACGCCCGCGGGGGCGTACATGCGCAGGGTTTCCTTGAAGGCCAGGTCCAGCGAGGTGAGCTTGTCGAGGTCGTCGTATTCCAGGAAATCCTTGCCGAGGGCCAGCGACTCGGCCCGTAGGCGTTCCTGCCAGTACGGGTTCTTGCCGAGCAGGTAGGTGAGCATGGACAGGGTGACGGCGCTGGTGTCGTGGGCGGCCATCAGCACGAAGATCATGTGGTTGACGATGTCCTCGTCGCTGAAGGTGTCACCGGTGTCACTGGTGGCGCGGCACAGAGCGCTGAACAGGTCGGTGCCGTCGCCCGCGCGCTTGGCCGGCAGCTGGTCGCGGAAGTATTGCTGGAGCAGTCGTCGTCCGCGCAGGCCGCGATCCCAGGTGCCGCCGCGAACGGGCGTGCGGATCAACGCCTGACCGCCGACCACGGTGTCCTCGAAGGCGTGCTCGACTCGCTTGGCTTCCGGGCCGAGCTCCGCGCCGACGAAGACCTCGGTGGCGAGGTTGAGCAGCATCTGCTTGACATTGGCGTAGAGCAGGAAACCGGGTTCGGGCTGCCATGAGGCGAGTTCGCGATCGATACCCGGACGCATCATGTCGAGATAGTCGATCAGCCGCGGGCGAGTGAACGCCTGTTGCATGATACGCCGATGGTGCAGGTGCTCGTCGAAGTCGAGCAGCATGATGCCGCGACGGAAGAACGGGCCGATCCAGTACTCCCAGCCCTGCTCGCTGGAGAAGACCTTGTCCTTGTTGCTCCAGACGACCTCGAGCGCGTCGGGTCCGAATACGGCGACGGCACGGCGGCCGAAGACGCTCGTCCAGGACACCTCGCCGTACTTGTCGAAGGCGTTGCGGGCCCAGATGATCGGGTCGTGGTAGACGCGCAGGGAGTGGCCGAGCAACGGCGCTCCGCCATCGCCGAGCACGGGCAGCAGGCCGCTGCCCGCCGGTGGTTCGGCGAGCGGGCCCGGCCTGGCGGGGTAGAGGTCGGCGAGATCGGCGGCACGTTGCTTGAGCCCACGGAGAAGTCGTGTGTACATCTGCTGTCCTTTCGCGGCGCTGCGAAGGTCGAGGCGAGCCGGTGCGTCATCAATTGGTGACGACTCGTCACCAATTGACTCCTGTGGTGCCTCCTTTTGTCAAGATGGACTCATGACCAGCCCATCGAGGTGGGGCGGACGGACTGTCGAGGCCCGCCGCGCCGCCCGCCGCGCCCAGCTCATCGACGCCGCCATCGACGTGTGGGTGGAGAGCGGCTGGGCGGCGGTCAGCCTGCGCAGTGTCTGCGCGCGAGCGGGGTTGAACGACAGGTACTTCCGGGAAAGCTTCGCCGATCGCTCCGAACTGCTCGCCGCCGCGTGGGACCACGTGCGTGACGAGACCACCGCCATCCTGACCGCCGCCATCGGGGATCCGGCCGACGCGCTGCCCTTGGATGTGCTGCATCGCGCGGTCGAGGCGGTGGTGCGCGGTCTGGCCGAGGACCCGCGCCGCACCCAGGTGCTCTTCGGCGATCACGCGGGCAGCGAAGTGCTCGAGCGCCGTCGTCGCGACCTGGTGCTGGTCGTCACCGACATGCTGGCGACGAGTATGGAGCCCTACCTGCGGGCCGGAGTCGATTTCGGCGAGTTCCATCGCATGGTGTTGATGGCCGTCGGCGGATTCGTGGAACTGACCGGGGCCTGGCAGGCGGGTGTGGTCGCGATCGACATCCCCGGGCTCATCGGGCAGACGAACCGCCTCGGCGACATCCTCGCCGACGCCTATCTGGCCGATCGGCCCGCTCTCATATCTACCGACGGGAAGCTCTGATCCGCAATTCCGTCGCCGACCGGGGTTGCGGATCGTAAACTGCGCTGCGCGGAGTTCGGGTCTCGGTCGCTGTGCGATGCCGCCGGACCCGTGAAATCGGGTTTTCGCCATGACGATTCGCGCTGCCGTAGGTCGGACGCAGATTTGCGTTCGCAATATTGGGAAAACGACTGCTGTCGGTGTCTCCGCGCTCGCGGGGCAGTCGGCGGACGGAGGGGTCGGCCACTGCGTCCCCGTGGAGCCGGCCGCCGCCTTCGCGTGGTCCTGCCGCTCGGTTTCGATGGTGCGCGACGCGGATCGATGGGCTCACGGCTGTGTGGCGTGCGCCGCCGGTGGACCGGTTCGCAACTGCCGAATTCTCCTGTGGTGTGGAATCGGCTGTGGCGAACCGCTGCCCCGGAGATATGAGAGGGTGTTCCGCGGAGAATTCGGAGAAATGGATGCGGAATGGATTCACGGTGAGCGCCTGTCCCGAAATCGGGCGGAATGGGGAGGGGCTTCGGAGAATTTGCTCCGGAAGAGTCTCGATTTCTCATCCGGTGTGGATCGCCGGGGTGATCGCCTATTGCAGGCGCCGACATGCCGATGCGGGCAAATGGGGAGAACGGCGCCGACGGGTGGTCCTCGGGTGCGGGCGGGGCTCGGAGTTCGCGGGCGGGCGAGGCGCGGCTCGGCCGGGCGATCGAGGCGAGTGCGCCGGTGGTCATGCCTGCTGTCCGGCCGGTGAAGCGCCGGTTCCGACGAGGCCCTGGGGCAGTGAGCGAAGCCGCGCGGGCGCTCGTCGGTGCCGCGATCCGCAGCCGACCGGAGATTTCCTTTTGCAGTATTCGTTCTGTAGTCGACGCACATGGTGGCAAACTATACCGACTGGTATGAAATACTCGGCGGTTTGAAAACCGAGAGGTATTGTTTGTTGCGTGAGCGGGGGAAATGCTGGGAATAAATGAGTTTCACTGCGTTCGCCGTGCAACTTTCGCCTTTCGTGTGTAGCGTCGGGCACTTGTCAGCCCTTGGCGATAAACGAGGGCAAACCTTCGGAAGACAAGCGGTGAAGCGGTGCTCGGTATAGACGGCTGCCTGAAACGCATCATGGACATTCCCGGTGCGCGCAGCGTGACGATGGTGGATGGTGCGAGCGGTCTGGCGATCGCGGCGGCGGGCAGGCACGAGCTGGTCGATCAGCACGAGGACGCCGCGGGGACGACGGATGTGGTACGCGCGGTGCTCGGCTGCTCGGCCCTGGCGAGCGGGTCCGGCGAGGACGACATCAGCGAGATCATCGTCTGCGGCGGGGGCGGCTATCACCTGCTGTATCTGGTGGACGGCGATTTCGACGGGCGCATATTCGTGCACGTCGTCTGCGACGCCGAGACCGGCAATCTGGGACTGGCCCGCTTCCAGCTGAAGGCCGTCCTCACCGAGTTCGTCGAGGGTGACGATGAGCGGTGACCTCGCCGTCGAACTGCGCAGGCTGGAGCAGGAGGGCAGTACCGGCGTGTTGCTGGCCGGTGACGGGGAATTCCACCTCGCCTACGGCGCGATAGCGTCCGCGCACTGCCATCGGGCAACCGGTCTGGATCGGTTGGTGGTGGAAGCGGGCGTGGCCACCCCCGAGGATTGGCAGCGCGCCGGGGCCGGTGATCCCAGCCGGGTGCTCGAGCAGCCGCAACTGGAAACCCTTGCCCTGCTGTCGGTATACGACGCGGCGTACTTCCTGCTCTCCTCCGGCGCCGCGCCGGAGTTCCGGCCCGCGCCCGCGCACTGGCTGGCACGGGTATGTCATGTGCGGCCTCGGGAACTGGTGCGCGAATGCGAGCGGCGCGGCGATCCCGGATCGGGGCCGTGGCCCGCCGAACTGGTCGACCGGGCGCCGGTGGTTCCCGTGCGACGGGTGCATCGTCGTCGGGTGGTGCTCACCGCCGGGCAAGCGGAGGTACTTGCTGCCGCCGACACCAGGCGCAGCGTCACCGACATCGCTCGCTACCTCGGCCGCACCACCTACGGATGCCTCACGGCGGTGCGCGAACTCACCGTCGCCGGTCTGATCGAACCGGCTGCGCTCGAACCGGATTCGCCGCACGTGGCGCTGACCGAGAGTGCGGACGGGGGTTCGCGCTCGTCGGGCCTCCGGCTCCCCGCGCTGCCGGAGCGAACGCCTTCCCCCGATCATGTCGAACCGCCGCGGCCGGAGCGGGCCGAGAGCCGGGGCTGTGCGGAGCTGCTGTCCCGGTCGGGGCGTGCGCCGATGACCGGTCGCGCGGAACCGATGCCCCCGCCGGAGCGTGTGCCTGTGCCTGCACGGCAGGAGCGGGCGAACATCACGCTGCTACCGCCTGTGACGCGGCCGGTGCGCGGTGCGCCCATCGCCCCGCCGCCCGGACCGGTCGCCCCGCCGGCCCGCTCGGTCGCGCCGGTGAATCGCGCCGCGCCCGCGCCGAATCCCGCGCCGAATCCCGCACCGCCCGAGCCGCTTCGGCAGCGAATACGCCGGGCCGTGCCCGCCGCCGAGCGGGAGCGCTGGGAGCAGGTGGATATGAGCGTGCTCGTCCGGGTGCGGGCGGCGTTGGAGGAGCTCGAGTGACCGCGCGGAAGAAACTGCTCGGCGATTGGATGGGAAGGTTGACCAAGGTGGCGATGTCGGGACCCGAACCGTACGCGGTGGTGCTGGCCGAGTTGCACGGGCTGCGCGATCGTGTGCCCCGGCTGACCGGTGCGCTGGTGGCATCCGGTGACGGCCTGCTGATCACCCACGATCTGCCGGGCCACATCGAGCCCGATGGCATGGCGGCGCTGACCGCCTCGCATCTGGCGCTGTCCTATCGCTTGTCCAGTACCGCGCACGGCGGGGGATTCGACGAGGTCGTCGTGCACGGCTCCGGCGGTTACGTGGTCATCTACACCGCGGGCTGGGCCTCGCTGACCGTCCTCGCGGAATCCGAAGTGAACGTCGGCCGCCTCCACCTGGAGTCGCGGCCGGTGGCTCGCGCCATCGCCGATCATCTGACGGTGCTGTCGAACGGGCCGAGACACAAACAGCCGACAAAGGTCGAATGAGAGGAACACGAATGAGCAATATGGATCTGGCCCTCAAGGACATGATGGTGATCGACGGCGCGATCGGCGCCGCGGTCGTCGACTACAACTCGGGCATGGCGCTGGGCATGCTCGGCAGTTCGAAGGCGCTGGACCTGCAGGTCGCCGCCGCGGGCAACACCGAGGTGGTGCGCGCCAAGCTGCGCACCATGGACAGCCTCGGCCTCAACGACGAGATCGAGGACATCCTCATCACCTTGTCGAACCAGTACCACATCATCAGGCCGATGACCGGGCGCAAGTCCAAGGGCCTGTTCCTCTACCTCGCGCTCGACCGTGGCCGGGCCAACCTGGCGCTCGCCCGGCACCGGCTCAAGGGTATCGAGGAAGACCTCGAGGTCTGAGGCGTCCTTCGTCGGCGCGGCTTCCGGAGCAGCGGCCGATGGCCCGTGTCGTCGCCGGGCATCCGAGGCGATCGCGAGGCGGGTCGAGACACACAGTGATCGACAAAGGTAGTGAAAGGAATCCCCCATGACCGCTATGGACGTGGCCCTCAAGGACATGATGGTGATCGACGGCGCGATCGGCGCCGCGGTCGTCGACTACAACTCGGGCATGGCGCTGGGCATGCTCGGCGGTTCGAAGGCACTGGACCTGCAGGTCGCCGCCGCGGGCAACACCGAGGTGGTGCGCGCCAAGCTGCGGACGATGGAAAGCCTGGGCCTCGACGAGGAGATCGAGGACATTCTGATCACGCAGTCGGGTCAGTACCACATCATCAGGCCGATGACCGGCCGCAAGTCGAGGGGACTGTTCCTCTACCTGGCTCTGGACCGCACCCGCGGCAACTTGGCGCTGGCCCGCCACCGGCTGCGGAGCATCGAGGAGGATCTGGAGATCTGAACGGCCGGGGGACCCTCCGCCCCGGGTCACTCGTGGATGCCGTGCAGCAGCAACGACCAGGCATGCTCGGCGGTGTACTGCCGGGACCCCGCGTCCGTGCGGGTGAGCACGCCGGCCACCATGCCCACGGCCAGCACGATGTCGGTCGCCTCGATGCCGGCGCGGATACCGCCGCGCTGCACCGGGTCGGCGAGCTTGTCACCGACCAGGGTGAGCAGGCGGAACGCGGGCTCGAAGATGCGTGGGTCGTCGCTGCTCGGGTTCAGCATGGCGATGAAGGCCGCCGAGGCGGTGATCTGGTCGATGATGACCTTCAGGACGTCCTCGACGGTGGTGCTCGGATCGGCGGCGATCTTCTCCACCTCGATGATGTTCTCCTCGAACACGGCGAGCGCGAGCGCGTCCTTGGTGGCGAAGTGACGGTAGAGCACCCCTTGGCCGACACCCGCGGTGCGGGCGATCAGGCTCATCGGCACGTCGTAGCCGCTCTCGGCGAACAGCTTTCGCGCGGCGACGATCAGTGCCGCGCGATTGTCGGCGGCTGCGCTCGGGCCACGGTTGACGCGGCGAGGTGATGTCACGCACACTACTCTAACAACCGGACAGCCTAGTCCGGTTCGGGTGCCGGCCATGTCGGCTGCCGTAGATGCACGAAAGTGCCCTCAATGTCGAGGGGCCGACCATGATGTCGTACTCGTTGTCCCGCGTAGCCCGGCTGTCCGTGCTCGCGATAGCCGCGGCCACCGTCTTGCCGTTCGGCGATGTTCTCGCCCAGCCCGCGGACCCCGGTGTGCGGGAGACCGCCGGAGTCGTCGACGTGGCCGCCGAGCGCGCCGTGTGTGGTCCGGGAGCGACGCCGGAAACCGGTCTGCAGGGCGATGTGCCCGCCGGCGACCGGACCAGCGGCCGCAGCACCCAGGGCTACAGCTGCAACATCACCCGCCTGGGCGCCTATCCCGGACGTGGTGGGGCCATCACCTCGACCAGTTTCGAGCACTGCGCCTATATGGGCTCCTTCTTCCCGGGGAATCTGCTCGACCCGGCAGCGGGCGTGCAGGTGGTCGACGCCTCCACGCCCACCGCTCCGGTGCTGTCGACCGTCCTGACCGAACCGGCCATGCTGGCGGGGACTTGGGAGACGCTGAAGGTGCACCAGGGGCGCAAACTCCTCGTCGGCGCCGGGGTGCCCGCCTTGACCGGCGTCGGGCTGCTGTCGATCTACGACGTGACCGACTGTGCGCATCCGCGCCTGCTCAATCCCGGACCGGGCACCGACCTGGCCATGCCGTTGCCCCTCACCGCACACGAGGGCGGCTTCTCGCCGGACGGCAACACTTACTGGACCTCCGGCACCGCGCCGGGCATCGTCAGCGCCGTCGACATCACCGACCCGTCCGCACCGCGCGTGCTCTGGCAAGGTCTGCCCGGAATGTCCATGCACGGCATGGGATTCAGCCCGGACGGCACCCGGATGTACCTGTCGAACAATATGGGCGGGCTGACCGTGCTCGACACCTCGCAGGTGCAGCGCCGTGCACCGAACCCGCAGGTGCCGGTGCTGTCGCAGACCACATGGACCGACGGCTGGGCGACCCAGCACAGCATCGCGGTCACCTACGACGGGCGGCCGTACCTGTTCACGGTGGACGAGGCCGGTTCCGGCGGTGTGAAGCTGATCGACGTCGCCGATCCGGCCGCACCGCGGATCGCGCACGCGATCAAACTCGAGGTCAATCTGCCGCATCACCAGGATTCGATGCTGGCCTCGGCGATGGGCGGCTCGCTGTTCGCCTACGACTCGCACTACTGCGCCGCCGACCGCCCGGTGGACCCCACCGCTCTGGCCTGCGGCTGGGCCTCCTCGGGGGTCAGGGTGTTCGATGTGCGCGACCCGTTCCATCCCCGCGAAATCGCCTACTACAACCCGCCCGCGCAGACCGGCCGCGGCCCGGAACTGTGGAACTCCGTACACGCGGTGGCCTCGATCATCGGCGTCCCTGTTCTGGAGTTGCCCGCGGTGCTGCAGTCCGGCGTGGCAGGTCGATTCGATCCCGCTCAGGCGCTCGGTGAGCGCAGCGGCATGGTCTTGGGCGGCGATCTGTCCAGCGATTGGTGCTTCTCGCCCCCGGAGTGGCGCGGGGACATGCTGTACGTGACGTGCACCGACAACGGGTTCATGACCTTGAAGCTCGATCCGGCGGTCTACACCCCGCCGGCCGACCAGCTCTCCACCGTCGGGTCGTGACTGTGCGCGGCGGGCTCGCCGTCGGCGCGGCGGTCTGTACGGCGCTGTGGCTGTTCGCGCTCGGCGCGGCGGCCCGGCCGCTGCTGATCGCCGACCGGGCCGAGCCCGCTCCGGTACTCGGCCCGGTGGAGATCGCCTTCGTGCAGGACATGACCGCGCACCACCAGCAGGCGCTCCTGCTCACTCAGCGGCTGGCCGACGATGTCGATCCGACCGTGCGGCTGCTGGCCCAACAGGTGGCCGACACCCAGCGCACCGAGCTCGGGATGATGCTGGGCTGGCTCACCCTGGCGCGAGCCACGGTCACCAATCCCGAGCCGATGGCGTGGATGCGCATGCCCGGTCACGACCACCGCTCGGCGGCCGCGGAATCGGCCACGATGCCGGGCGCGGTCACCCAAGACGAACTCGATCGCCTCGCGGTCGCCCGCGGCCGGGACTCGGAGGTGATGTTCCTGCGGCTCATGCAACGCCATCACCAGGGTGCCGTGGTGATGGCCCAGGCCGCCGACCGGCTGTTGAGCAGCGGTCCGGTGAAGCTGGCGGCCCGCGACATGATCACTTCGCAGGGTCGGGAGGCGGGGCTGATGGGAATGATGCTGGCGCGCATGCAGAACTGACCGACCCAGCAGTCCGTCTGAAGGACACAGGCAGCGCGAGAGCCGGAACGCAGGCCGGGGAACCGGCACGCACGCTCGGACGTCACAACCAGTGGACGAGTTCCGCTCGCGCCGTCGGGTAGGAAGAATCCAGATGTTCTGCACGACAATCGTGTTGGCAACGGGAGGGGAAGTCGATGCGGGTGACGAGGGCGCGGCTGTGGCTGGGTGTCGCGGCGCTGGCGGTGGTCGTGGCGGTGGCCGCGGTGCTCGGGGTGCGGTGGTGGCAGGAGTCCTCGGGCGGTGGCGCCCTGGTCGGGGAGCGGCTCACGTCGTTTCCGGAGCTGGATCCATCGGTGCTGGACGCGGAGCAGCGCACCCTGGTGGCGGTCCTGCGACGTGAATTCGCCGACCCGGGCAGCGGCCCCGACTACGCCGAAGGCCAGGTCGAGGCATGGTGCGCCGATTTCGTCAGCTGGACGATGCGGGAGGCGGGTCGGCCGCTGTCGAATCCGCACTCCGGCTCCTGGCGGATACCCGGGGTCTACACGCTGCAGGAGTACTACGAGAGTGTGGACCGGTTCGTGCCCGCCGGGGCGGGCTATCAGCCACGGACCGGCGACGTGCTGCTCTATGGGCCGGACAGTCCGTTCGGTCACCACACCAATCTCGTACTCGCCGCAGGCGACGGGGCGGTCACCACGATCGGCGGCAACGAATTCGACCAGGTGCGCATTCATCGGTTCCGGCTCGCGGACGTGGCTGATGTCGTCGGCTACGGGCGATTCTGAGGAACTCGGCTCGCCTCTACTATGGAAGACGACAGTGCCCGGCAGCGCTGTCGACAAGGGCCCTGTCCTGCTCGCCCCTCATCGGCAGGACAGGGCCCGCCCGATGCGTACGCTGCCGTCGCGCCCGCGCAACCCTCGTCGCGTAGCGTGTCGGATGTCCGTGCGGAGGTGAGGGTTGGCGGTAGAGCTCATGCAGCACAGTGTGGAGAGCCAGGAGGGGCCGAACTGGATCGGCTACGCCGAGTTCGGTGAACGCTTCGTCGCGCACGCGGTGACCGAGCAACGCATCATCGCGGCGGTCTCCGGCATGGTCGGACAGGGTGTCACCGTCGGCCCGGTCAATCTGGCTCCGGCGGGTATCGCCGGATTCCTCGCCGAGGGCAAGGTGGGCACGCCCCGGGTCTCGCGCCACGACGAGGCCGTCGTCTTCCACGTGAGCGTGCCGGTCACCCTGGCGGTGAAGGTTCTGCTCGGCGGCAAGACGTTGCGGCTGGAGGCCCTCCTCGATATCGATCTGACCCTGCACGCCCGCACCGCCGAACCGGTGCTCATCGTCATCGACATCCCGCCCATCGCGGCGGAGAACGTCGGTTTCCTGCTCCGGGCGTCCGCGGTGGACGCCGCGGGGGAGTGGTTGCTCGAACCGATCGCGGGCTGGGTGAAACGCGAGGTGGCCCAGCGGGTCAACGCGATGCTCGCCGAGCCGCGTGCCCGTCGCGCCCGGATCTTCGATCTCGAGGCCTTGGTCGACGGCCGCCGCGCGCGCGGCCCGGTGCCCGAGCGGTTCGAGTGGATCGACTACGGCGAGTTCGGTCGTCGCTTCTTCGAGCGGATCGTCACCACGCGGCGCATCGGTGAGGTGATCGACCGGATGGCAGGTCGTCCTGTCGAGGTCGGCCCGCTGCGAACGGGACCGGGGGACCGCGCGACTGTCACCGTGCGCGGCGCGATCGGCACCCCGTTGCTGGCCCAGCGCGAACCGGCCGATCCGCACGACGGGTATCACCGGTTCGAGCTGGTGCTTCCGGTCGCCTTGGACATCACGGTGCGGGCGCTCGGGTCCAATCGCTATCGTGCCGAGGTCGAGATCCCGCTGTTGCTCACCGCACGCGCAGCCGAACCACTGTGGGTCGTGATCGATCCGTTCCCACCCCGGCCGGAGGAACTGCGGTTGCAGCTCGAGGCCGAGGGCATGCGCGCGGCGGCTTTCGGCGCATTGGCCGGGATCAGGAAGCAGGTGCTGAACCGGGTGCTCGGGGTCGTGCAGCGGGAGATAGCCCGCGGCGAGGGCAGGATCATCGACGTCGGCGCCCGCATCGACCGTCTCGTCTGAGCCGGGCATCGGCGTCACGCGCGCTTCGACGCTGTTTCCTATGGGGTTGGTGTTGTTCCTGAGGTCTGGCATGCCCAGTGGGAATGTGGTGGAATGAGTCCACGTTCGAGGCTCCCGGCGCGTGAACGGATCTGGGGAAGGCGCGCCGGGCTTGCTTGTACCCAATCGGTCGGGGGTTCGGTCGAAGGAGTCGACGATGCGTTCTCCAGATCTGTCCCGTCGTAGCTTTCTCACCCACACCTCCGCCGCGGCGACGGTGTGCGCCGCTGCCGCGGCGACTCTCGGCATGACGGTCTCGGCCGGGTCCGCCGCCGCGGACCCCGGCCACGGCACCCTGCTCGACTACGCCGCCGGCGTGCCGTCCGCCGCGCGGATCAAAGCCGCCGGGCACGTCGGCGTCATCCGCTATGTCTCCGACCGACGGCCCGGTGCGGAATGGATGGCGGGCAAGCCCTTGCTGGCGACCGAGGTCGAGGACCTGCGAGCGCACGGCCTGAGCATCGTTTCCTGCTACCAGTACGGCAAGGCCGCCACTGCCGACTGGCGCGGCGGTATGGAGGCGGGCAAACGGCACGCCGAACGCGGTCTGGAACTGCACCTGGCCGCGGGCGGTCCGGCCGACCGGCCCATCTACGCCTCGATCGACGACAATCCGACCCCGGTCGAGTTCGCCGCCATGATCGCGCCGTACCTGTTGGGCTGGCACGCGGTGCTCGGCCGCGAGAATGTCGGTGTCTACGCCAACGCGCCCACCATCGAACTGGCCCGCGTGGCGGGATTGGGCGCGTGGTATTGGCAGCACAACTGGGGCACCCCGAAGGGGTTCGTGCACCCCGGTGCCCATCTGCACCAGTTCGAGATCGACAAGCGGGCCGTGGACGGCATCGGGGTCGACCTCAACGCGATCCTGAAGCCCGAATACGGGCAGTGGTAGAGCCCTACGTCTGGCTATGGGAGGCGGGCGTGAGCCGCATCTCCGGTTCGTCGTCGGGGACGACGCGCAGGCAGGGCCGGTCGTCGGGAGTTTGGTGATCGCCGCGCCAGGAGAACAGCGACCAGCGCGACAGACCCGAGAACGCCGAGGCGAGACTGGCCAACGATCCGGTCGAGATGATCGACCCGAACGAACCCACCGAGCCGATCGACAGCACCGAGCCGACGCTGCCGATGGACAGAATGGAATACGCCGAGCCGATCGACAGGATCGAGCCTTCCGACCGGATGGACAGGATCGACCGGCGCGAACGCCTGCTCCTGATCGAGCGCGGGAGTTGTGTCGTGAGGTCGCTGGTCACCATGCCCCCGGTCTACCACGGTCGAGGCGCGGTCAATCGTTTCGACGCGAACCGATGTGAGATCGCCTGGACGTGGAAGCGACACCGAACGGGCCGCGCCGAGCCACGGCAAGCCGGGGGTCCGAGGTGAGCCGGTCGGCGAACGACGAAGCCCGGCCGCCGGTGATCCGGCGGCCGGGCTTCGCGTGAATTCGACTCAGGCGGTGAAGAACCCGACGATCGGCAGGAACGAGCAGGTCCGCGGCTCGGCGCCCTCGGCCTGCGTGGTCAGCGAACCGCCGACCACCGCGGCGATCCGGCCGCGGCCGGTGTCGACGATCGCCGACAGGGTCGCCGGGCCGTCCGGGTTGATCTTGGCCTCGTCGGTCAGCTGGGCGACCCCGGACTGACGGGTGTCGAGGTTGAGCCACTGCACGGTGAGCGGCGGGTTCTGCTCGGCAGTCGGCGACTTGGTGCCCAGCGCGGTGAACACGAAGCCGGTCTGGCCCGCCTGCGGTCCGGGCGGGGGCAGCTCGGCGGGGCCGGGCACAGCCAGCGCGGTGCCGATCGAATCGCCGGAATCGCTGATGCAGCCCTTCCCGATGCTCGGGTACAGGAACTGCGCGATGACCGGGCCGTCCTCGGGGATCTCGGGGCCGCCGCCGCCGCTGCCGTCGAGGAACGTGATGATCCGCTCCAGTGTCGACTTGATCTGCGGCGGCAGGTTCAGCGTGGCGAGCAGCGCACGGGCCTGCGCCAGAATCGCGGCCTGCGGGCCCTCGGCGATATCGGCCGGGCCCGCGATGGCGCCGACGATGGCGGGGGTCAGCGCGGCGATCGCGTCGACCGGGACGCCCTCGGGCACCATCGGAACGCTGTTGTTGGCCGCGGCAGGGGCGGTGTCCGGCGCGGCTACTGCGGCCGGCAGGGCGAGCGAAGCGCTCGCCGCCAGGGCGAGTGCGGTCATGGCGATCCGCGATCCTCGGGTGCGAAGCACTGGTCTTGCCGTCCTTACCTCGGGTACATCTGGTGCAACGGGCGCGGGCCCGTTGTTTTCCGGGTCACTCTAAGTACATCGGTACCGGCTTGTACAGCCGCCGCGCTCCGGAGTTTCTGTCGTGGACGATCAGTGTTACCGGAGAGTAGTTTGTTTCGGCGTTACTGGAGTGAACAGTGATGCAAATGTTACCGCTGTGGTCAAGAGCAAGGGGATAGGCCACGCCGGGGGCCTGGTGATCTCCGGTTAATCTAGTCAGCACCTTCGGCTCGCGTGCGCCGAACAGCGGAAATACCTTCGCGACCTGACCTCACACCCCGAAAGCCTGCGATTTGAACCGAGAGAGCGCTCGGACGGACGGACGTCCGGCCGCTACCCGATGGCGATGGGCGGCGCTGGCACTGGGGCTGTCCGTCCTCGCCCGGATGTTGTGGATGCTGTTGTCCGACAACGGGATGAACCTGGTCGATCTGCACGTCTACGTCGACGGCTCGGCCTCGGTGGGCACCGATCGCCTCTACGACTTCACCTATGCCGAGAAGACGCCGGACTTCCCGCTGCCGTTCACCTATCCGCCCTTCGCCGCGTTCGTCTTCTATCCGCTGCATTTCCTGCCGTTCACCACGGTGGCCATCGGATGGCTACTGGCGACCGTGGCGGCGCTCTACGGCGTGGTGTGGATCACCCTGGAGATGATTCTCGGCCGCGAGCGGTTGCGGGAGCCGGCGTGGCGGGTGACCCCGATCGCCTGGACGGCGGTGGGTGTGTGGCTGGAGCCGGTCCGGACGACCATCGACTACGGGCAGGTCAACGTCTTCCTTGTGCTCGGCGCCATGCTCGCGGTGCGCAGTTCGCGATGGTGGATATCCGGTGGCCTGGTCGGCGTGATCGCCGGCATCAAGCTGACGCCGGCGATCACCGGGCTGTACTTCCTGGCGCGGCGCCGGTGGGGAGCGGCGGTGTTCGCGGCGGTGGCGTTCGGCCTGACGGTCGGTATCAGCTACCTGCTCAACGGCCACGAGGCGCGCCGCTATTTCGGCACCCTGCTCGGCGACGCGGACCGGATCGGGCCGGTGGGTTCGGTGTGGAATCAGTCACTGCGCGGAACGCTCAGCCGCATCCTCGGCTACGACGTGGAGACCGGACCGGTCTGGATCTGCGCGGTCCTGGTGGTCGCGGCGCTGGCGATCGCGGCCTGGCGCTGCCTCGGCCCGGACGACCGGCTGGGCACGCTGTTGCTGGTACAGGTGTTCGGCCTGATGGTCTCGCCGATCTCCTGGTCGCATCACTGGGTGTGGTTGCTGCCGCTGGTGTTGTGGCTGCTCTACGGACCGCTGCGCGAGGCGCCCGGCGCGCGCGTGCTCGCGGGCTATTGGCTGGTGACCACCCTGATCGGGGTGCCATGGGTGCTGTCGTTCTTCCAGCCGACGATCTGGGAGATCTCCCGGCCGGGCGTGTTGTCCTGGCTGGGTGCGGTGAATGTGGTGGGCGTGCTGGCGTTGCTCGTCTGGGTGATCGTCTCGGGCAGGCGGGCACGCGCGGCGATCCCGGCGACCGAGCGTGCCGGGGTGTCCTGAACTGTCAGGCGTCCGAACCGGCGGTCGCGTCGGCGAGTACGTCGATCTGCTCGGCCAGGGCGAAGTCCGCGGCGGTCAGGCCGCCCGCGGAATGCGTCGACAAGGTGAAGGTGACTTTTCGCCAGCGGATATCGATATCGGGGTGATGATTCGCACGTTCGGCCGCGTCGGCGACGCGGCGCACGAGTTCGATGGCGGCGGGGAAGGAAGCGGCGGTGACGGTGCGCGAGATCTGCGCGTCCGCGCGTGACCAGTCGGGCAGGCCGGTCATGGCGTCGGCGATGCGATCTTCGGGAAGCAGTTCTGCGGTCATCTCCCGGTACTACCCGAAGCGGGCCGAATGATCTCGCGACACAGGGAAATTCCAGGTTCAGGCCGCGCGGGCCCGCTCGAGCGCCTTCTTCAGATCCTTGCCGTGTAGCCCCGCGGCCTCGGCTTTCTTCATCCGCATGACGACGACCGGGCACTTCACGCATCGCGTCTTCTTGCGGCAGCACTTCTTCTTGGGTTTCAGGCTCGAAACCTTCTTCGCCTTGACTTTGCCCATGTTGGTTAGCATAACCTAACCGGTGGCTGAAGCATATGAAGTGACGACTTGCCGGTAGTGTGTGTAGTCGGCCGCGACGCCCGGTGGATTCGATTCTCCATCTGTTCTCAGGTGTCGGCACCCATACCTATCAGCAGGAGGATTCAGCGTGTCGTCTGCACGCGATTTTCGCAACGTCGCCATCGTGGCGCACGTAGACCACGGCAAGACGACACTGGTCGACGCCATGCTCCGTCAGTCCGGCGCTTTCGCCGAACGGGCCGAACCGGTGGACCGCGTCATGGACTCCGGGGATCTCGAGCGCGAGAAGGGCATCACCATTCTCGCCAAGAACACCGCCGTGCACCGTCATCACCTGGACGGGTCGGTGACCGTCATCAATGTCATCGACACCCCCGGCCACGCCGACTTCGGCGGTGAGGTCGAGCGCGGCCTGTCGATGGTCGACGGCGTCGTCCTGCTCGTGGACGCCTCGGAGGGCCCGCTGCCGCAGACCAGGTTCGTGCTGCGCAAGGCGCTGGCCGCCTCGCTGCCGGTGATCCTGGTGGTCAACAAGACCGACCGGCCCGACGCCCGTATCGCCGAGGTCGTCGAAGAGAGCCACGATCTGTTGCTGGACCTGGCCTCCGACCTCGACGACGAGGCCGCCGAGGCCGCCGAACTCGCGCTCGACCTGCCGGTCCTCTACGCCTCCGGCCGCGAGGGCAAGGCCTCCACCGAGCAGCCCGAGAACGGCAACGCGCCCGACGCGCCGAACCTGGACGCGCTGTTCGACGTGCTGCTGAAATGCGTCCCCGCGCCCAAGGGTGACGCGGCGGCCGAACTGCAGGCGCACGTCACCAACCTCGACGCCTCCCCGTTCCTCGGTCGTCTCGCGCTCGTCCGCATCCACAACGGCACCCTGCGCAAGGGCCAGAACGTGGCGTGGATGAGCGCCGAGGGCACCAAGACCGTCAAGATCACCGAGCTGCTGGCCACCGTCGGCGTGGAGCGCAACCCGGCCGAGGAAGCCGTCGCGGGCGACATCGTCGCGGTCGCGGGCATCCCGGAGATCATGATCGGCGACACCCTGGCCGACCCGGAGAACCCGGTGGCGCTGCCGCGCATCACCGTCGACGAGCCCGCCATCTCGGTCACCGTCGGCATCAACACCTCGCCGCTGGCCGGCCGCAACGGCGGCACCAAGCTGACCGCCCGCATGCTCAAGGCGCGCTTGGATCAGGAACTGATCGGCAACGTCTCGCTGCGCGTGCTCAACACTGAGCGCCCCGACACCTGGGAGGTGCAGGGCCGCGGCGAGCTGGCGCTGGCGATCCTGGTGGAGACCATGCGTCGGGAGGGCTTCGAGCTCACCGTCGGCAAGCCGCAGGTGGTCACCAGGACCGTCGACGGCAAGGTGCACGAGCCGTTCGAGGAACTGACCATCGACGTGCCCGAGGAGCACCTGGGCGCGGTCACCCAGTTGCTGGCCGCCCGCAAGGGCAAGATGGTGCAGATGTCCAACCAGGGGCACGGCTGGGTGCGCATGGAGTTCATCGTGCCCTCGCGCGGCCTGATCGGTTTCCGCACCGACTTCCTCACCGAGACCCGCGGCACCGGCATCGCCAACGCCGTCGCGCACGGCTACGCCCCCTGGGCGGGCGAGATCCGCACCCGGCACACCGGCTCGCTGGTGTCCGACCGCGCGGGCAATGTCACCGCCTACGCGATGCTGCAGCTGGCCGATCGCGGCACCTTCTTCGTGGAGCCGGGCGCGGAGGCCTACGAGGGCATGGTCGTCGGCATCAATCCGCGTGCGGAGGATCTCGACATCAATGTCACCCGTGAGAAGAAGCTGACCAATATGCGCAGCGCCACCGGCGACGTGCTGGAGACCCTGGCCCGTCCGCTGGTGCTGGATCTGGAAGGCGCCCTGGAGTTCTGCGCGGGCGACGAGTGCGTCGAGGTCGGCCCGAACGTGGTGCGGGTGCGCAAGGTCGTGCTCAACGCCAACGAGCGGGCGCGCGAGCTGTCGCGGCGGAAGGCACGGGACCGGGCCGCGCTGTAGAGTGCCCAGCGTGATTCCGGGGGCCCGACGGCGCGCGACGGTGCGCGTCATCCAGTTGCTGGCCGCGGTGTCGGTCGCGGTGCTCGCGGGCTGCACCGCGAACCCGCCGCCGCCCATCGAGAGCACGGATTCTCCGAAGACGACGACGGAGGGGCCGAGCAAGAACACCGTCGTGGTGGCGATCGACGACGTCGGTGTCGGATTCAATCCGCATCTGCGCGCCGATCAGTCGCCCGCCGCTTCGGCGGTCGCGTCGATGGTGTTGCCGAGCCCGTTCCGTCCGGTCCTCGATCCGGCGGCGCCGGGCGCGGCGCTGTGGGTGCCCGACACCGCGCTGATCACCTCCGCCGAGGTGACCGCGCAGGAGCCGTTCACGATCACCTACACGCTGCGCAATCAGGCCAACTGGTCCGACGGCGCGCCGATCGCGGCCGAGGATTTCCGGTTCCTGTGGCAGCAGATGATCAGCCAGCCGGGCGTGGTCGATCCGGCGGCCTACCGGCTGATCACCGATGTCACCTCCTCCGGCGGCGGCAAGACGGTGAACGTGGTGCTCAGCAGGCCCTATCCGGCCTGGCGAGAGCTGTTCGCCAATCTGCTGCCCTCGCATCTGATCAAGGACCAGCCGGGCGGGTTCGTCAACGGGCTCGCCGAGGGCATCGCCGTCTCCGGCGGCAACTTCGCCATCAAATCGGTGGACCAGGGGCGCGACGAGATCCTGCTGGAGCGCAACGACCGCTACTGGGGCACCCCGGCGGCCCCCGATCAGATCCTGTTGCGACGCGGCGGGACTCCCGCCCAGCTGGCCGATTCACTGCGCACCGGCGACGCGCAGATGGCGTTGGTGCACGGCGGTGTCGCGACCCAGGCGCAGCTGGGGGCGATCGCCTCGGTGCGTACCGCGATCATGCCGCAGTCGCGCACGTTGCGGCTGGTCCTCAACGGGCGCAGCGCGGATCTGGTCGATCCGCGGGTGCGGCGCGGTGTGCTCGCGCTGCTCGATCCGGCCCTGCTGGCCACCGTCGGCGCGCAGACCGGGGGCTGGGTGGAACCGGTGCGCGCGCAGATCCTCTCGCCCTCGGACCGCGGCTACGTGCCCACCGATCCGCCGCGTCCCTCGGCCGAGGAAGCCTTCGCGCTGCTGGGCGAGGCCGGATTCGCCCGCGCTCCCGAGACTCCGCAGGAGTTGTCGCCGACCTCGCCCGCGCCGCAGCCGCGGTCGTTGGCGAAGAACGGTCGCAAGCTGACGGTGCGCATCGGAACGGTGACCGACGACGCGACCGCCCAGGCCGTCGCCCACACCGCCGCCGACCAGTTGCGCAGTGCGGGCATCGACGCGACCGTGCGCGCGCTGCCCGCCGACGAGCTCTACGGCAAGGAGTTGGTGGACGGCAACGTGGACGCGATCGTCGGCTGGGAAGTGGCAGGTGGCGATCCCGCGAACGTGCTCGCCTCCCGTTACGGCTGCCCGCCGAGCGCCGAGCCCGCCGCCGACGGCGAGGTCGAAGCGGCGCTCGAGGCGGCGCGGCGCGCACCGGCCAATCTTTCCGGGATATGCGATGTCGCCCTGCAGCCGGCGATCGACGCCGCCCTGCGCGGTATCGACGTGCCCAAGACCCTGGCCGAGGCCGAGCCCGCGCTGTGGAATCTGTCGACGGTGCTGCCGATCGTGCAGGACAACCTGGTCGCGGCGGCCGGGCCGCACGTGGACGGCGCGTCGTTGAGCGGTGCCATCCCGGTCGGTATCTTCGGTGATGCGGCAATGTGGAGGAGGATCCCGTGACCGTGTCCACCGGTGGACTGCTCCTCGTGCACGCCCACCCCGACGACGAGTCGATCACCACCGGCGGGACCATCGCGCTCTACCGTTCCCGCGGCGTTCCGGTCACCGTGGTGACCTGCACGCTCGGCGAGGAGGGCGAGGTCATCGGCGAGCAGTGGGCCCAGCTCACCGCCGATCAGGCCGACCAGCTCGGCGGCTATCGAATCCTGGAACTGACCGGCGCGTTGGCCGCGCTCGGAGCGGGCGAGCCCCGGTTTCTCGGCGGCGCGGGCCGCTGGCGCGACTCCGGCATGGCCGACTCCCCTTCGGCGCGGCACCCGCGAGCGTTCGTGAACTCCGGGCCGGAAGCGGTCGAGGCGCTCGTGGAGGTGCTGCTCGAGCTGCGGCCCCGCGTCGTGATCACCTACGACCCCCGCGGCGGCTACGGGCACCCCGATCACGTCCGCGCCCACGAGATCACCACCGCGGCCGTCGAGGCCGCCGCCGAGCTCGGCTGGGACGTGCCGAAGGTGTACTGGACCGTCACCGACCTGCATCTGCTCGCCCTGCACACCGAATCGCTGGCCCGGCGCACCGCCGAAGGCCTGCCGGGCGCGTTGCCCGCGGGCTGGCGGCTGCCCGCCGTCGGCGAACTGGCGGGTGTGGAGAGCGAGACCATCACCACCGTCGTCGATGTCTCCGAGGTGCTCTCGGCCAAACGCGCCGCGTTGCGCGCCCACGCCACCCAGGTGAGCGTCGCGCCGTCGGGCCGGGAGTTCGCCCTCTCCAACGACATCGCCCAGCCCGTCCTGCCGGAGGAACACTTCGTGCTGGTGCGCGGCAAGCGCGGTCCGGTGGGAGTGGACGGCCGCGAGCACGATCTGTTCGCGGGGCTCGCCGCGCTGTCCGCCTAGACTCGCTGCCGTGGAGATCCGGGACCGGCAGGCCGATGCGACCGACGATGCGACCCGAGCCCGGCTCGGCGCGGCGGGTCGCGGGATCGCGATAGCGGCGCTCGTCGCGGCGGCCCTGTTCAGCGTCGCCGTCGAAGTGCTGTATCTGCCCTTCTACGTGGGCGGTTCGTGGACGCCCGACGCGGCGCCCGCCGATCTCGCACAGGCCGCCGGCGGGCAGCTGGCCGCCCCGCTCGGCTCGGGAGCGATTCCGGTTCCGGTGACGGCACTGATCGCGGCCGTCCTGAACATCGCCCTGGTCGCGGCGATGCGCACGCTGACCGACAGTCTGCGCCTCGCGCTGCTGCCCGTGGTCGCGTGGGCTTTCGGCTTCCTGTTGTGCACCTTCCCCGGTCCCGGCTCCGACACGCTGCTCATGGGCGACTGGCCCACACTGCTGCTGCTCGTCTGCGGAACGGTCCCACCCCTGCTGTACGCGTTCAACGTGAACACTGCCGTCGCGCCCCCGGCCCCGGTACCGACACGGCGATAGCGGCGTAGGCGCACGGCAGCGCACTCGAGCGCCCGGCCGCGGACGCCGGCACGGTCGGCCGGGAGGACTAGCGGTGGCCGAGAGCCCCCGGAGTGGCGTCTTCGATGATCTCCCACGCCCTTTCGAGCGGAACGTCGACGATGCGATAGCTCTTCTTGCCCGCGGCGGTGGCGGCTACCACCGTGGCGATGCCGGAACGGCGCTGCCAGAAGGTCTGGCGGACCGTCCATCCGATGATGCCGGGAGCCTCCAGACAATCGCGATCGCGGTCCAGGGAACCGGACCGGGTGATGAGCCAGGCGGGGCCGTGCGCCGTGCCGGGGAGCACGGTGTGGCCGAGGCCCCGGTACCGGTCTTCGGCGAGCAGGACGGCCGGCGCGATCAGGACGACGACGGGCAGCCACAGCCAAGGGGGGTAAGACTGCGCGGAGATCGTCAGGACAGCCAGGACGACGGCGGGAACGCAGGCAGGCAGCACTGCGCGGACCCAGCGTCTGCGGCGTGCGACGGGGCCGTGCGGGGTGAGCGGGGCCGACAGGTGGGCGCTGGCGTCGACCTCGGCTCGCGCGGTCGCCTCCGGCCCGGCCTGCTCGTCGGTGGCGGCCGAGTCGTCCGTCCGGGAGGAGTGCTCGGCGACGGTCGAGCCGGTGGTGGCGGTCGGCGTGTCGAGATGGTGTGGGGCGTCGGGGCGGGCCGGGATGGCGGCGCCGCTCGGGAGTGCTTCGGAGGCAACCGGATCGGTGCGGGACTTCGCCGGGCGTGCTGCGGTGTTCTTCGCCGAGGCGAGCTGCCTGCTGCCGAGCAGTTCACCGAGGGTGCGTTCGACGGCGGCGCGCGGGGCCTGCGGAAGGATCTTCTGGCGTGGGTTCTCCCCGACCATGATGGCTTCCAGTTCGGCGGCTCCGGCGCGGCGCAGCAGCAGCGGTTCGTTGATCGTGGCGCCGCGGAAGCGCGCCAGGTCCAGAGTGATCTGGCGGGTCGTGAACAACCCGTGGCTCAGGTGCAGGGTGCGGCCGTCGTCGACGACGCGCAGGCCGAAGTAGGTGGCCAGGTAGCGGCCGCAGGCGGCGATGCTGACCACGACGACGACGGCGAGCAGGAACATCAGCACCGCGAGGCCGATCACGAGGACGACATTGTTCTCGACCCAGCGCGGGGTGTCGGCATCGATGGACAACTCGCTGAGGCCGAATTGGAAGGGCAGCGCGAGCAGCGGGGCGATGACCGCGAAACCGGTGAGCGACAGCGGAGCGTATCGGACCCAGCCGGGCTGCCAGTGCCCGATCTCCCGGCCATGCGCACCGGTCGGCGCCGCGATACCGCCGTGGCTCACGGCGGTATCGCCGCCCGCGGTATGGGCGAGCAGTTCGGCGCGCAGGACCGGCGCGACCTGCGCGGACAACGCGTCGAGCTCGAACTTCTCGCCGCTCTCGGCCTGCTGCCCGGTACCGACCACCACCACGGCCAGCCCCAGGATCCGGTGCAGCAGATCGGCTTCGATGTCGACCGAGCGAATCCGGCTGCGCGGCACCGACAGGGTGCGCCGCCGCACCAGCCCGGTGCGCAGTTCGACGTGCGTCGGGCCGACCCGGTAGGTGGTGGTGAACCAGCGGGTCAGCGCGAAACCGACGATCGCGATCAGCGGGATCACGCTCCACAGCGGATTGCCGCTGCTCGTGCCGACCAGGACCGTGCCGAACAGCACCGGAATGAACTTGACGACCTCGGTCACCGGATACACCAGCAACATGCGCTGGTCCAGTCGGGCCCACGGCCGCTGCTCACCTGGGCCGGCGCCCGCCGCGCCCCGCGGACGGGGACCGCCGGAGGCGCCCGGCGCGGCGGGCGCGTCCTGAGGGACGGGCGGGGGTGGGGCCGATTCCTCGGACGCGCTCATGTCGCGTCTCCGCGATGCCGGGCAGCGATCTCGGTGAGATCGGCCACCGTCTTCTCTGCCACCGGCAGATCCAGACCGGTGATCGTCACCGCGCCCGCCGAGGACGCGGTCGTCACCGTCACCGTCGCCAGCCCGAGCAACCGCTCCAGCGGGCCGCGTTCGATGTCCACCGTCTGCACTCGCGAGATCGGCGCGACCCGGCTCTCCTGGCTCAGCCAGCCGACCCGGGTGTAGACGGCTTCGGCGGTGATCTCCCAGCGGTGCACCGCGTAACGCCACCACGGCACCACCGCGACGGAAATCGCACCCGCCACCAGGATCGCGAGCGCGGCGAGCAGTTGCCAGCCGCGGTGGCCGGAATCGACCATCGCCCACACGATCACCGCCACCGACAGCGTGGCCCACCCGCTCGCGGTCTGCAGGGCCCACAGCAGTTTCGCCTTCGGGCTCGGCCGCCAGGCCGGCCCGGCGAGGATCGTTCGCGGCTGTGCCATGTCCGCCATACTCGCACGCGCTCGGGACGTCCGCCGTGCCCGAAGTCGAACGACGACTCGGGAGGGGCGATGCGCGGCCGTGGAATAGCGCGGGCGTGGGCGAGGTTGTGAACGCTCACGACGAGACTGTGTCCGCTGTCTCGCGAGCGCCGCCCGTGGCCACCAGCCGCTCGGGCCGTCGACCGGCTCGCTAGGCTCGATCGGACGCACTGGAGGGAGACAGTCCAGGATGGTTAGCGCATGATCGAGGGCGTGACCGAGCTAGCGACCCCGACCGTTCCGCCCGCCCCGCCCTCGCCGTCGGCCATGCGCCGGGCGCTGCGCCGGGCCAGGGACGGGGTGAGCCTCAACGTCGACGAAGCCGCCGTGCTGTTGCAGGCGCGCGGCGAGGACCTACTCGACCTGTGTCGCAGTGCCGCGCGGGTGCGCGACGCCGGGCTGGAGTCGGCCGGTCGCTCCGGTGTCCTCACCTATTCCCGCAATGTCTTCATCCCGCTGACCCGGCTCTGTCGCGATCGGTGCCACTACTGCACCTTCGTCACCGTTCCCGGCAAACTGCGCGCCGAGGGCAAGGGCATGTTCCTCGAACCCGACGAAGTGCTCGACATCGCCCGGCGCGGTGCGGAACTCGGCTGCAAGGAAGCCTTGTTCACCCTCGGCGACCGACCGGAGGACCGGTGGCCCGAGGCCGCGCAGTGGCTCGACGAACGCGGCTACGACTCCACCCTGGACTACTTGCGCGCCGTCTCGATCCTGGTGCTCGAGGAGACCGGCCTGCTGCCGCATCTGAATCCCGGGGTGATGAGCTGGGCGGAGATCGCGCGGCTCAAGCCGGTCGCGCAGTCGATGGGCATGATGCTCGAGACCACTTCCACCCGGTTGTTCACCGAGAAGGGGCAGTGCCACCACGGCAGTCCCGACAAGGATCCGGCGGTGCGACTGCGCGCCATCACCGATGCGGGCAGGCTCTCGGTGCCCTACACCACCGGCATCCTGATCGGCATCGGCGAGACGGTCACCGAGCGGGCCGAGTCGATCATGGCGATTCGCAAGTTGCACAAGGAATTCCGGCACATCCAGGAAGTGATCGTGCAGAACTTCCTGGCCAAGGACGACACCCCCATGCGCGATCGGCCCGACGCCGGACTCGAGGAGTTCCGCGCGGCCATCGCGGTCACCCGACTGCTGATGGGGCCGGACGTGACGGTGCAGGCGCCGCCGAATCTGGTCTCCGCGCAGGAGTGCCGCGACCTGATCGAGGCGGGCATCGACGACTGGGGCGGGGTCTCCCCGGTGACTCCCGACCACGTCAATCCGGAGCGGCCGTGGCCGAACCTGGAGACGCTGCGCGAGCTCACCGAGGCCGCCGGGTTCACCCTGGCCGAGCGCACCTCCGCGCACCCGAAGTACGTCAGGGCGGGCAATCCGTGGATCGATCCACGCATCGGCGCCCACGTCGCCGCGCTCACCGATCCGGCGACCGGCCTGGCCCGTCCCGACGCGATGCCGGTGGGCCTGCCGTGGCAGGAGCCCGACGAGTCGTGGGAGTCGGCGGGGCGGGTGGATCTCGAGACCGCCATCGACACCGAGGGCCGCAACACCGACACCCGCAGCGATGCCGGGCTCGGCGGCTCCGGTGAGGCGTTCGGCGCGTTCGGCGACTGGGACACCATCCGCGAGCACGCCCGCGGCCTGGCGGACGTGCCGGTGGGGGCGCCGCAGCGGTTGGACTCCGATGTGGCGGCCGCGCTGCGGGCCGCCGAACGCGACCCGGCGGCGCTGTCGGACGAGCAGTACCTCGCACTGGCCACCGCCGAGGGCGCCGACCTGGACGCGGTGACGGCGCTGGCCGACCGACTGCGCCGCGACACCGTCGGCGACGAGGTGACCTATGTGGTCAACCGGAACATCAATTTCACCAACATCTGCTACACCGGCTGCCGGTTCTGCGCGTTCGCCCAGCGCAAGGGCGACGCCGACGCCTTCACCCTCAGTGCGCGGGAAGTCGCCGACCGTGCCTGGGAGGCTCATGTCGACGGTGCGACCGAGGTCTGCATGCAGGGCGGCATCGACCCCGAACTGCCGGTCACCGGTTACGCCGATCTGGTCAGGGCGGTCAAGGCCCGCGTGCCCTCCATGCACGTGCACGCTTTCAGTCCGATGGAGATCGTCAACGGCGCGTCCCGCGGCGGCCAGAGCATCGCCGACTGGCTCACCGCGCTGAAGGAAGCCGGCCTGGACACCATTCCCGGTACCGCCGCGGAGATTCTCGACGACGAGGTGCGCTGGGTGCTCACCAAGGGCAAACTGCCCACTTCGGCATGGATCGAGGTCGTGACCACCGCGCACAAGGTAGGGCTGCGGTCCAGTTCGACCATGATGTACGGGCACGTGGACACCCCGAAGCACTGGGTGGGGCACTTGCGCGTGCTGCGCGGAATCCAGGACGAGACAGGCGGATTCACCGAATTCGTGCTGCTGCCCTTCGTGCATCAGAGTTCGCCGCTGTACCTGGCGGGCGCGGCGCGACCCGGCCCGACGATCCGCGACAACCGGGCCGCACACGCGCTGGCCCGCATCATGCTGCACGGGCGTATCGACAACATCCAGACCAGCTGGGTCAAGCTCGGCGTCGCGGGCACCAGGGTGATGTTGCAGGGCGGGGCGAACGATCTGGGCGGGACGCTGATGGAGGAGACCATCTCCCGGATGGCGGGTTCCCAGCACGGATCGGCCAAGACCGTCGCCGAGCTCACCGAGATCGCCGAAGGCATCGGCAGGCCGGTACGTCAGCGCACCACGAGTTACGGCCGCGTGGATCGGGCGCAGGTGCCGATCGCGACGGTGGGATAGCTGGCGCGGGTGTCGTGTGATACCGGCGAGTTAGGGCAGGCTGATCGGTGCCGAACACGGCGTCCGGGATAGGGTTTTGCAGGGCGTACCACCCCACAGGTCAGGACAGACTAGGAGAACGGCAGTGCCGTACATCATCGCTGAACCGTGCGTTGACGTGAAGGACAAGGCATGCATCGAGGAATGCCCCGTGGACTGCATCTACGAGGGTGGTCGCATGCTGTACATCCATCCCGACGAGTGCGTGGACTGTGGTGCGTGCGAGCCGGTGTGCCCGGTGGAGGCGATCTTCTACGAAGACGACACCCCGGACCAGTGGAGCGGGTACATCAGCGCGAACGTCGATTTCTTCGACGATCTCGGCTCCCCGGGCGGCGCGACGAAGGTCGGCAAGGTCGATTACGACCCGCCGTTCGTCAAGGGACTCCCTCCGATGGGTGAGTGAGATCGGGTGAGTCAGCCCCGAGTGGCCGTACGTGGCCGGGTCAGCGCGCTGCTGCCCGATTTCCCTTGGGACACCATCGCTTCGGTGAAGGCGAAGGCCGCCTCCCATCCCGACGGCATCGTCGATCTCTCGGTCGGCACGCCGGTCGATCCGGTGCCCGAGGTGATCCGCGCGGCGTTGAGCTCCGTCGCCGACGTGCCGGGTTACCCGACCACGCACGGCACCCCTGAACTCCGGGCCGCCGCGGTGGCGGCGCTGGAGCGCCGCTACGGCATCACCGGTGTGTCTGCCTCGGCCGTGCTGCCGGTGATCGGCACCAAGGAACTGATCGCGGGCCTGCCCCGGCTGCTGGGCCTCGGCTCCGGCGATCTGGTGGTCATCCCGGAGATCGCCTATCCGACCTACGAGGTGGGCGCGCTGCTGGCCGGCGCTCGGGTGCTGCGGGCCGATGGGCTCACCCAGCTCGGCCCGCAATCGCCCGCGTTGATCTACCTCAATTCGCCGTCGAACCCGACCGGCAAGGTGCTCGGTGTCGAGCACCTGCGCAAAGTGGTCGACTTCGCTCGCGAGCGCGGCGCGATCGTCGCCTCCGACGAGTGCTATCTGGGCTTGGCCTGGGACGAGCCCGCGGTGTCGATCCTCGATCCCCGGGTCTGCGACGGCGACCACACCGGCCTGCTGGCGGTCCACTCGCTGTCGAAGACCTCGAACCTGGCCAGCTACCGCGCCGGTTTCGTGACCGGTGATCCGGCACTGGTGGCCGAGATGCTCGAGGTGCGCAAGCACTCCGGCATGATGGTGCCTTTCCCGATCCAGGCCGCCATGACCGCCGCCCTCGCCGACGACGCCCACGAGAAGCGTCAGCGTGAGATCTACCGGGCCAGGCGCGAGGTGCTGCGCGCGGCGCTGGTGGAGGCGGGCTTCACCGTCGATCTGTCGGCGGCCGGGCTGTACCTGTGGTCGACGCGCGGCGAGTCCGCGCGCACGACCCTGGACTGGCTGGCCGAGCGCGGCATCCTCGCCGCTCCGGGCGATTTCTACGGGCCGGGCTCCGGCAGACACGTGCGCATCGCGCTCACCGCCACCGACGAGCGCGTCGCGGCGGCGGTGGCGCGCCTGAAGGCCGCGCGGGCCTGAGCTGGTCGGGCGCGCCCTCGTCGGCCGAGCCGATGACGGTCACGCGGCGGCGGCGATCGTGGGCCTCCCGCGGTCGCGTGGTCCGGGGCGCGGCCGGGTCGTGGGTGGCCGCGACTCGCGGGCCGGAGAATCATCGCCAGGGGCGCGCGCACCGGGCTAGCCTTGATTATGGACGCTTCCACAGTGGTCCCGACGCCCGTCAACGAGCCGGTGCACTCCTACGCCCCCGGAAGTGGGGAGCGGGAGCTGCTGCTGGCGCGAATCGCGGAGATCTCCGCCGAAACCGTCGATGTACCGCTGGTGGTGGGCGGCAAGCATCGGCCGGGGACCGGGGATCGGCACGCGATCCTCGCGCCACACCGGCGTGACCTGCTGCTGGGGACCTACACCGACACCACCCACGCCGAAGCCGAGACCGCGATCGAGACCGCCGTCGCGGCCGGTCCCGGCTGGCGCGAACTCCCCTTCGACGAGCGGGCCGCGGTCTTCCTGCGCGCGGCCGAACTGCTCGCGGGCCCCTGGCGCGAGACGCTGGCTGCCGCCACCATGCTCGGGCAGTCCAAATCGGCGGCGCAGGCCGAGATCGACGCGCCGTGCGAGCTGGTGGATTTCTGGCGTTTCAACGTGCACTTCGCCCGCGAGATCCTCGCCATGCAGCCGCAGTCCTCGCCCGGAGTGTGGAACCGGATGGAGTACCGCCCGCTGGAGGGCTTCGTCTACGCGATCACCCCGTTCAACTTCACCGCCATCGCGGGCAACCTGCCCACCGCGCCCGCGCTGATGGGCAATACCGTCGTGTGGAAGCCCGCGCCGACGCAGACGCTGTCGGCCTATTACACGATTCGCCTGCTGGAGGCCGCCGGCCTGCCGCCCGGGGTGATCAACATGGTCACCGGCGACGGCGTGCACCTGTCGGAGGTGGCCCTGGCCGATCCGCGTCTGGCGGGCATTCATTTCACCGGCTCGACCGCGACGTTCCAGTACCTGTGGCGCGAGGTGGGGGCGAATATCGGCCGTTACCAAGGCTATCCGCGACTGGTGGGGGAGACCGGCGGTAAGGATTTCATCGTCGCGCACCCCTCCGCCGACCCGAAAGCGTTGACCGCCGCGCTGATTCGCGGCGCCTTCGAGTACCAGGGGCAGAAGTGTTCGGCCGCTTCCCGCGCCTACATCCCGCGCTCGGTGTGGCGGGAGATGGGCGACCGGTTCCTGGGCAGCGTGGCCGATCTGCGTTACGGCGATGTCGCCGATCTGGCGAACTTCGGTGGGGCGCTGATCGATCAGCGCGCCTACGACAAGAATGTCGCCGCGCTCGCCAGGGCTCGGGACGCGGGCCTCACCGTGGCCGTCGGCGGTGGGCACGACGATGCGCAGGGCTGGTTCGTGGATCCGACGGTGTTGCTCTGCGACGATCCGGCCGATGAGGCGCTGCGTACGGAGTACTTCGGCCCGATCCTGACCGTGCGGGTCTACGACGACGGTCAGCCGGACGCCTTCGAATCCGTGCTGAGCGAGGCGGAATCGGCCGCGCCCTACGCGCTCACCGGAGCTGTCTTCGCCCGCGAGCGGGCGGCCATCGAACGCGCCGCGCATGTCCTGCGCTACGCGGCGGGCAATTTCTACGTCAACGACAAGCCGACCGGCGCGGTGGTCGGTCAGCAGCCTTTCGGCGGTGCCCGGGCGTCCGGGACCGACGACAAGGCGGGCTCACCGCTGAATCTGCTGCGCTGGGTGGCGCCACGCACGCTCAAGGAGACGTTCGCGCCACCCACCGGCCACCGTTACCCCCACATGGGGGACTGACGGCTCAGACCAGCGGCCTGCCGCTGCGCACGCGCTTGCGGAAGTCCCACAGGTAGTAGTTCATCGGGAACATGCGGGCCGCCCTGGGCGTTTTGGACTGCACCTTGCCGATCACCAGCAGCAGCAGTCGCAGGGTGTGCTCCTGCATGGGCGACCAGGTCATGCCCATCTCGTTGCGCAGGTGCTCGGGCAGCAGGCCGGTGACGACGAAGCGGTGGAACGGCGCGAAGATCCGGATCGGCAGCGCCGCCATCGTCAGATCGATCAGGCCGTCGAAGTAGGCCTTGGTCCGCGCGTCGATCTTCTTCTCGGCCAGTTCGGCGTCCCAGTACTCCTGGAAGGCCGCGCGGTCGGCCGGCCACATCTCCGGGCGCATCTGCAGGCTGGTGCCCAGATTGACCGACTTGGCGTAGAGGGCGTCGAGGGTGGCCTCGTCCAGGCCGCCGTGCAGCCGTTCGTGCAGGTCCACGATGCCGTAGTACAGGCAGGCGGCCACCCACAGCTGCAGCTTCGGATCGAAGGCGTTGTACTTGACCGGGCTGTCGGAATGGGAACGCACCGAGCGGTGCGAGGTGTTGACCGCCTCACGGTAGGTGTCGATCTCCTCCTGGGTGCCCATCATGGCGACCGAGAGGTAGGTCAGCGTGGTGCGCAGGCGCTTGAGCGGGTGCAGGGTGACCTTGCCGGAGTCGACGGTGCTCTCCAGCACGCCGTAGGCGACCGGAGCATGGCTGAGCTGCATGATGACGTTGGCGACGCCACCGAGCAGGGCGGTGCTTCCGTACCAGAACTCCTCCATCCGGAAGTCGTCGGTGACGGTGGGTCGGCTCGGGCTCGAAGCCCGCACGGGGGTCGGTGTTTCGGGCGTCGTTGCACGAAGGGGCGCGCTCATCATTCCTCGTCTTTCCGGCTCGCGGTCGCCAGTGCTGAGTGATACAGCGCAGCGGTGACGCGATGAGAAGGTTGTCGCCTCAGATTCTCACCCTGGGTGTGGTGTGTCAATGGGACTTTGTGCCCTGATGAGATGAAGTATCATGAACCTTCTCATTGTCTGATCGTGGCTGTCAATCGATCGGGCGGTTCATGGCGGTATGCGATGCTGAGGGTGTCATCGTTTCGGGGGCGCGGATGAGGTGAGGAAGAACATGGCAAGGCTGAAGAAGCTTCTCCCGGCGGTTCGCAACAGCGGTCCCGAGGACCGTAACCAGTCCCGTGTCCTCGACGCGGCCCTGCTGGCCTTCCTGGACTTCGGGATCAAGCGGACCAGTATGGTCGAAGTCGCCCGCCGCTGCGGGCTGTCGCTGGCCACGCTGTACCGCCGGTTCGCCAGCAAGTCCGATCTCATCGAGGCGGTGGCGCTGCGACAGTCCAGGGAATTCGTCAACAGCGTCGATGAGGTGCTGGCGCGGCAGGTCGATCGCGACGCGGGCGCCGAAGACCAGATCGTCGAGCTGTTCGTGGCCTTCATCAACGGACTGCGGGAAAACCAGCTGATCCACCGCTTGCTGGCCACCGAGCCGGAACTGGTGCTGCCCTTCCTCACCACGCGCGGCGCGCCGATCATCGAGCTCGGCCGCGACTATCTCTCCGAGTTCATCCGGCGGCTGCAGTCCGAGGGCAAGCTGCCCGAATACGATCCCGAGCCGCTGGCGGAGATGATCGCCCGCACGGCGGTGTCCATGGCGCTGACCCCGCAGACGGTCATCCCGGTCGGCGACGACGAGTTGGCGCGCGCGTTCGCCCGTGATCACGTGGTGGTGTCTTTCCGCGTCCCGGTCACGCCGCAACGCGAATCCGTGCCGGCCTCCGAGGCCCGCGAGTAGCGCGGCTGTTCAGACCATCGGCAACCCGAGTCGCCTGCGCAGCCGCATATCCCACAGCAGGGCGCTGATCGGCAGCGTCTTGACCGCCCGCGGCAGCCGGTCCTCCACCGCCCCGACGGTGCTCAGCAGCACGGCCAGCCTGCGGTCGTCGGCAGGGCTCCAGCGCATTCCCATCTGCTCGCGCAACCGCTCGGGCAGCAGGCCCGCGGTGACCCAGCGGTGCAGCGGAGCCAGGGCCAGCTGCACCGGCAGCGGGAACATCTTCAGATTCACCAGGTCCCAGAAGAAATCGCGCACCGGCGGGTCGATGCGGGTCGTCGCCAGGTGCTCGTGCCAGTAGGCGTCGAAGGCATCGCGGTCGGCGGGCCATTGATCGGGATGGACCTGCAGCGTCGTGCCCAGCCGCTCGGCAGTGCGGTAGAAGGCGTCGGCCTCGGCGGCGCTCATGGGGCCGTGCATGCGTTCGTGCAGGTCGCGCGCGCCCCAGTACAGGCAGGCCGCCACCCACAACTGCAGCCGCCGGTCGAAGGCGTTGTACTTCACCGGGCTGTCGGGGCCGGAGCGCACGGCGCGGTGCACGCTGTCGACGGCCGCGCGATAGGCCAGGCGATCTTCCTCGGTGCCGACCATGGCCACGGCCAGGTAGGTCAGCGTGGTACGGGCGCGCTTGACCGGGTGCACCATGATGTTGCCGCTGTCGACCTTGCTCTCCACCACGCCGTAACCGACCGGCGGCATGCTCAATTGCATGATGACGTTGGTGGCGGCCCCGAAGAACGCGGACGTCGCGTCGACGTGGTCGCGGATGTCGAAGCCGATATCGGCGCTGCCCGACGTGGGCGCGCTCGAGCGTGCGGCGCGCAGTGGACTGGCCATTTCGATCCCCGTTCTCGGCGTTGAGAAGGATGTGACTCGACGTTCTCATTCTCTCTCGTAGGTGTCAACGGTCACATGTGATCGAGGCCGGGGCGTGATGTCGCGGGGCGGTAGCCGGGTCCCGTCGTGCCGCACAGTAGGTTCGAGACCATGCCGTCCGGTGCCAGCTTGCTGCTCAGTTCCCTGAATCCGGCCGCGGTCGCGGCGGGTGCGGATATCCCCGACGCGGTCACCATCGAGGGCACGACACTGTCGCGTTCGGATCTGCTCGGCGCGGCGACCTCGGTGGCCGAGCGCGTCGCCCGCGCGGAGCGGGTCGCCGTCCTGGCCCGGCCGAACCTGCGCACGGTGCTCGCGGTGGTGGGCAGCTTGATCGCCGGAGTGACCGTGGTGCCGGTGCCGCCGGATTCCGGCGCCGCCGAACTCGCCCACATCCTGGCCGATTCCGGGGCCCGGGCCTGGCTCGGCGAGGCGCCCGAAGGCGTCGCGCCACCGGAGAGCGGCGGTCTGCCGGTGATCCCGGTCCGGCTGCACGCGCGCTCGTGGCACACCTATCCCGAACCGCCCGCGCAGGCACCGGCTTTCGTGCTCTACACCTCCGGAACCACCGGCCTGCCCAAGGGGGTCGTGCTCACCCGTGGCGCCATCGCCGCGGGTCTGGACGCGGTGGCCGAGGCATGGGACTGGACCTCGAAAGACACCCTGGTACACGGCCTTCCGTTGTTCCACGTACACGGCCTGGTGCTCGGCGTGCTCGGCCCGCTGCGGTTCGGCAGCCCGCTGGTGCACACCGGCAAGCCGACGCCGCAGGCGTACGCGGCGGCCGAGGGCACGCTGTACTTCGGGGTGCCGACGGTGTGGTCGCGCATCGTCGAGGACGAGGCCGCCGCGAAGGCACTGAGCGGGGCGCGGCTGCTGGTCTCCGGAAGCTCGCCGTTGCCGGTGCCGGTGTTCGAGCGGCTGCGTGAACTCACCGGGCACGCTCCGGTGGAGCGCTACGGCATGAGCGAGACCATGATCACCCTGTCGACCCGCGCCGACGGCGAACGCAGGCCCGGCTGGGTCGGTCTGCCGGTACGCGGCGTCGAGACCAGGCTGCGCGACGAGACCGGCGCTCCGGTCCCGCACGACGGGCAGAGCATCGGCGGCCTGCAGGTCCGCGGCCCGATGCTGTTCGCCGGCTACCTGAACAGGCCCGAGGCCACCGCGGACAGCTGGACCGAGGACGGCTGGTTCAAGACCGGCGACGTCGCGGCCGTCGACGCCGGAGGGTTCCATCGGATCGTGGGACGCGAATCGGTGGACCTGATCAAGTCCGGCGGATTCCGCGTCGGCGCGGGCGAAGTGGAGACCGTCCTGCTCGGGCATCCCGCCGTCGCCGAAGCGGCCGTGGTCGGGCTGCCCGACCACGATCTGGGCCAGCGCATCGTCGCGTTCGTCGTCCCGCGCGCCGACGTCGACACCGCCGCGCTGCCGCAGGAGCTGATCGACCTGGTGGCCGGACAGCTCTCGGTGCACAAACGCCCCCGTGAGGTCAGGATCGTCTCGTCGCTGCCACGCAACGCCATGGGCAAAGTGCAGAAGAAGGTCCTGGCCGCCCGGGCCTGATTCGGCCCCGGGCGCACCCATGGCAGGTGGGCCCGGGGACGGGAATCAGTTGTGGGCGTGCAGATCTTCGTTGAGCTCGATCCCGGTGCCCTTGCGATGCACCACCTCGACCGCGCCGGTGGTGGAGTTGCGGCGGAAGAGCAGGTTGTCACGGCCCGCGAGTTCGGCGGCCTTGACGACCTGACCCTCGGATGTGGTGACCTTGGTGCCCGCGGTCAGATACAGGCCCGCTTCGATCACACAGTCGTTGCCGAGCGGGATGCCCAGGCCGGAGTTGGCGCCCAGCAGCGAGCGTTCGCCGATCGAGATGACGGTGGTGCCGCCGCCGGAGAGTGTGCCCATGGTCGACGCGCCACCGCCGATGTCGGAGCCGTCGCCGACCACGACACCCGCCGAGATGCGGCCCTCGACCATGGAGGCGCCCAGGGTGCCCGCGTTGAAGTTGACGAACCCCTCGTGCATGACGGTGGTGCCCGCGGCGAGGTGCGCGCCGAGCCGGACCCGGTCGGCGTCGCCGATGCGCACGCCGGAGGGCACCACGTAGTCGACCATGCGCGGGAACTTGTCGACGCTGTAGACGGTGACCGGGCCGCGGGCGCGCAGTTTCAGGCGGGTCTGCTCGAAGCCCTCCACCGCGGCCGGGCCGTGGTTGGTCCACACCACATTGCTGAGCAGGCCGAACTGGCCGTCCAGGTTCACCGAGTGCGGGGTGACCAGGCGGTGCGAAAGCAGGTGCAGGCGCAGGTAGACGTCGTGGGCGTCGGCCGGGGCGACAGACAGGTCGGCGATGGTGGTGCGCACCGCGATCACGTCGACACCGCGGGCGGAGTCGACGCCGAGCAGGTCGGCGAACCCGGCGGCGTCCTGGGCGGCCGCGTCGAGGCGCTCGGTGCCGGTGGTCTCGAAGGAACCGAGTTCCGGGCTCGGGTACCAGGTGTCCAGGACGGTGCCGTCCGCGGTCACATTGGCGATACCGACTGCTGTTGCTCCCTGAATGCTCACGTCGTCAGAGGTTACCCACTCCCGCGGCGCGGGTGGTGAGCTACCTCCGGCCCGGCGAGGAGGTCGTAGGCTGACCCGGTGAGCATCGACCTGTCCGCCGATCCGATCGCCCTGACCGCCGCGCTGGTCGATATCCCCAGTGTCTCCCTCGGCGAGCGCGCGATCGCCGACGTCGTGGAGCGTGCGCTGCGCGAGCAGACCACCGGATTCGAGGTGCTGCGCCACGGCAACGTGGTGCTGGCGCGCACCGACCGCGGCCTGCCCACCCGGGTGATCCTGGCCGGCCACCTGGACACCGTGCCGATCGCGGACAACGTCCCCAGCCGCTTCGGCGTAGGCCCCGACGGCGAGCGACTGCTGCACGGCTGCGGCACGGTCGACATGAAGTCCGGCGACGCGGTGTTCCTGCATCTGGCCGCCACCGTCGCCGACCCGGTGCACGACCTGACCCTGATCTTCTACGACGGTGAGGAGATCGCCGCCGAGTACAACGGCCTCGGCCACATCGAACGCGATCTTCCGGACTGGCTCGACGGTGACCTGGCCGTGCTCGGCGAACCCTCCGGCGGCTGGATCGAGGCGGGCTGCCAGGGCACGCTGCGAGTGCGGCTGAGCACCACCGGCGTGCGAGCGCATTCGGCGCGGGCGTGGATGGGCGACAACGCCATCCATCGCCTGGCGCCGGTGCTCGCCCGGCTGGAGAGCTACACCCCGCGCGACGTCGACATCGACGGTTGCGTCTACCGGGAGGGACTGTCGGCGGTCGCGATCGACGGTGGAGTGGCGGGCAACGTGATCCCCGACGCGGCCGGCGTGACGGTCAACTTCCGCTTCGCCCCCGACCGCAGCGTCGAGCAGGCGATCGCGCATGTGCGTGAGGTCTTCGCCGGCTCGGACATCGGCTTCGAGGTCACCGACGCCGCCCCGGGCGCGCTGCCCGGCCTCACCGCTCCCGCCGCGAAGGCGCTGATCGAGTCGGTGAACGCGACCGGCGGCGGCGGAGTACGGGCCAAGTACGGCTGGACCGACGTGTCCCGCTTCGCCGCGCGCGGCATCCCCGCGGTGAACTTCGGCCCCGGCGATCCGAGCCTGGCGCACAAGCGCGACGAGCACGTCCCGACCGCGCAGATCACCGCGGTCACCGCGATGTTGCGCAGCTATCTGACCGGCGGCGTCGCACCGGCCTGACGAGCGTCGCCGTGCCGTCCCGGGGCATTCACCACGGCGACGGATTCCGGCGCGTCCGGCCCGGTAGCGTGGACCCATGTCCACCGACGCCGCCGATCCCACCGAGAGCAGAAACCCGGACAGGGCGAATTCCGGCAGCCATTCCCCCTCCGGCGACGCCGACCCCGCCGGCCATTCCCCCTTCGGCGGAGTTCGTTCCGGCAGCGGTGGTGCCGGAAGCACGGATCCGGGAGGCGCTGATTCGGCAGGTGCGGACTTGGGTTTCGCGGATCACCGAGGGGCGGTCGCCGACCGGCGAACCGCCGCGCAAGCCAGGTCCACCGCGAGATTCCGGGGACCGGTCATGTACCGGCGCGACCGCAAGCCCGGCATCCGCACCGCCGACCGCAATCTGCTCGACAGCCGCGGGGATGCCGACTGGGTCCACACCGACCCCTGGCGGGTGCTGCGCATCCAGGCCGAATTCGTCGAGGGTTTCGGCGCGCTCGCCGAGGTGCCGCGCGCGGTCACGGTGTTCGGTTCGGCGCGCACCCCGGTCGACCACCCGGAGTACGAGGCCGGGTACGCGATCGGCGCGGCGCTGGCACGCGCCGGTTTCGCGGTCATCACCGGCGGCGGTCCGGGCGCGATGGAAGCGGCGAACCGGGGCGCCGGCGAGGCGGGCGGCTATTCGATCGGCCTGGGCATCGAGCTGCCCTTCGAACAGAGCATCAACGACTGGGTCGATCTGGGCATCAACTTCCGCTACTTCTTCGTGCGCAAGACGATGTTCGTGAAGTACTCCCAGGCATTCGTCTGCCTGCCCGGCGGCTTCGGCACCCTCGACGAGCTGTTCGAGGCGCTGACCCTGGTCCAGACCGGCAAGATCACCCGATTCCCGATCATCCTGTTCGGCCGCTCCTACTGGTCCGGCCTGGTGGACTGGATCCGCAGTTCGCTGGAGGGCTTCGGCAAGATCTCGCCGGGTGATCTCGACCTGCTGTATGTCACCGATCATGTGGACGAGGTGGTCGACATCATCGCCCGCGCCGCCGACTCCCGCGCCGACCTGAGCACCTACGGCACCGAGGATCTGTGGTGAGCGACGACAACCAGGGAAGCGACAGGTTCGCGGTCTGCGTCTACTGCTCGTCGAGCACCACCGATCCGGAACTACTGAACCTGGCCGCCCGCGTCGGCACCGAAATCGCCCGGCGCGGCTGGCAACTGGTCTCCGGCGGCGGCCACGTCTCGATGATGGGCGCGGTGGCGACCGCGGCCAGGGCCGGCGGGGCCAGGACGATCGGGGTGATCCCGAAACATCTGGTGCACAAGGAAGTCGCCGATACCGACTCCGACGAGCTGATCGTCACCGACACCATGCGCCAGCGCAAGAAGGTCATGGAGGAGCGCGCCGACGCCTTCCTCACCCTGCCCGGCGGCATCGGCACCCTCGAGGAGTTCTTCGAGGCATGGACCGGCGGTTATCTCGGCGAGCACGGCAAGCCGGTGGTGCTGCTCGACCACGACGGTTACTACCGCGGGCTGTTCGACTGGATCGACGGACTGGGGGACGGCGTCATCTCCACACGGGCCCGCGCCCGCCTGACCGTCGCCACCGAGCTGAGCACCGCCTTCGTCGCGCTGCGGCCCGAGCCGGGCGGTCCGCTGCCCAGCTGAGCCCCGACGGTCGTGACCGTGGTCGGTACAGTCGAGTCATGTTCAGCCCTTCTGCGGTGCCCCGACGTACAGCACCGCAGTCCGCGGAGATGGAGTCCGCGGTGTCGTCGTGCGCGGAGTCGACTGCTGTGTCGTCGCCCGCTGAGTCCTCGCCTGCTGTGTCCTCGCCTGCTGTGTCCTCGCCTCCGGCGGCGTGGCGGCCCACCCTCTGCGGCAAGCCGGTCGCGACGGACCGGGCGCTGGTGATGGCGATCGTGAACCGCACCCCGGACTCGTTCTACGACCGCGGCGCCACCTTCACCGACGAGGCCGCGATGGCGGCGGTCCACCGCGCCGTCGCCGACGGCGCCGATCTGGTCGACATCGGCGGGGTGAAGGCCGGGCCGGGTGAGGTGGTCGACGCCGAGGAGGAGACCCGCCGGGTGGTGCCCTTCGTGGCCGCCATCCGCGCCGCCTACCCCGAACTACTCATCAGCGTCGACACCTGGCGCTCGCAGGTGGCGCGCGACGCGGTGGCCGCGGGCGCGGACCTGATCAACGACACCTGGGCGGGCGCGGACCCGGATCTGGTCCGAGTGGCCGCCGATCTCGGGGCGGGCATCGTGTGCAGCCACACCGGCGGCGCGATCCCGCGCACCAGGCCGCACCGCGTGCGCTACGCCGATGTGGTGGCCGAGGTCACCGACACTGTGGTGCGCGCCGCCGAGCGGGCCGCCGACGCCGGGGTGCGCAGGGACTCGATCCTCATCGATCCGACCCATGATTTCGGCAAGAACACCTATCACGGGCTCGAATTGTTGCGAGGAGTGGACGTTCTCGTAAAAAGCGGATGGCCGGTGCTGATGGCACTGAGTAACAAGGATTTCATCGGGGAGACTCTTGGTGTGGGTCTCTCCGAACGACTGGAGGGCACCTTGGCGGCGACGGCGTGGTCTGCCGCGGCGGGGGCCCGCGTCTTCCGTGTCCACGAAGTGGCGCACACCCGGCGCGTGGTGGACATGATCGCCGCGATCCAGGGCTTCCGGCCCCCCGCACGAACCTTGCGAGGTCTGGTATGAAAAACCAACATCGTCAGTCCGGTTGGGCACGCACGAACACCTGGGACACCCCGGCATGGACGGTCGACGAACTCGTCGAGGCCAAACAGGGACGCACCGTCTCGGTCGTGCTGCCCGCGTTGAACGAAGAGAACACCGTCGCCGACGTGGTGGCCAGTATCCGTCCGCTGCTGGGCAGCCTGGTCGACGAACTGGTGGTGCTCGACTCCGGTTCCACCGATGCCACCGCGGCCCGGGCCCGCGCGGCCGGTGCGGAGGTCGTCTCCCGGGAAGAAGCCGTGCCCGAACTCGAGCCGGTGCCGGGCAAAGGCGAAGTGCTGTGGCGCTCGCTGGCCGCGACCTCGGGCGAGCTGATCGCCTTCGTCGACTCCGACCTCATCGATCCCGACCCGGCCTTCGTGCCGAAACTGCTCGGGCCGCTGCTGTGCGTGGAGAACATGCACCTGGTGAAGGCCTACTACCGTCGTCCGCTCCGCCAGGGCGGCGCGGTGGACGCACACGGTGGCGGCCGGGTCACCGAACTGGTGGCGCGCCCGCTGCTGGCCGCGCTGCGCCCCGAGCTCTCCGCGGTGCTCCAGCCGCTCGGCGGCGAGTACGCGGGCACCAGGGAACTGCTCACCTCGGTGCCGTTCGCCCCCGGCTACGGCGTGGAGATCGGGCTGCTGCTCGACACCTACGACCAGCTCGGCCTGTCGGCCATCGGCCAGGTCAACCTGGGGGTGCGCACCCATCGCAACCGCCCGCTGTCCGAACTCGGTGTGATGAGCCGTCAGATCCTGGGCACGGTGCTCGGACGTAGTGGGGTCGCCGACTCCGGCGCGGCACTGACCCAGTTCCCGGTGATCGACGACGAATTCACCGCACACCACACCGAGGTCTCGCTGGCCGACCGGCCGCCGATGAACACACTGCGCCCCTCGCGCGTCGCGGCCTGACCTCCGTACCGCGCGGATTGTGCGCCGCGTCCGGTGGCGACCCGTGCGTATCAGCGGCGCACGCGCCCATTGGTGCGCGGGTCGCCCTGGTGCAGATACACCGGGGTGAGCAGGTCGGCGTCCAGCGGTTCGCCGGTGGACCGGTCGTAGCGCACCGCGATGAGTACCGAGAACAGGTGGTGCTCGGCGCGCTCGTGCAGCCCGGCGAGCCGAGTGGCCAGCAGGCGTACCGCGCCGAGCGAGCCCGGCGGATGCAGGCCGTCGATGAGCAGGCAGCTGCCGCGTCCGTCGGGGCGGGGCAGCCGGGCCAGGTAGGCGATGTCGTGTGGCTCGGGACCGGCGGGCCGGTAGACCCGGCGGGCGGCGCGGTCCTCGATGCCACGGCGTGCATCGCCCGGGCGGACGACGGTGCGGCGCAGCCGGGGATCGGCGGCGGCGAGCTGGCGCAGGCTGGGCGAGAGTTCCGGGCCGCCGAGCACGATCAGTCCGTCGCGGTTGAGATCCACCGGGCGGCCCGGCGCGAAGTACTCCACCGTGGCCGGAAAGCCCAAGTCGCGCAACAGGTCGACGAGTTTGGTCGCCGCGCTCGGATCGGGCGCGCCGAGCAGTCTGCCCGCGCGTACTTCCGGTGTGAGCACGGTGATCGCGCTGTGCCCGAAGAACAATCCTTCCGGAGCGGGGCCCTGGCTGCTCACCTGATGGATGCGGGCGCGGGAAAGCCCCGCGGCCGCACCGATTCTGGCGAACGTCCACCCCTCTTCGTGCAATTCCCGGATCACTGCGCGACGAATTCTGGTGAGTTCGTTGATCGTCTGCTGCGCAGCCGCCACCCCTTCGGTCGCGGCCTTGAGTCTTTCGACTTTGTCCTCTATCGCGAAGACCCGCGCCACGTCATCGGCCGACATGTCCGAAGTTTAGACAGCTCGACAGCCGTCCGTGTATACCCGGCTTGACGACTGTACTTCCCTACAGCCCAGTCGGTTTGGTAATTTCCGGCGTTTCGCGCGGGACACGCCGCGTGGTGTGACTCAGGTGGCGTCAGGGTCGATCGGGGGATGTTCGTTGCGGGCCAAGGGTTTTTCCAGCGACGGCTTGCTGAGGTTCGGTTTCGAGCCGAATGTCCCGTAGGAACCGCCGGGCGAACCACCGCCGTACAACTCGTCCTTGGTCGGCACCGACTTCTCCAGGTCGCGCAGTACCGAGTCGTCGCCGTTGAGCAGATGCTTGGTGACCAGCGAACGCGGAGTCATCCCGCGCAGCTCGTTCAGATCGGCCAGCGGCTTGCGCAGGTCGTCGAACTCCGGACCGAGTTCCTCCTTCAGCTGCGCTGTCGCGCCGCTGGCGTAGTCGCGGATCTGTCGTAGGGAGTTCGTGGTCCAGCGCACGGCGCCGGGCAGCCGCTCCGGCCCGAGGATCACGAGGGCGGCGACGAGCAGGATCATCATCTCGCCCCAGCCGATATTGCTGAACACGAATCAAGGCTACCTGGGCTTACACCGGATCGGTCAGTCGGATTCCAACGTCACAGGAACGTCCACCTGCCTGCCGTCGCGAATCAACCGGACCGTCACCGTTTCGCCGATGTCGCGGGACTGCACCGCCACCGTCAGCTCCTCGGGTCCGGTGACCTCCCGGTCGCCGACCTTGACGATCACGTCGCCCTCCACGATGCCGGCCCTGGCGGCCGGGCCGCCGTCTTCCACATCGGCAACCGCCGCGCCGCTCATGACCTCGTTGGCCACGGTCTGGGTGCGTGCGGAGACGCCGATCTTCGGGTGGTGCATGACGCCGTCGCGGATCAAGGTCTGTGCGACCTCGGTCATGGTGTCGACCGGGATGGCGAAGCCCAGGCCCACCGAGCCGCCGGTCTCGCTGCGGATGGCGGAATTGATGCCGATGACCTGCCCGGCCATGTTCACCAGCGCGCCGCCGGAATTGCCCGGGTTGATCGAGGCGTCGGTCTGCACCGCGTCGATCACCGCGTTGGTGTCGCTGCCCTCGCCGGAGAGTTTCACCGGGCGGTGCAGCGCGCTGACGATGCCGGAGGTGACGGTCTTGCTCAGCCCGAGCGGGGAGCCGATGGCGAGCACGTCCTCGCCGACCTGCACGTCCTCGGACTTACCGAGTTCGGCGACGGTCAGGTTCTTCACGTCCACCCGGAGCACGGCCAGGTCGGTCTTGGGGTCGCGACCGACGATCTCGGCGGGCACCCGGCTGCCGTCGGCGAAGGTCACCTGGATGCTCGCCCGGTCGCTGGTGTCCTGCGCGGCCATCGAGATCACGTGGTTGTTGGTGACGATGTAGCCCGCACCGTCGAGCACAACGCCCGAACCGGTCGAGCCGCTGTCGCCGACGGTGGTGCGGATGGAGACCACCGAGGGCAGGACCGCGTTGGCGACCTGGGCGATCTGTCCGCTGGGGCCCTCGATGCCCTCGCTCTGCTCCAGGGTCACCTTGCGGGAGGTCAGGTTGGTGCTGGTTTCGGCGGTCAGCCGGCCGACCAGGCCGCCGACCACGCCGATGGCGAGCGCGAGCGCGGCGAGCAGGGCCAGGGCCTTGGGCGCGACGTGGGAGCCGAAGAGTACTTCCCTGGCGCTGAGCTTGCGTGCGAGCGGCAGCGGTTCCGGGCGCGGGGTGGCGACCGCGGGTGCGCCGAGCCGAGCGCCGGATTCCGGGTCGCGCCACGGATCGACCGGGCCCGCGGGAGCTTCGGCGGCGCCGACGGCGTCCGGGTCGCGCTGCAGCAGTTCGTCGGAGCCCTCGGGCCGGCCGAACGCCTCGGCCAGCACCGCGTCCGGCGGGCGGTTGTGCGGCAGCTGCGCCGCGGCGGGGGCGGTGGCCGCCGCGCCGGACGCACGCTCGGCGAACGAACCGCGCTCGCCGTTCGGCCTGCGGAAAGCGTGCGAGGTATGGGAGTCCACATGGGGGCGATAGACCGGGCGCGGCCCGAGTACGGGCGCGTCCGACGGTCGCATATTCCCCCGGTCGGACGCCGAATCGGACGTGTCGTTCGCGGCGGGTCGCGGCTCCGGCACCGTGGAGTTGTTCTGCGATTCGGTGGTCACGCGCCAAACTCTACTTGCGCCACCAGGCTGCCCACCGGGTCGCGGTGAACGAATCCGGCAGGAAACCGAGAACCGCCTCGTTGCGGGCGTTTCCGCGCCCGGAGGCGCTCGCGTCGGATGCGCGGTCGGCGCTGGGCAGCTCGGCCAGCGGGATGCGCGCGAGGCTGTCGTGCAGGCCGCGCGGTATCGCGATCGGACCGGACTGGCGCAGGGCGATGCGCGCCTGCTGCTGCGCCTCGACCTCGGCGACGCATTCCGGGCACTGGGCCAGATGCTGGGCCGCGCGCAGGTAGGCGTTCATGCGCAGCTCGCCGTCGACGTAGGCGACGACGGCCTCGCTGGCCAGATGCTCGGTGGGCGCGAACCGCTGTGCCCGGCCCTGAGGCGCATGGCTCCGAGGTGGTCGGCTCGAAGCGTGCGCGTTGCCGGGCGTGCTGGACTCGCCACTCATCACGGAGCTCACCTTCCGACCGTCATTCCACTCGACCGGGTCGCCGACCCGGGGGTGGTCGATCACCCGACTTTCACATCAGCGTTGTAGCGCTGCTGCGATCCATTATGCGCAAGGTGCTCGCGCAGTGCCTGACGGCCGCGATGGATCCGGCTGCGGACGGTACCGAGCTTGACGCCGAGGGTGGCGCCGATCTCCTCGTAGGACAGGCCCTCGATGTCGCAGAGCACGACGGCGGCGCGGAACTCCGGGGCCAGCGCGTCCAGGGCGACCTGCAGGTCGGGGTCGAGCCGGGCGTCGTGATAGACCTGCTCGGGCCCGGGCCCCTCGGCGGGCACCCGGTCGTAGTCCTCGGGGAGCGCTTCCATCCTGATGCGGTTGCGCCTGCGGACCATGTCGAGGAACAGGTTGGTGGTGATGCGGTGCAGCCAGCCCTCGAAGGTGCCCGGCTGATAGTTCGACAGGGAACGGAACACCCGGATGAAGGTCTCCTGGGTGAGGTCCTCGGCGTCCTGCGCGTTGCCGGAGAGGCGATAGGCCAGCCGGTAGACGCGGTCGGCATGCTCACGGACCAGTTCGTCCCAGGACGGCATGACCGACCGATCGCCGGTCGCGTCGAAGGCCGCGGTACCGGAAAGCTCCTCTTCGGACATCTCCGCCAAGGACTGCCCGACGACCGGCAGCGCATCGGATGCGAGTTCGGCACCGGCCGGTTCGGGCGGTACGGTGTAGCCGACGGGAACGGTGGGCGCAGCGGCGTCGGCTCGTCGAGCCTGTGCCGCCGTCTGCCCCGGAAGTGTCGCGAACGAACCCTTGACCATGTGGATGGGGCTACCTCCTACTCGGGACCGTAAACGCGCGGTACCCGCTGCGGTCCGGGTCTCGAACCGTCGCGTATCCGGTACAACGAGGCGAAGGTGTCTCGTTGTTCCCGCCGCCGGGTGGTTGTTCCGCGGCTGCCACGCTCTACTGGTCTTGCCTGGGCCTACTCTTTCCTGTCCCGATATGCCCTGGATATGGAGATACTGAGGACCTGCTGAGAAAACGGTGGCCCTCGTTTGCTGTTGTCGCAGCGCCGATAGCGGGGGTGCCCCATTAGCCTCATACCCGTGGCATCGAACCTGGAGCGCAATCTCGCCTACGTGGAGGAATCCGTCGTGGAGGACGAGATCCTCGTCAGCGCGCGCGAACGTGCCGTGGAGCTGGGGGCCGCCCCGGTGCCCGCCTCGGTCGGCGCACTGCTCAGCGTGATGGCCCAGGTCCTCGGTGCGAGGGCGGTCGTCGAGGTGGGCACCGGCGCCGGCATCAGCGGGCTGTGGTTGCTGGACGGCATGCGCGAGGACGGCACGCTCACCACCATCGATTCCGAGCCGGAGCACCAGCGGGCGGCCAAGGAAGCCTTCCGCTCCGCCGACATCCTGCCCGCGCGCACCCGGCTGATCAACGGCCGCGCGCTCGACGTGCTGCCCCGCCTGGCCGACGGCGCCTACGACATGGTCTTCGTCGATGCCGCGCCGTTGGAGCACCCCGAGTACATCGCGCAGGGCGTGCGGCTGCTGCGGCCGGGCGGCGTGATCATCCTGCACAACGCGCTGCTCGCCGGGCGGGTGCCCGACCCCGATCAGCGCGACGCGGTGACCCACGCGGTGCGCGCGGCCACCCGCGCGGTCGCCGAGGACCCGGAACTCACCAGCGTGCTCATTCCGGTGGGCGACGGGTTGCTGTGCGCGTCCCGATGCTGATCCGTCCACGCACGCTCGTCACCCCCACCCGTGTCGAACCGTCGTTGCGCCACACCGAGGGTGGGGCAGGAGGGGACCCGAGGTGTTCCTGCTCGACAACAACGACGACCGCAACCGGATCGAATGGGGCGGCGCGACAGTGGTGTTCGGACTGCTGCTGCTCGCCGCGATCGGACTGGCCGTACTGGTGAACACGGCCGATTTCGGCACGGGCGAGACCGACAACCCGACCACGCGGACCTCGACCCCGCAGCCTTCGCCCGGTCCCTGCGAGCCGTTCTGCCTGAAGCCGCGGACGCAGTGACCGTCCCGGAGCGGCACATCGCCCGGACCGACCGGCACGGTCTCTAGACCCACACACCTTTGCCGACGGTGACCACGCCGCCGTTGCTGACCGCGAACCGCTCCCGGTCGCGCTCGAGATCGACGCCCAGGATCTCGCCCTCGCCGACCACCACGTTCTTGTCCAGGATGGCCCGGCGCACCACGGCACCGCGCCCGATCCGCACGCCGGGCATCAGCACGCTGCCCTCGACGGTCGCGCCGTCGTCCACGACGACATTGGAGCTGAGCACCGAACTGCGCACCGTCGCCGCCGACAGGATGCTGCCCGCGCCGACGATGGACTCCTCGGCCAGGCCCCCTCGGGCGAATTTGGCGGGCGGCAGGTTCTCCGCGGCGCCGCGGATCGGCCAGTGCTTGTTGTAGAGGTTGAACACCGGGTGCACCGAGACCAGGTCCATGTGCGCGTCGTAGAAGGCGTCGATGGTGCCGACATCGCGCCAGTAGCCGTGGTCGCGTTCGGTGGCGCCGGGCACCTGGTTGTCGGCGAAGTCGTAGACGCCCGCCTCGCCCGCGGCCACCAACGAGGGAATGATGTCTCCGCCCATGTCGTGATCGGAGTCGGAGTTCTCCGCGTCGGCGCGGATCGAATCCACCAGCACCTTCGTGGTGAAGACGTAGTTGCCCATCGAGGCGAACGTCACATTCGGATCGTCGGGGGTACCCGGCGGGTGCGCGGGCTTCTCCAGGAATTGGGTGATGCGCCCGGACTCGTCGGAATCGATGCATCCGAACGCGCCGGCCTCGCTGCGCGGCACCCGGATACCGGCGACGGTCACTCCGAGGCCGGAATCGATGTGGTGCTGGACCATCTGCTCGGGGTCCATCCGGTACACGTGATCGGCGCCGAAAACCACGATGTAGTCGGGGTCTTCGTCGTAGATGAGATTCAACGACTGCATGATCGCGTCGGCGCTGCCGGTGTACCAGCGGGGGCCGAGCCGCTGCTGGGCAGGCACCGGCGTGATGTATTCACCGGCGAACCCGGAAAGACGCCAGGTCTGGGAGATATGGCGGTCCAGCGAGTGTGATTTGTACTGGGTGAGTACACACAGTCGCAGATATCCCGCGTTGACGAGATTGCTGAGTACGAAATCGATCAGTCGATACGCACCGCCGAAGGGGACTGCCGGCTTCGCCCTGTCAGCGGTGAGCGGAAACAGGCGTTTGCCCTCGCCACCGGCGAGCACGATCCCTAGTACGTGCGGCTGGCTCCTCACCCTGCCCAAACTACAGTGTCGTCGGGCTGCGAGTGGCCCGCCGTGGGGTGAGCGTCTACTTTGGACCGGTGAGTTCAGGCACGGACGACGGGCACTCGCCGGTGGGCTCCGGCGTGGCGGGCGATGCGGGACATCGATTGCGCGTCGCCATGCTGACCCGCGAGTATCCGCCGGAGGTCTACGGCGGGGCCGGAGTCCACGTCACGGAATTGACCGCGCGCCTGCGGAACCTGACCGACGTCGACGTGCACTGCATGGGCGCGCCGCGCGCGGACGCGATCGTGCACGACCCCGACCCGGCGCTGGACGGCGCGAACGCGGCGGTACGGATGCTCTCCGCGCAACTTCGCATGGCCGATGCCGCCGGTGCGGTCGACGTGGTGCACTCGCACACCTGGTACACCGGTCTGGCCGGGCATCTGGCCGCCACGCTCTACGGCGTCCCGCACGTGCTCACCGCGCATTCGCTGGAGCCGCGCAGGCCGTGGAAGGCCGAGCAGCTCGGCGGCGGATACCGGATCTCGTCGTGGTCGGAGCGCAATGCGATGGAGCACGCCGACGCCGTCATCGCGGTGAGCGAGGGCATGCGCCACGACGTGCTCGACGCCTATCCCGCCATCGATGCCGACCGGGTGCACGTGGTGCACAACGGCATCGACCCCACGCTGTGGCATCCGGGCGCCCCGCCCGCTGGTGAGCGGCCGATCCTGGAGCAGTTGGGCGTGCGGCCCGATCTGCCGATCGTGGCCTTCGTCGGCCGCATCACCCGGCAGAAGGGCGTGGGCCACCTGCTGGCGGCGGCCAGGGATTTCGACCCCCACATCCAGCTGGTGCTGTGCGCGGGCGCCCCGGACACCCCGGAGTTGGCCGCCGAGACCGCCGCGGCGGTGGCTCGGTTGCGGGAAGGGCGCGACCACGTCTTCTGGGTGCGGGAGATGCTGCCGACCGAGCAGATCCGCCAGATCCTGGCCGCCGCCGCGGTCTTCGTCTGCCCCTCGGTGTACGAGCCGCTCGGCATCGTGAACCTGGAGGCGATGGCGTGCGCGACCGCGGTGGTCGCCTCCGATGTGGGCGGCATCCCCGAGGTCGTCGACGGCGGCGTGACCGGCCGCCTGGTGCACTACGACCCGCTGACCGCGCTGGACTACGAACGACAGCTCGCGGAAGCGGTCAACGCGGTCGCCACCGATCCGGCGCTGGCCGCGCGGTACGGCGAGGCCGGACGGGCCCGTGCCATCGCCGATTTCGACTGGACGCGCATCGCGGCGCGCACCGTGGAGGTCTACGACCACGTCCGCAAGCTCTGAGCCAGGCTTCGCGAGCTGTGAGCCCGGCTTCGCACGGCCGCGCCCGGACTCGGCCACAGATGTCGCCACTGGAACCGGAGCGACTCTCCCTCGATCGGGGCGGGCTGCTCAGGAGGGGCGGTACACCGACACGGCGACCGAGGCGGTGACCTCGATACGTTCGGGTAACGCGGCCAAGCGGGTGTCGGCGGGCCCCGTGAGATGGTGGGCCGATGGCCCCATGCCGACCACGTGGGCGGCCTGGTCGCGGGTGAGTTCCATCGGATATTGCACGATCTTGCGATCGATCTGTTCGAGATGACCGGCCATCGCCTCGGCGACGCGGCGGTCCTTGTCCGGGTCGACGCGCACCATGCCCAGCGGACCGACGAGCTCGCTCAGGTGCGAGGCCGTGGGGGTGACCACGATGTAGCGTCCCTCCCGCGCGAGTACCCGGGCCGCCTCGGCAGGGTTGCGCGGAGCGAACACCGTCAGCACATGACCGAGCACGCCCTCACGTACGGGCAGACCACGCCAGGCGTCGGCGAGCACGGCGGCGGCCCGTGGATGCGCTCGCGCGCACCGCCGGGCGGCGGGTTTGGCCACGTCCAGCGCGATGCCCCTGGCTTCGGGGCGGGCGTCGAGGGCGCGGGCGAGGTAGTAACCGGTACCCGCACCCACCTCGAGCAGCGCCTGCGACGCCGATCCGCCCGCGACGAGGGCCTCGGCCACCGCGTCCGCGATGGGTGCGAAGCCGCCGCCACGCTGGAAGGCGGCGCGGGCGTCGAGCATGTCCGCGGTGTCGCCCGTCATCTTGGTGGAGGCACCGGTCAGCAGACCGACGTATCCCTGACGGGCGATGTCGAAACTGTGCCCACGGACGCAGTGCAGTGCCCGTGGCGTATCGGGACCGTCGGGCTCGGTCCGCATGGCCTGCCCACATTCCGGACAGGCCAGCAGATCGGCGACCTCGGCCAGCGCCGATCTCCTAGCTGGTGACACTCTTCAGTTCGTCACCGAGCGCAGCGGCCTCATCCGGCGTGAGCTCTACGACCAGCCGCCCGCCACCCTCGAGTGGAACCCGCATCACGATTCCACGCCCTTCTTTGGTTGCCTCGAGGGGACCGTCCCCGGTGCGGGGCTTCATGGCCGCCATCCTCTGCTCCCTCCAGATCTGCGCGGTATTCTGCGCACTTTCTTGGAACTACAGTTGTCACCAACCAGGTAGCTCGCCGGTATTCGGCGAGCTACACCGAACCTATTCTTCCCTATCGCCGATCATGGTGGATACCTGAGTTCGAAATGTGATCGCGGCGGCGGCACGGTGCGCCTCGCCGCCGACCCAGCAATCGGCCAGATGATCGTCGACCATTCCGGTGGCCTGCATCAGCGCGTACGCGGTGGTCGGTCCGACGAAACGGAATCCGCGCCGCTTCAATTCTTTTGCCAGAGCCACGGATTCGGCGCTGGTCGCGGGGATTTCCGCGCCGTCTCGCGGACGCGGGCGCGCAGGCGGCGCGAAGGACCACACCAGTTCGTCGAGGGCGGTGTCGAGCTCCGCGGCGACCCGCGCATTGCCGATGGCCGCCTCGATTTTCGCGCGATTGCGCACGATGCCGGAATCGGCCAGCAACCGCTCGACATCCGCGGCGCCGAACGCGGCGACCCGTTCGATGCGGAACCCGTCGAAGGCGCGGCGGAAGCTTTCCCGCTTGCGCAGGATGGTGATCCAGGACAGTCCGGACTGGAAGGCCTCCAGACAGACCCGTTCGAACATCGCGTCCGCGCCCCGCAGCGGCACGCCCCACTCGAAGTCGTGGTACTCGCGGTAGAGCCGAGCCGACGGGGAATCCTGGGTGAATCGTGCCCAGGAACAGCGGTGGTGGCCGTCGCCGTCGACGGGAGCGGTCACGGCTGGGTCCTGCCGTTGGACACGGGCGGGTCGGTCCGGGCCCGGTCCGCGGGGCTCGCGGTGGGGTCGGCGGGCCGAGGGCCGGTGGTCTCGACGGTTCGGGGCCGGGGCACCTCGGTGGGGGTGTCTTCCGGCGGAACGGCGGTCCGCTGCGTCGGCGAGGCGGGGGCGGTCGCGGCCCGCGCCTGCGCGAGTTCGGCCTGCAACTCGTCGATACGCGCGGCCAGCCGGGCGAGCGCCCAATCGACCTCACCGGCCTTGTAACCGCGCACGACCTGCTGGAAACGCAGGGCCCGCACGTCGGCGCCGGTGATGGACTCGGCGGGAAGCACCGTCGCGGTGGTCCCCTCCGGCAGCGGGCCCAGCTCCTCGCCGCGTCCGAAGACCACACTCGCCAGCAGGAACAGCACGCCGGCGACCACGCCGACGATCAGCACGTACCCCAGCAATGTCAGCACGGCGGCCTTACAGGTGCCTGGTGGTGTCGATACCCAACGACATGCCCGCCAACCCGCGCCTGCGTACGGCCAGCTTTTCGGCGACCTCGCGCAGCGCCTTGGCGGCCGGGCTGTCCGGGTCGCGCAGCACGATCGGGGTGCCCTCGTCGCCCGATTCGCGCAGCGCCTGCTCGAGCGGGATCTGACCGAGCAGCGGGACAGTCGCGCCGACCGCGCGGGTCAGGCTGTCGGCCACGGTCTGGCCGCCGCCGGAGCCGTAGAGCTCCATGCGGCTGCCGTCGGGCAGGTCGAGCCAGGACATGTTCTCCACGACGCCCGCGATGCGCTGACGGGTCTGCAGGGCGATCGACCCCGCGCGCTCGGCGACCTCGGCCGCGGCGGCCTGTGGGGTGGTGACCACCAGGATCTCCGCGTTCGGGATCAGCTGCGCGATGGAGATCGCGACATCGCCGGTGCCCGGCGGCAGATCGAGCAACAGCACGTCCAGATCGCCCCAGAACACGTCGGCCAGGAACTGCTGCAGCGCTCGGTGCAGCATCGGACCGCGCCACACCACCGGCGTATTGCCCTGGGTGAACATCGCGATCGAGATGACCTTCACGTCGTGGGCGATCGGCGGCATGATCATCCGCTCCACCTGGGTGGGGCGGGCGTCGGTGCCGAGCATGCGCGGCACCGAGTGGCCGTAGATGTCGGCGTCGAGCACGCCGACCGAGAGCCCGCGCTGGGCCATCGCCGCGGCCAGGTTGACGGTGACGCTGGACTTGCCGACACCGCCCTTGCCCGAAGCGACCGCGTACACCCGCGTCAGCGAATTGGGCTGGGCGAAGGGAATCACCGGGTCGGCGGAATCGCCGCGCAACTGCTTGCGCAACTCGGTGCGCTGCTCGTCGTTCATCACATCGAGCTCGACGGTGACCGCACCGGCTCCGGGAACGTCGGCCACCGCCTTGGTCACCCGCTCGATGATCTCCGTCCGCAGCGGGCAGCCCGACGTGGTCAGGTAGACCTCGATGTGGACATTGCCCGCGTCGTCGATGGCGATGTTCTTCACCATGCCGAGTTCGGTGATCGGCTTGCGGATCTCCGGGTCGTCGACCTTGGCGAGCGCGCCCCGTACGTCCGATTCCGTCAGCTGTGGCATGCCCGGAATTTTAGGCGTTCTAGATTCGCGGCAGCTGCGCGGGCTGGGGCGCGACCTCGTTGGCGTAGGCGTTCTCCCACGCCATGACATTCGCGACGTAGGCCATCGAGTTGTTGTAACGCAGGATCGCGCGGCTCTGCTGGGACAGATCACGCATGTCCAGGCCGCCGTCGCAGAGGTACTTTCCGGTGGTCAGCGCCGCGTCGTAGAGGTTCTGCGGGTCGGCGATGCCGTCGTCGTTGCCGTCGGCGGCGTAGCGCTTCCAGGTCTCGGGAAGGAACTGCATGGGCCCGACCGCGCGGTCGTAGCCGGACAGCCCGTCGAGATTGCCGTTGTCGCTGTCGTAGATCACGGCGTTGCCCGCCAGCGAGCCGTCGAGCACCGGCCCGTAGACCGGCTTCAGCGGATTGCCCTCGGCGTCGGCCTTGCCGCCGAACGCGTGCGTCGACTCCACCCGGCCGATGCCGGCCAGCATCGTCCACGGCATGTGGCACTGCGGGTCCTCGGCGGCCAGGGTCTGTTCGGCGGCCCGGTAGGCGGCCTCGGAGATGCCGGGCATGCCGAGCGTGCCCTTCGGCAGATCGGCGGCCACCCGATCACCGGACAGCGCAACGCTTTTCACCTGCGGCTTGGGCTTGGTGTGCTGGGCGGCCAGCGCGTGGGTGAGTTGTTCGTCCACATCGAGTGCCGCGGCGCCGAAGGCCTCCGTGCCCGGCCCGGCGCTGCCGTCGGCCACCGGCAGGATGCCGGCGTCGCCGTCGAGCCCCGAGGTGGCCGCGCAGGTGACCAGCCCGGCCGGTACCAATCCGGTGAGTGCGAGAACGGAACCGCGCCGGACCGGCGCGGGGGACTGCTTACGATGACGCCCCACGGTGTGGTGACCCTCCTCGAACGACCAGCCGAGGAATCCGGTGCGGCACAACGCGATAACGAAGTTTCACCCGCTGATGGCACCGGGCTCCTGTGTAGACGAGAGAGAGGTTACAGCATCCGAGATCTTTTCGTTACCCCTTCGTGATGTGTAACAAGCATGAAACCGGTTATTCGCGCGAATTCATCCCGTGCGGTGGGTTCCGTCCGGTCGGATTCGGCGCCGCCGAGGAATCAGGTGCTCCGTCCGGCCTTCGGAGCAGGGCCGCCCTCGCGCGGTGTCCTGGTGTCGCGTGTGCCGAGAGTCGCTGTACCGCACATCTTCTGCCGCGCGGGTAGGGAGTCGCGATCGGAGCCGACCGTAAGTGGGGCGGTCGGCCCGGTCGTAGCGGCGGGGTGAGGTCCGGCTGTGTACTCGGCCCTGCGGCGTGCTGAGCCCTGCGGAAGTGCTCGGATCTGCGGCGTACTCAGCTTCTGCGGCGTACACAGCCCCTGCGGCGTGCTCAGCCCTGCGGCGGAACCGGTGCGGGCGCGGGCGGCAGCGGAATGGTGATGCCGAACGGCAGCGTGATGGCGGGCGCGGGGGGCGGTGTGGGCGCGACCGGCGTGGGCTGTGGTTCGGGGGGCGTCGTCGATTCCGGCGCGGGCGTGGGCTCGGCCGGTGCGGCCGGTGCCGCCTGCTGGGGTGCCGCCTGCTGGGGTGCGGCGGACTCCGGTGCGGCGGGCTGCACCTGCGGCTGCCGGCATGCGGGATCGGGCTGACCGGCCTGCTCGGCGGGCGCCGACTGCTGGGCGCCGAATTCGCGGCCGGGCGAGAGCGGTCGCGCGGGTACGACGGGGTCGGGCATCGGCGCCGGAACCGCCGCTTCCACGCAGGGGTCGGCCGGTGCGGGCGGCGGGCAGAAGATGCCGCAGGGGATGGGCGGCAGGCCGGGGATGTGGATCATGGTCTGCTCGGGCGTGGCGCCCGGGGTGAGCGTGGTGCCCGGCGGCAGTTCGGTGGGGTCCTTCGGCGCGGGCGTGGTCGTGGGCGCCTCGGTGCCGACCGCGCTCATGTCCGGGGTCGGCGCGGCCAGGATGGGGGCCGAGCCCGGCGGGATCAGCTCCGGGGCGATCGTGACCTGCCTGGGCGCGCCGCCGGTGCGGTACGCGGCCGACCAGCTCAGCACGTCGGCGGCATAGGCCATCGAATTGTTGTAGCGCAGCACCGCGCGCAGTTCCTGCTGCGGATCGGTGAGATCCAGTCCGCCGGAGCACAGGTATTTCCCCGCGGCCAGGGCCGAATCGAAGACATTGTGCGGGTCGGCGACGCCGTCGCCGTTGCCGTCCGCGGAATAGCGGCTCCAGGTGGAGGGGAGGAACTGCATCGGGCCGATCGCGCGCACGTACCCGCCGTCGGCCGCCTTGATGATCTCGTTGCCCGGCAGTGTCCCGTCCAGTGCCGGGCCGAAGATCGGCGAGACCGTGGTGCCCGCGGCGTCGGTGCGGCCGCTGCTCGCGTGCGCGGATTCGATGCGGCCGATGCCTGCCAGCAGGTTCCAGCGCAGTCCGCAGCCGGGCATCGCGGATTCCATCGCCAATTCGGCATTGCGGTAGGCCGCCAGCACGATTTCCGGGATGCCGAGCACGCCGCCGGTAGCGGGGAGGGAGATCTCACGTAGGGGGACCGTTCCGGCGAACGCCGGCAGGCCCGCGTCCGCCGTCGGATCCATTGCTCGAAGTTTGCGGGAGGTCTCCGGGGCGACCGGCAGAAGTCCGACCGTGGCAGAGGATGTCGAGTCGGGATCCGTCGCCGCGGGATCGTGCGTGCGCGGATCGGCCGAGGCGGCGGCCAGCACGGCCTCCCGCGTCGTGGGGGGATCGTCGGAGGCGGGATCGTCGGCCACCGAACCTGTGACGACCAGACCGGCAATGACGAGGGCCGACATCGTTATCGGAGCAGAAACGCGCATTCGGCCACACCATTCCTCTACGTCGTGGGAGCGGCCCGGCACCACCACTTGCCCCAGGCGCGCTTCGGACAACGCTCACCAGGCTACCCACGAGTCAGTATGTTGTTGAGCATTTCCGATCAATCGTCGGCGACGGCGGTGGTGTGCTGGATCTTCGCTGAACCGCCGGTGGTCGCGCCTTTCTTCCTGGACTTGCCCGATTTCGGTGGCCGCGCCTCGCCGTCCGCCGGACCGGTCGCGGCCTCGATGCGTTCGAGCAGTTCGCGTACTTCGTCCAGTTCGCGGCGCAGATAGTCGCGGGTCGCGACATCGCCGACGGCCAGTCGCAGCGCCGCCAGCTCCCTGGCGAGGAACTCGGTGTCGGCCTTGGTCTGCGCCGCCCGCATCCGGTCCTCCTCCAGCGAGACCCGGTCGCGATTGTCCTGCCGGTTCTGCGCGAGCAGGATCAGCGGCGCGGCGTAGGCGGCCTGGGTGGAGAAGGCCAGGTTGAGCAGGATGAACGGGTAGGGGTCCCAGCGCAGCGACACCGCGAACACGTTGAGCAGGATCCAGACCACCACGAGCACGGTCTGGATGGCCAGGTAGCGGCCGGTGCCGAGGAAGCGGGCCACCTGTTCGCTGCTGCGCGCGAGGGCTTCGGCATCCCAGCCGACCCGGTAGCGGGTCAGCATGGGAGTGTCCAGACGCTGGCGCGAACCGGTCTTGTCGGTCATGGCGCGGCCACCCCCTCGCGCTGTTCGGTCTCGCGCCAGTCCTCGGGCAGCAGGTGGTCGAGCACGTCGTCCACGCTCACCGCGCCGAGCAGGTGGTTCTCGCGGTCGACGACCGGTCCGCACACCAGGTTGTAGGTGGCCAGATAGCGGGTGACGGCGCCGAGCGTGGCGTCCGGGCGCAACGGCGCGAGATCGGTGTCGACGATGCCGCCGACCAGGTGCGCGGGCGGCTCGCGGAGAAGTTGCTGGGTGTGTACGCAACCCAGATACCTGCCGGTGGGGGTCGCGGTCGGCGGGCGGACCACGAAGACGATCGAGGCGAGCGCGGGCGTCAGATCGGGATTGCGCACCCGCGCCAGTGCCTCGGCGACGGTCGTGGACGCGGTGACCGCGATCGGGCGCGGGGTCATCAGACCGCCCGCGGTGTCGGGCGAGTGCTGCAGCAGCCGCCGGACCGGTTCGGATTCCTCGGGATCCATCAGCGCCAGCAGCGATTCGCGTTCCCCGGTGGGCAATTCGCCGAGCAGGTCGGCCGCGTCGTCGGGATCCATCGCTTCGAGCAGGTCGGCGGCGCGGTGCACCTCGAGGTGGCCGAGCAGATCGATCTGGTCGTCGTCGGGTAGCTCCTGCACCACGTCGGCCAGGCGTTCGTCGTCGAGCGCCACGGCGACCTCGACGCGGCGCTTCTCCGGCAGTTCGCGCAGCAGGTGCGCCACGTCGGCGGCGCGCAATCCCTCGAACTGGCCGAGCAACTGGGTGACGTCCTGCCCCGGCCTGCCGAGTTCGTACGGCGTCAGGCCGGTGACCTGCTTCCAGTCCACCACATGCACTTCGCGGCGCCGCCCGATCCGGCGATGACCGCGTACCGCCACCCGGCTGACGTGCCAATCCCGGGTCCGGATCTGCTCGATGCCCAGATCGATGACGAACACGTCGACCCCGGACAGGTCGGGCAGTTCCGGATCGTCCACGCGCACCTTGGAGTCGACGATCTGGGCCAGCGCCAGCATCTCGCCGGGCCGTTGCTGGAATCGGCGCAGGCTGACGGTGCCGGTGTTGAGCGTGACCATGCCCGGCTCGATTGAGGTCACCCGCAGCATGGGCACGAAAATCCGCCGCCGGGTCGGCAATTCGACCACCAAGCCGTGGACCCGGGGATGCTGCCGGTCGTAGCGGACGGCCACGACGACGTCGCGGATACGGCCGATAGACTCACCGTCCGGTCCGAGCACCACCAGGCCGGCCAGCCTGGCGACGTACACCCTGGTTGCTGCCATGCTTGCCAGGCTAGAGGTTCGCGGGCCACCGGTCGTCGCAACACAGGAGGCGCAATGAAGCCACGTCGCTCGGTTCTGGCGGTGCCAGGCAGCAATCCGAAGATGATCGAGAAGGCCAAGGGCCTGCCCGTCGACGAGGTGTTCCTCGATCTCGAGGATGCCGTCGCGCCGGTGGCCAAGGCCGTGGCCAGGGCGAACATCGTGGCGGCGCTCAACGAGCCGGGCTGGGGGCCGCAGTTGCGGGTCGTGCGGGTCAACGACTGGACCACACAGTGGACCTACAGCGATGTGATCTCCGTCGTGGAGGGCGCGGGCGCGGCGATCGACGCCATCCTGCTGCCGAAAGTCACCGACGCCGGTCAGGTCCGGGCGCTGGATCTACTGCTCACCCAGCTCGAACGCGCGTGCGGACTCGAGGTCGGCCGCATCGGCATCGAGCCGCAACTGGAGAACGCGCTCGGCCTGCGCAATATCGACGAGATCGCCACCGCCAGCCCGCGCGTGCAGGCGCTGGTGTTCGGGCCCGCCGATTTCATGGCGAGTATCAATATGCGCACCCTGGTGGTCGGCGAGCAGCCGCAGGGCTATGAACCCGGCGACGCCTACCACCACATCCTGATGACCATCCTGCTCGCCGCCCGCGCACACGGTCTGCAGGCGATCGACGGCCCCTACCTGCAGATCCGCGATCTCGACGGATTCCGCCGGGCGGCCGCGCGCACCGCGGCGCTGGGCTTCGACGGCAAATGGGTGCTGCATCCGACCCAGATCGAGGCCGCCAACGAGATCTTCAGCCCGCGCCAGGCCGACTACGACCGCGCCGAGGAGATCCTCGACGCCTATGCCCACTACACCTCCGGCGCGGGTGGCGCGCGCGGCGCGGTGATGCTCGGCGACGAGATGATCGACGAAGCCAGCGCCAAGATGGCCGTGGTCATCGCGGAGAAGGGGCGCGCGGCGGGGATGGCCCGCACGACCTCGTTCACCCCGCCGGAGTGAGCGAGCCCGATCGAGAATTCGGACACATCGGACACCGTGGGCGTGGTGCGCGCGGCGTGTCGGTGCGCGTGGCAGCCATAATGGCCTTATGACGAACCCACTCGGTAGCGCGAACAACGCCCGCTCGGGTCTGCCGACGCCGCCCTCGGGCTGGCCGGTGGGGTCCTATCCCACCTACGCCGAGGCGCAGCGGGCCGTGGACTACCTGGCCGACAACCAGTTCCCGGTACAGAACGTCACCATCGTCGGCGTCGACCTGATGCAGGTCGAACGGGTTCTCTACCGGCTCACCTGGGGCAAGGTCATCGGCGGGGGCATCGTCTCCGGCGCCTGGCTCGGCCTGTTCCTCGGTCTGCTGCTGAGCTTGTTCACCACCGGCAGCGCCTTCGGCCCGCTGGCCGTCGGCCTGATCGGCGGCATCATCTTCGGCGTCATCTCGACCTCGATCCCGTACGCGGCGACCAGAGGTCAGCGGGACTTCGCCTCCAGCATGCAGTTGGTGGCCGGTCGCTACGACGTGCTGTGCGACCCGAAGACCGCCGAGCAGGCTCGTGACATGCTCGCGCGCCTGGCGATCTGAGCATGGACGTTCTGGACCGGGTCCGCACCGGAGTGCTCGAGCACTTCGGCGTGGACGCCTCCGGCGTGGATTCGGCGTCGGTGACCTTCCTCGGTCTCGAACCGATCGAGATCCTGCGCATCGCCGAGGGCGACGTCGTGCACTACGTCACCCTGGGCGGGTCACGTCATCCGATGGGTGACCCCAACGATCCGGTCGCCGACCCGGTGCGCGGCCCCAGGGTGGAACTGGTGCTCAGCGTGCGCTCGGGCACGGCCCTGCCCGGCGTGGCCAGGGCGTTGGGTGTGCTGGTCGCCAGTCCCGCCGTGGAAGGCGTGGTGTTGCAGGCCGACGCCCTGCTGGATCTGGGCGAACAGCTGTGGCAGGGCTCCTCGTTCACCGCGGTACTGCTCGGCGAGAGCGAGATCGAGCCGGTGACGCTACCCGAACCCGCCGAGGCGGTGCGCTGTCTGGCGGTCACCCCGGTGACCGCGACGGAAGCGGCTTGGGTGCGGGTGCGTGGCGCGCAGGCGTTGCGCGACGCGTGGGCCGAGGCGGGCATCGATGTGCGCGACCCCGGCCGCGGCGCGGCCGCGCTCTAGTCCCGAGGCGCCGCGTCGCTCGCCGGTCACACCGCGGGTGCGGAACGGGCGGCCTGCGCTGTAAGACTGGATGTGTGCGCATCGACTTGCATACCCATTCCACCGCCTCCGACGGCACCGACTCACCGGCCGAACTGGTCGCCAACGCGGCCGCCGCCGGGCTCGACGTCGTGGCCATCACCGATCACGACACCACCGCGGGCTGGGCCGAGGCCGTCGACGCGCTGCCCGCCGGCCTCACCCTGGTGCGCGGGATGGAGATGTCGTGCGTGGGGCAGGGCGAGGACGGCTACCCGGTGGCCGTGCACCTGCTGGCCTACCTCTTCGACCCGTCCGACCGCGCTTTCGCCGAGGAACGCGAGCGGTTGCGCGCGGAGCGGACCGATCGGCTGCGGGCGATGGCGGAGCTGATGGCCTACGACGGCCTGCCCATCGACCCCGACGAGGTGCTGGCCTCCGCGGGCCCGTCGGCCGGACGTCCGCATCTGGCCAGGGCGCTGGTCGCGGCCGGGGTGGTCCCCAGTGTGGACGCCGCGTTCCTGGAACTGCTCGCCCCGCACGGGCGCTACTACGCCGACAAGGTCGACACCCCGTTGCGCCGGGCGGTGCGGATGATCGCGGAGGCGGGCGGGGTCAGCGTGCTCGCCCACACCAGGGCGCGCAAGCGCGGCAGGCTGCTGGCCACGCAGGACATCAGCGAACTCGCCGCGTTGGGGCTGGGCGGCCTGGAGGTCGACCATCCCGACCACTCGGACGCCGACCGGGCGCTGCTGACCGGGCTCGCCGCCGACCTCGACCTGTTCACCACCGGCTCCTCGGATTACCACGGCGCCAACAAGACCATCGAACTCGGCGAATTCACCACCGGCCCAGATCAATTCGAGCGGCTGGTGGCCGGCGCGACCGGGGTGCCGGTGATCACCTCGTGAGACCGGTGCGTGCGCTCAGCGGCACGGTCGCGGCCGGAACGGTGGTGCTCGCGCTGGTGGTGATCGGTGCGGCGTTCATCGGCGCGCGGCGCGGTTTTCCCGGTCCAGGTGGTGAATCGGTGTTCTGGCATATCGCGGTCGCGGCCACAGTGATCGGCGCGCAACTTTTCTCGGATCGTCGCGGGGGAATAGCCGCCCTGATCGGCTCCGGGATCGTTTTCCTGTCTTCGGCGATATTGATTTGGACACAATGGTGGGGTTGAGCCCCGGGTAAAGGTTGCGGCCCGGTGAAATGTGGCCGAATATTCCGTTGTATGACCGAGATCGAGACGGATGTGCTGGTTCTCGGCGGGGGGCCCGCGGGCATCTGGGCAGCTCTCTCGGCCGCCGCCGACGGTGCTCGCGTCGTTCTGGCCGACAAGGCGCGCTGCGCGGGTGGGGGACCGGCCGTCGACGGGATCCGCCCGCTGTGGACCACCCCACCCGGTCCGGCGCGCGAGGAGGCGGTGCGCCAGGCACTGCGGCACGGCGGTGGGCTCGCCGACCCGCTGTGGATGCATCGCGTTCTCGACGAAACACACCGTCGCGCAGGGGAATTGGAGCGATGGGGATATCGCTTCCCGATGTCGCGCCGGGCGGTCGCGCCCGCCGGTGCCCGCCTCGACGGCGCCCGCTACCTGCGGCTGCTGCGTCGCCGACTACGCCTGGCGGGTGTGCTCATCCTCGATCATCATCCGGCGCTGCAGCTGCTGGTGGACGCTTCGGGAGCGGTCGCGGGTGCCTCCGGGACGACCCCGCGCGAGCGATACCGGAGCTGGACCGTCCGAGCGGGCGCGGTCGTCATGGCGACCGGCGGCTGCGCGTTCCGTTCCGCCGCCGTGGGCACCGAGACCGCCACCGGAGACGGCTTGCTGATGGCCGCCGAGGCGGGCGCGCGCCTGTCCGGCATGGAATTCTCCGGCGCCTACGGGATCGCCGTGGCACACAGCGCCGCGGGGCCGATCGACCGCTCGGCGCTCGCCCTGCATCCGGTCCTGCGCGCCGCGCCGCTCTACGACGAATCCGGCGCCGCGCTGCCCGGACACCGGTCCGCCGCGCTGGCCGCGCTCGCCGCGGGCAGGCGGGTCTTCGCCGAGCCGACCGGTCTGCTGAGCGCTACCAGGGAACGGCTCACCCGCATCGGCCTGCTCGACGCCGCCGGCCGGATACCGATCCGCGCCGTGCTGGAAGGCACGGTGCGCGGCAGCGGCGGCCTGGCGCAGGCCGGTCCGGACTGCGCTACCACCGTGCCCGGCCTCTACGCCGCGGGCGATGTCGCCGACCGTCAGGCGGTCTCCGGCGCCGCGGGCGGCGCGAGCGGCAGGCACGCCGCCTGGGCCATCGCCTCGGGCGTATGGGCGGGCCGGGGCGCGGCCGCGCGTGCGCGGGAACTCGGCGTGCCCGCGCGAGTGTGCCCGGTGCCCGGCGCGGGTCTGGCTGCCCGCTCCATGGTCGATCCGCGAGCGGTGATCGGGCTGGTGCAGGAACACACGCTGCCGCTGCGGCGCAGCTACCTGCGCAGTGCGGGCAGCCTGCGCGACAGCATCGGCGAACTCGATCTCATCTGGCCCGGCGCCCGCCTCGACCTGGGCGGGCGCGGCTCGGATCTGGTGCGCGCGCGGGAGGCGGCCGCCATGCTGGCGGTGGCGCGCTGGACCGTCCACAGCGCGCTGGCCCGTACCGAGACCCGCGGCCTGCACCATCGGACCGATCACCCCGCCCTGTCCCCCCAGTGGCGTACCCGCCTGCTCGTCGAGGGGCTCGACGAGGTCGCGGTGGCGCGCGACCGGCCGGCCGCCGCCGCATCGCCGCCCGCCCGTCGGTCGCCCGCCGCCAGGCAGCCGGACCGGTCCGGCGCGGCGAGACCCGATCTCACCCCGGTCGATCCGGTCCCGATGTGACAGCTCACCGCGCGCCGTGCCCCGACGGCGAGTTTCCCCTAACCCGGAGGTAATTCCCGGGCCCTACGCTCGGGATATGGCCAAGCACCGGTTTCCCCGACACCGGTTTGGCATGTCGTCGGCCCTGCTGGCAGAATGTTGCGGATTCCGTATCCTTGCCACCGCCGGGTCCGGAAGCACGGTGACCCCCGCCGCCCGACGTACCGTCGCCCCGTGGGCCGCCCCGATCATTCCGTCCGGACACACCCGTCCGGCTCCGCCCCGTGATCAGCACGGCGCCACATCCCGAATTTTCCCCGACTGTTCCGGTACGGTCGCGACGACGAAATTCCGGCAGGCGCTCGCGATCCGCGGCACCGAGCACCAGATATCAACTACCCGGCGGTAACCGTCCCCCGGTTGAGCCAGAACCGAGCAGGAGTGAAATCGTGTCATCTGTGACTGACGCACCGAATGCCACCGCGAGTTTGTCCGAAATCACCCAAGAAGAAATCTTCGCCGGACATCTCGGAGGCAAGCTCTCGGTCGAGCTCTCCTCACCGCTGGAGACCCAGCGGGACCTGTCCATCGCCTACACCCCGGGCGTCGCGCAGGTCAGCCGCGCGATCGCGCAGGACGAATCGCTGGCCAAGCGCTACACCTGGACCGACCGCCTGGTCGTCGTCGTCAGCGACGGCACCGCGGTGCTCGGTCTCGGTGACATCGGCCCGCGCGCCTCGCTGCCGGTGATGGAGGGCAAGGCGGCGCTGTTCAAGAAGTTCGCCGGCCTGGACTCGATCCCGCTCGTGCTCGACACCAAGGACGTCGACGAGATCGTCGAGACCCTGATCCGGCTGCGCCCGAGCTACGGCGCGATCAACCTGGAGGACATCTCCGCCCCGCGCTGCTTCGAGATCGAGAAGCGCGTCATCGAGGCGCTGGACTGCCCGGTCATGCACGACGACCAGCACGGCACCGCCATCGTGGTGCTGGCCGCCCTCAACGGCGCGGCCCGGGTGCAGGGCCGTGGCATCGAGGGCCTGAAGGTCGTGGTGTCCGGTGCGGGCGCGGCCGGTGTCGCGTGCACCAACATCATGCTGGCCGCGGGCGTGGCCGATGTGACCGTGCTCGACTCCAAGGGCATCGTCAGCGCCGACCGCGGCGACCTCAACGCGGTCAAGGCCGAGCTGGCCCAGCGCACCAACCCGCGCGGCCTGGTCGGCGGCTCGGCCGAGGCGCTGGCGGGCGCGGATGTGTTCCTCGGCCTGTCGGCGGGCGTGATCCCCGAGGAGCTCATCGCCACGATGGCCCCCGAGTCGATCGTGTTCGCCATGTCGAACCCGGACCCGGAGATCCACCCCGACGTGGCGCGCAAGTACGCCGCGATCGTGGCGACCGGCCGCAGCGACTTCCCCAACCAGATCAACAATGTGCTGGCCTTCCCCGGTGTGTTCAAGGGCGCGCTGGACGCGGGCGCCCGCCGCATCACCGAGGGCATGAAGATCGCCGCCGCCAACGCCATCCTGAGCGTCGTCGCCGACGAACTCGGCCCGGAGAAGATCGTGCCCAGCCCGCTGGATCCGCGCGTCGCCCCGGCCGTGGCCGAGGCCGTCGCGGCCGCCGCGCATGCCGAAGGTGTTGTGTAGTACTCGATCAGCTGGTTCGCCGAGGCGCCTCGCTCCCACCGGAACGGGGCGCCTCGCCGTTTCTCCGACGACGGGTCAGCGGTGCGGCCGGTCGGTGACTCGGCAACCGGCCGACGGTACATTTCAGCGGTGCCCGAACCGCTCTCAGCCCGTGTGACCAGGTCGTCGAAGCGCTCGCCCCGGATTCGGGCCGTCGCACTCAGAGTCGTCGCGGTCGCGGTCGTCGCGCTCGCGGCGTTCACGGTCTCCTGCGGCAGCGCCGATCGGGACCGGACCTTCGTCGTGGGCGCGGGCGAGAGCGCCGAATCCCGGGTACTCGCCGAAATCTACGCGGGCGCGCTGGCGCGCACCGGTCTGCCCGTCCGCGTGCGGCCCGATCTCGGTCGGCGCTCCGATTACCTCGCCGCGCTGGACGCGGGCGTGGTCGACCTCGTCGGCGAGCAGACCGGCGATCTGCTCGCCGCCCTGGATTCCGGCTCCACCGCGCGCACTCCCGACGATGTCGTCACGGCCCTGTCGCGCGCCCTGCCCGCCGATCTCACCGTGGCCGATCCCGCCGACGGCGTCGACATGCGCGCCCGGCTCGTCGTCGCCGCCGACCGCGCGGCCGTCGACGGCCTGGACACCGTCGGCGATCTCCTTCCGCGCTGCGCCGAGACCACGGCGGCTCTGGCTGTGCTTCCCGGCCTGCTGCGCGATGCCACGGAAGTCGTCGTTCACAACTGCGCCTTCGCCACGCTCGCGCCCGCATCCGACCCGGTCGCGCTGCGCGAATCCCTGCGATCCGGCGCGCTCCAGGCGGGCCTGCTCACCGGCCCGCCGGAGTTGGCCCCCGGCGCGACCGACGGCCTGACCGTGCTCGCCGACGAGGACTACGCGATCCGCGCCGAGAACATCGTTCCGCTACTGCGCGGCGGACTGCTCGACGAGGTGCGGATGCGCAAGCTCAACTACGTGGCGGGGGAGCTGACCACCGCCGAGCTGGTCGAGCTGATCCGGGCCGTCGAGGCGGGTGGTTCCGCACCTGAGCTGGCCCGGCGTTGGCTCGACCAGCACGGTCTCTGACCCCCCGACGGGAATCCGGCAAACGACCACAGAGGACGGCCTCGACCAGGGGCGGCTGTGGTTACCGCGGACACCGCCAGGACGCACGGCAGGATTACAGACGTCCGTTTCCCCAGCAGGTCTCGTCGCCGCTGGCGCTCTGCAAGTGGCATGTCACCCACCAGACCGGGAGCCTGATCAGCAAGGACGGGTCGTCGATGATCCAGGCCATCACCGCCGAGCCGACGAACGGGTCTCCCTCGGTACTGCCGGTGGTGTCGACGCTGCCGGTGGCGGCGTTCCCCGATCCGCTCGGGGTGGATGTGCTCGCCGGGTATTCGAGCCGAAGCGGCTCGCCCGTGGCGGTCCCGGTACCGGCGAGAGTGGCCAGGGCGACGGCGGCGACGGCGGCGACAGTGGCGGCGTTGCGTGCTGGGTGTGATGACGAATGTTGTTTCACTGGTGCATCTTTCGAGGCGATCGGCCGACGGCCGTACTGGCGGACGCGCTCAGTGTAGGAACTCTGGAAACTATCTGTTTCAGATTGTGTGCCCCCATTTTCAGGGGCGCGTGGCCGTCTGCGAGAAATCGGGATGCCGCCCCGGTGGGTGCGGGCGTATAGTCCACGTGGAGTATTCCGGTTCGAACATATCGGCGCCCGCGGGCGGGATCGTGCGGCAGAGGAAAGGACCCGCGATGGGAAAGGTGTGCGGCACACCGACCGCTCTGGCGATCGCGGTGCTCGCCTTGCTGGACGAACGGCCCATGCACCCCTACGAAATGTTCCAGACGATGGTCGGCCGCGGAGAGGACCGGCTGGTCAAGGTGCGGCCGGGCTCGCTCTACCACACGGTCGCGCGATTGACCGATCAAGGACTGGTGTGTGCGGGCGGGGTGGACCGGGAAGGCAACCGGCCCGAACGCACCACCTACCGGATCACCGGGCAGGGGCGTGCGACGTTGCGTGCCCGGATCGCGGAGATGCTGCGCGCGCCGGCGCCGGAGTATCCGGAATTCCTGCTGGGACTGGCCGAGTCGCACTCGCTGCCCGCCGATCAGGTGGTCGAGTTGCTGCGGGACCGGATCGCGCAGCTCGATGCCGAAATCGCCGAACTCGATGCGGCGATCGCCGCCGCCGCACGCCTCGTCGCCAGGCGCTACTGGCTCGTCCTGCCGTACCGGCGCGAAACCGTTCGCGCGCAACGCGACTGGCTCGCGCGGATGGTCGACGAACTCGCCCGAGGCGAGCTGGAGTGGGAGGAGTCCGAGCCGGAACCCGGCGAACGCACCGCCTGACCCCTGTCCCACAGCTTTTCCGCAATTCGCAGTGAGGAAACATCCCCGTGTCCGAAAGCCGTAATCCGTGGCTCGCGCTGTCGGCGCTGGTCGTCGGCTTCTTCATGATCCTGCTCGACATGACCATCGTCGCGGTCGCCAATCCGGTGATCATGACCGACCTCGGCGCCGACATCAACGAAGTCATCTGGGTGACCAGCGCCTATCTGCTCGCCTACGCGGTGCCGCTGCTGATCACCGGCAGGCTCGGTGACCGCTTCGGTCCCAAGAAGATCTACCTGCTCGGCCTCGCGGTGTTCACCGCCGCATCGCTGTGGTGCGGCCTGTCGGGCACCGTCGAGATGCTGATCGTCGCCCGCGCGGTGCAGGGCCTCGGCGCGGCGCTGATGACGCCGCAGACCATGGCGGTGATCACCCGCACCTTCCCGCCGGACAAGCGCGGCGCCGCGATGGGCCTGTGGGGCGGCGTGGCGGGCTTGGCGACGCTGGTCGGTCCGCTGCTCGGCGGCGTCCTGGTCGACACGCTGAGCTGGGAATGGGTCTTCATCGTCAACGTGCCGGTCGGCATCGTCGCCTTCGCGCTGGCGATGTGGCTGGTGCCCGCGTTGCCGACGAATCAGCACAAGTTCGACATCCCCGGCGTGCTGCTCAGCGGTCTCGGCATGTTCCTGCTGGTCTTCGGCATCCAGGAGGGCAGCGCCTACGACTGGTCGTTGCGGATCTGGCTGCTGATAGGCGCGGGTGTGGCGGTCCTGGGCCTGTTCCTGGTCAACCAGGCGCGCAACACCGGAGAGCCGCTGGTGCCGCTGGAGCTGTTCAAGGACCGCAACTTCGCGTTGGCGAACGTGGCGATCGCCGCGATGGGCGCCGCGGTCACCTCGGTGATGGTGCCGGTCTACTTCTATCTGCAGTCGGTGCGGGACATGTCGCCCACCGCCTCCGCGCTGGTGCTGGCGCCGATGGCGATCGTCACCGGGTTCACCGCGCCCTTCATCGGCCGCTTCTCCGACCGGCTCCCGCCGCGCGTGATACCGACCCTCGGATTCCTCGGCTTCGCCCTGATGATCTTCTGGTGGTCGGCGGTGATGACCCCGCAGTCGCACCTGGCGTGGTTCCTGATCGCCGCGGGCATCGCCGGTCTGGCCAATGCCTGCATCTGGGGGCCGCTGGCCTCCACCGCCACCCACAACCTGCCGGTCCGGCAGGCGGGTGCGGGCTCGGGCATCTACAACACCACCCGCCAGGTCGGTTCGGTGCTCGGCACGGCCGCGATCAGCGCGCTCATCGCTTCGCGACTGGCCGCGCACGGGCTCGGCGACGGCGGTCCGGTGGGGGAGGGCCTGGGGCACCAGGGCGCGCTTCCGCCGCAACTGCTCGACGGGTTCAGCTCTTCGCTGGCCCAGTCGATCATCCTGCCCGGTGCGATCCTGCTGATCGGCGTGGTGGCGTCGGCGTTGTTCGTCGGCCATCCCGCGCGCAAGGCCGAGGTCGAGTCGGCCGACGCGGATTCGGTGTCGGCCTAGACGATGCCCCGCCGCGGCGCGCTTCGCTCACTCGACCCGGAGCGTCACGCTCGGATAGCCCGTCGCGCCGTCGGGCACCGACCCGGCGAATTCGCTCGTCTGGGTCTCACCGGTCCCGTCGGTGGCCCGGGCGCGCAGGGTGTGCGGTCCGGTCGTGGCTTCCCAGTCGAAGACCCACTGCCGCCAGGTGTCGACGGATTGCACGGTGGACAGCCGCGCCCGCTGCCACGGACCATCGTCGACCTGGACCTCCACCGCGCTGATGCCCCGATGCTGGGCCCAGGCCACCCCGGCCACCGGGATCCGCCCGGCCGTCAGCTTCGTTCTCCGCCCCGGCGTAACGATCCGGGTGCCGGTCTTGATCGGGCCGCGCGCCGACCAGCCGCGCCGTGTCCAATAGGCGGTGGCCCGATCGAACCGGGTGACCTCGAGTTCGGTCACCCATTTCGTCGCCGAGACATAGCCGTAGAGGCCGGGCACCACGAGCCGGGCCGGATAGCCGTGGTCGACCGGCAGCGGCTCCCCGTTCATCCCCACCGCCAGCATGGCGTCGCGCCCATCGGTGAGCACCGCCAGCGGGCTGCCCGCCGTCCACCCGTCCTTGCTGCGCGAGAGCACCATGTCCGCGTCGGGCAGCGGGCCCGCCTCGGCGAGCAGTTCGTCGAGCCGGTAGCCGCGCCACAGCGCGTTGCCGATCAGATCGCCACCCACCGGATTGGACACACACGCCAGCGTGATCAACCGCTCGATCGCCGTGCGCCCGGCCAGCTCCGCCCATCCGATGCGGATCTCCCGCTCCACCATCCCGTGGATCCGCAGCGACCAGTCCTCGACCGACACCTGTGGCACGATCAACGCGGTGTCGATCCGGTAGAAATCGGCGTTGGACGTCACGAACGACGACAGCCCCGGCACCTTCAGATCGGCCCCCGGCGCGAGCGAGATCGGCGGCCCGCTCGCCTCCGGCAACCGGATCGCCGCCCGCTCGGGGCCCACCCCGGCTCGCCATCCGCCCAGCCAGCGGCCGGCCACCCCGGCCGCGACCGCGGCGCCACCGGCGATCGCCATGCCACGCAACAGTTCTCGCCGGGCCGATCCACTCGCCTCCGGCGTCCGGCCTTCCCCGGCCCCGCCGCCCGCGCCCGCGGCGCGGCCGTTGCCGGCGGCCTCTGTGCCGTCGCCGAAGGCGGAGTCGGATGGCTCGGCGCCACCGACGGCCGCGCTACCGAGCTCCGGCGCGGGTGAATACGCTTGCTCGGCATCGTCGATGCGCCGGGTGAGACTGCGTAGTGCCCAGATCCCGGCTGCCGCGCCGAGCAGTGTCGCGAACGCGCCGGGCCCACCGTGCCGGTTCACGGCGAGCAGCGTTGCCGTCACCGCGAACACGGCGAACAGCGCGGTCCCGATGGCGCGATGCGTCCGTTCCAGCGCACCGGCGAGCCCGGCCACGGTGAGAGCCACCAGCGTCATGCACACGAACAGCACGATCTTGTCGGCCGTGCCGAAGGTCTGGATCGCCCACTCGCGCAGGCTTTCCGGCGTGTGGTCGACCACCGCCGCGCCGAGCACGTAGGGCGGAGAACTGCCGGGCCGGACGAAGGCCGCGACGAGTTCGGCGACGCCGAGGACGACGATCGCGCTCACCACTCCGGTCGCGACCCGCCATCGCACCAGCGCCATGCCGCGAGCCTACTGCCGGACCGCCCACCCGCGCGCCGGGAAAAGGGCGATCAGCGGTCGCCATCAACGATCCGGGCGACACCGATCAGCGCCGACTCCGGCCGGGGCGGCTCCGGTCGTGCCGCCCAGCGCGCCCTCGTGGCTACGGTGTCGGCCTTCCCGCTCGGCGTCGCTGTCGTTCCCGTCATCGCCGGGGTGGCGCTGCCGTACGCCCGGGAAAGCGATCGGCCGAGGAGATCAGGAGGCTCGGCCGGGCAGGCGCGCCGTGGGCTGTGCTCAGCCGATGACGGCGGTGGCCTCGATCTCGACCAGATACGCCGGATCGGCCAACGCGGCGACACCGATCAAGGTGCCGGGCGGAACGGGCGTCACGCCGAACCTCGCCGCGGCCCGGGCGACGCCCTCGGTGAACTGCGCCATCTTGTCCGGCGTCCAATCGACCACGTAGACGGTCACCTTCACCAGGTCGGTGATGCTCGCGCCCGCCGCGGCCAGGGCGGTGCCGACGTTGAGGTAGCTCTGCTCGACCTGTGCCGCCACATCGCCCGCACCGACGGTGGCGCCCTCGGCGTCGACCGCGACCTGCCCGGCGACGAAGATCAGGGTCGACCCGGTCGCGACCGACACCTGACGGTAGGCGTCGACCTTCGGCAGGGCATCGGGGTTCACCAGCGTGATGGACATGTTTCGTGCTCCTCGGTACTCGTGGCATCCGGTCACTTGCGGTTACTCGGTAACCATAGGAGAGTGAACCGTGACCTGGAAGAACGCACCTTTTCGTAACCGAGGAACCCCATGGTGACCAAGCAGTTCACACCCCCGGCCGACCACGCGGATGTGACCGGCGACGCAGACCGGCCCGATCCGTCCGACCTCTCGCGCGCGGATTCACTGGCGCGCGAGATCTTCTCCGATATCGCCAACAAGTGGACCCTGCTGATCGTGGAGACGATCGGCGAGGACACCCTGCGCTTCACCGAACTGCGCAACCGCGTCGAGGGCATCAGCCACAAGATGCTCACCCAGAATCTGCGCATGATGGAACGCAACGGCCTGGTCGAGCGGACCGTCCACTCGGTCGTGCCGCCCCGCGTCGACTACCGGCTCACCGATCCCGGCCGGGCGCTGCGCGCCACCGTGGACACCATGTGCGCCTGGACGCAGCGCTTCCTCACCGATATCGAGGACGCCCGCCGCCGCTTCGACGAATGATTCCTCAGCACACGAAAGCGCCGCCGGCGGAACGAATCCGCCGACGGCGCCGCGTCTGCCCGAGATGACTAGCTGTAGATCTTGTCGACCTCTGCCGCGTACTGCTTCATCACGACATTGCGCTTGAGCGACATCTTCGGGGTGAGTTCGCCGGTCTCCTGTGTCCAGTCGACGGTCAGGATCGAGTGCTTCTTGATCTGCTCGGCCTTGGAGACCAGCCGGTTGGTCTCGTCGATCGCGGCCTTGATCTCGGCGAGCATCTCGGGGTGTTCGACGATGTGCTCGATCGTGACCTCCTCGCCGAGCTGGTGGCGTTCCTTCCAGCCGGGCAGCGCCTCCGGATCGAGCGTGATGAGCGCGCCGATGAACGGCTGACCGTCACCGACCACCATCACCTGGCTGATCAGCGGGTGCGCCCGCAGCGAGTCCTCGAGCAGCGCGGGGGAGACGTTCTTGCCGCCCGCGGTGACGATGATCTCCTTCTTGCGGCCGGTGATCGTGATGAACCCGTCCTCGTCGATCGCGCCGAGGTCGCCGGTCTTGAACCAGCCGTCGACGAAAGCATCGTCGGTGGCCTCCTGGTTGCCCCAGTAGCCGCTGAACACCACCGGTCCGCGCAGCAGCAGCTCGCCGTCCTCGGCGACCTTGGCGGCGTGGCCCGGGAGCGGACGGCCCACCGAGCCGACCCGGATGTTGCTGCGAGTGTTCACGCTGACCGCGGCGGTGGTCTCGGTCAGGCCGTAGCCTTCGTAGATCGTCACGCCGACGCCACGGAAGAAGTGGCCAAGGCGCGCGCCCAGCGGGCCGCCGCCGGACACCGCGGCCTGGCACTGCCCGCCGAGTGCGGCCTTGAGCTTGCTGTAGACCAGCTTGTCGAACAGCGCGTGCTTGAGCTTGAGACCCAGGCCGGGGCCGCCGGTGTCGAGCGACTCGCTGTAGGCGATGGCGGTCGCCGCGGCGGCGTCGAAGATCTTGCCCTTGCCGCCGTCGTGCGCCTTCTGCTTGGAGGCGTTGAACACCTTCTCGAACACGCGCGGCACCGAGAGGATGAAGTCGGGCTTGAAGGCGCCGAACTGGTCGACCAGCGTGGTCCAGTCCGAGGAATGCGCGACGATGACCTTCGCGTCGAAGGCGGCCAGCGCCACCGCGCGGGCGAACACGTGCGCCAGCGGCAGGAACATGAGGGTCTTCTTGCCCTCGCTGACGTACTCCGGCAGCGCGTGCCGGTCGGCCACGGACTCCGCCCACAGGTTGGCGTGGCTGAGCATGACGCCCTTGGGGCGGCCGGTGGTGCCGGAGGTGTAGATCAGGGTGGCGGGCGAGCTCGCGACGACCTGCTTGCGCCGCTCGTGCACCTGCGCGTCGTCGAGATCCTTGCCGCGCTCGGTCAGTTGCTCGATCGCGCCCTTGTCGATCTGGAGGATCTCGGCCAGCGCGGGCAGCGCGCCGTCCTCGATCTCGTCGATCACGGCGCGGTGCTTGTCGCTGTCGACGACCAGCAGCTTGGTCGCGGAGTCCTGCAGGATCCACTTCGCCTGCTCGGCCGAGGAACTGTCGTAGATGGCCACCGTGCAGCCGCCCGCGGCCCAGATCGCGAAGTCGAGCAGCGCCCACTCGTAGCGGGTGGGGGCCATGATGGCCACCCGGTCGCCCAGTTCGATGCCCGAAGCGATCAGACCCTTCGCCACGCCGGTCACGGCTGCCGCGAACTGCGCCGCGGTGACATCCGACCAGCTGTTCTCGCCATTCGGCACCTTGAACAGCACGGCGTTCGGCGACTGTTCGGCATGGCGGAAGACGTTGTCGGAATTGTTCGCGTCATCCGGGATTGTGTAGGAAGCCGGGACTTCGAACTCTCGCATCAGTGCCCTTCCACGTTAGTTAACTCGCAAGTAATCTACGACACCCCGCCGCGTGGTGTCTGTCCGGCCGCCGCGATCCGGCTCGACGATCAACCGAGGTCGCGTATGTCCACAGGTTGCAGTGCCGCCCGAAGGAACGCCGACAGTTCGCGCACAGCAGCCGCCGCGGGCGTGGTCAGCGAAGCCTGTAGCTGGGCGACATGCCACAGTCCGTTACTTTCGCTGAACCTTACGTTCACGCCGGCTTCACGCAGTGCCGACACCAACTGTACGCACTGCTTATACAGCAATTCACTGGTATCCGCTTGAACGTAGCTCGGCGGTAATCCGGCCATCGGGCCGTGCAGCGGTGCGTAGCCGATGGCTCGCGGATCGCCTGCGCCGAGGTAGTCGGTGGCGCACCGGTTCGACCACCATCGGTTCACCACCAGATCGCGGTCTGCTGTGCTGGGTCCGCCCGGATCCACCCACGGCGCGATCAGCCCGAGCGCGCCCGGCGCCACCCCGCGCTGGGCGATCAGGCGCTGCGCGGTCGCCAGGCTCAGCCCGCCGCCCGCCGAGTCACCGGCGACGGCGATCCGCTCCGGGGAGTACCCGGCGTCGAGGAGTTCGTCGAAGGCCGCCGTGGCGTCGTCGAGCGCGGCGGGGTAGGGGTGTTCGGGCGCGAGCCGGTAGTCGAGCTGGTAGACCGCCGCGCCGGTCTCGTGGGCCAGGCGCGCGGCCAGCGAGCGGTGGGTGGTCAGCGAACCGATGGTGTAGCCGCCGCCGTGCAGGTAGAGCACGGCGGTCTCCGGGGTCGACGTGCCCGCGGTCAGCCGTTCCGCCGGCCGGCCGCCCAGCCGCAGCGGCGTGACCGTGGTGTTCGCCGGCACGAACTGGACGCGCGCGACGACGTCACTGATCGCGCGCTGCGCGGTGAGGGGCATCCGGTGGTGCATCAGCACCCGGTACAGCGGGGTCAGCACCGCCCGCATGACGGGCAGCGGAATATCGAGGTCACGCACAGGTCTGGCTCCGTTCGCGGGGAGGTAGGAGGGTGATGTGCACGGGTTCGCCGATCTCGTGCGGCACGATGCGATGGTGTGCGCCCGACGCAGGGGAAGGGGCTCGGTGTGATGCGCGGGGCGGTCGCGGCGACGCCGGGCTCGGCGGTCGGGCCGAGCCCGGCGGTCGAGCGCGGGCGAGAGAAGCGGGCCGGTCGCTCAGGGCAGGAAGCGACCGGACACCAGGGCGGCGATGCGCTGATACCCGGAGGCGGTGACGCGCACGAACAGGTCGAGCAGCTTGGCCTCCCAGCCGATCAGCACTCGGCCCTCGCCACGGGCGACGCCGTTCAGGATGGTCTCGGCCGCCATCTCCGGAGTGTGGATCGCCAACTTCTTGTCGAACTGCGCGGCGGTGGCGTGCGGGTCGATGCCCTCGGCGTAGGTGGCGTTGCGGGCCACGGCGGTCTTGATGCCGCCCGGATGCACACAGGTCACCTTGACCGGCGACTTGGCGATGAGCATCTCCTGGCGCAGCGCCTCGGTGAACCCGCGCACCGCGAACTTAGCCGAGTTGTAGGCGGCCTGGCCGGGCACCGCGATCAGGCCGAACAGGCTCGACACATTGATCACGTGACCGTCGCCGGACTCGAGGAGCATCGGCAGGAACGCCTTGGTGCCGTTGACGACGCCCCAGAAGTCGACATCCATGACGCGTTCGATGTCTTTGAACTCGGTCCGGGTCACCTCGCCGTGGAAGGCGATGCCCGCGTTGTTGTAGATCTGATGCACCACACCGAAGTGCTCCTTCACCGCGTCGGCGTAGAGCAGGACGTTCTCGCGCTCGGTCACGTCCAGCCGATCCGATTTCACCTCCGCGCCGAGGGCCTGGCAGCGCTTCACGGTCTCGGCCAGTCCCTCGACATCGACATCGGAGAGCGCCAGCTTCGCGCCCTTGCTCGCCAGCGCCTCGGCCAGCGCGCGGCCGATGCCGGAGCCCGCGCCGGTGATGACACAGACCTTGTTGTGGAAGTAGGCGTCTTTGTTACTCATGGCTGGACAACTTTCGGATCGGCGGACGCGGCGACCGGCTCCGGCTTCGAAGCGGTGCTCGGCGTCGCGGTGGTGCTCTTCGGATCAGCGGCGCTCGTCAGGTAAGCCGTCATGTCGAAACGCCTGGTGATATCGCGGAAACGGAAGGTGAAATCGGGCCACAACGTGGTGTTGTTGCCGTGCTTGTCCAGATACCAGCTGGCGCAGCCGCCGGTGTTCCAGACCGAGGCGCCCAGCTTGCTCTGGAGCTGCCTGTTGTACTGGTCCTGCGCTTCCCGGCGCACCTCCACCGTGCGCAGCCCGAGCCGGTCGACGGTGGCCAGCGCGTCGGCGATGTAATTGATCTGCGATTCGATCATGTACACCATCGAGGTGTGGCCGAGCCCGACGTTCGGCCCGAGCAGGAAGAACATATTGGGGAAGTTGGCGATGGCCGAGCCCTTGTAGCCCTGCTGGCCGATGTCGTCGAAGACCTCGCTGAGCGTGCGCCCGTCCTTGCCCACGATGGTCTCGTAGGTGGGGGAGTCGGTGACGTGGAAGCCGGTCGCCACGATCAGGGCGTCGATCTCGCGCTCGGTGCCGTCGGCGGTGACGATCGAGTGCGGCCGGATCTCGGTGATGCCCTCGGTGATCACCTCGACATTGTCGCGGTCCAGCGCCGGGTAGTAGTCGTTGGAGATCAGCATGCGCTTGCAGCCGATGCGGTAGTTCGGGGTGACCTTGCGGCGCAGCTCCGGATCCCGGATCTCCATGCGCAGTTTGGCTTTCGACAGCAGTTCGAAGCCCTGCATCAGCGCGGGGAATTTGGCCAGGCCCACCACCTGGGTCTCGCGCGCCGCGTAGATCGCCGCGCGCGAGAGCCGCTGCGCACCGGGAATGTGCTTGAACGCCAGGCGTTCCGGCAGGGTGTAGGCGCGGTCGAAGCGCGGCAGCAACCACGGCGCGGTGCGCTGGTAGAGGTCCAGGTGCGCCACGCGCGGGGCGATGGAGGGCACGATCTGGATCGCCGAAGCGCCGGTGCCGATCACCGCGACCCGCTTGCCGTCGAGCACGGCGTCGTGGTTCCAGCGCGCGGAGTGGAAGATCTCGCCTTCGAAGCTGTTGATGCCCTTGATATCCGGCAGATTCGGCTCGCACAGCGCGCCGACCGCCGAGACCACGGTGTCGGCGGTGAAGTCGCCGCGGTTGGAGGTGATCTCCCACTGCGCGGTGGCCGCGTTCCAGCGCGCGCCGGTGACGTCGCAGTCGAACAGGTGCTTGTCGAGCACGTCGTACTTCTCGGCGACCGAGCGGATGTAGGACTGGATCTCGCCCTGCCGGGAGAACGAGCGCGACCAGTTCGGGTTGAGCGCGAAGGAATACGAGTACAGGTGCGAGGGCACGTCGCAGGCCGCGCCGGGGTAGGTGTTGTCGCGCCAGGTGCCGCCGACGTCGCTACCGCGCTCGAGGACCAGATAATCGGTCCGGCCCTGCTGCTTCAGCTTGATCGCCAGGCCGAGGCCGGCGAATCCGCTGCCGATGATGATCGTCTTCACATGCCGGGGCGTGCGCTGCCCGTCATCGACGGCAGTGTCTGTCACGACGGCATCGTCTGTCACGACCGCATTGTCTGTAACCTTGCGACTCATGTAATGCAGATTACGGCGCTACTGAGCGTGAGTCAACAGTATTGAGCGACGTTCAGTAAGATGATCTCGTGAGCGTGCAATCCGGCGAAAGGGCCAAAAGGATCCGGCTGAGCCCGGACGAAAGGCGTAGTCAACTGATCGCGCTGGGCGCGAAGATGCTCGGCGAACGCGCGATCGAGGAGATCTCGATCAGCGCCATCGCCGCCGAAGCCGGTATCTCCCGCGGCCTGCTCTTCCACTACTTCCCCACCAAGAGGGACTTCCAGCGGGCCGTCGTCGGCCACGCCAACGCCGAACTCCTGGCCCGCCTCACCCCCGACCGCACGCTGTCCATCCCCGAGATGCTGCGCGATTCCATCGCCCGCTATATCGACTACGTCTGCGAGAACCGCAGCTCGTACCTGGCCCTGTTGCGCGGCCCCACCAGCGTCGACCCCGAGCTCGGGCCGCTGGTCGACGCCACCCGAGACGCCGTCGTCGAACTCCTGCTGACCGAACTGCCGACCCCTGTCGCCGAAGAGAACCGCCCCCGTCTCCTGCTCGGCATCCGTGGCTGGATCGCCTTCGTCGAGGAAACCACCCTCACCTGGCTGCGCACCGAGCCCGTCCCCCGCGCCGATCTGCTCGACCTGCTGGTCGATTCGCTGACCGGCCTGGCGGGTTCGCTGGAACCCGCCCTCGCCGAGGCCCTGGGTGCGACGGACGGACAACGTGTCATGCAGTCGACCGGGCGATCGCATCACATGAGGGAACTCCTGGGCTGACGGCTGGATCGGTGAAATCCGCCTGACACTCCGCGATGGCCGCCTTGGCGCGTTCGAAGGTCTCGCTGCATGAGCCGGGATTCCGAAAGCGCCGCGCGCTCATTCGCGTGCTGGAGAGGGGAAGACGGCGAATGTGCCCAGGGCCTTGGCGACCAGGCGGCCCGCGTTGCGGATCTCCGACTCGAGGGCGATGACCCGTCGGCCTCGATTGATCACGCGGGACTCGCATTCGACCACGCCGTCGCGGACGGCGGCGAGGTAGACGATCTTGATCTCGATCGTGGCGCAGGATTCGCCTTCGGCGAGAACGCAATACACGGCCGCGCCCATGCCCTGATCGGCCATCGAGTACATCACCCCGCCGTGCAGCACGCCGTGTGGATTGAGATGCTTGGCCGCGACGGCGATCCGACAGACACTGCGTGCACCGGGTGGATCGAATTCGACCATATCCAGTCCGATGAGCGCGCCGAAGCCGCCGTCGAGATTCAGGTGTCCCGTCATAGCGCCGGGAGTTTACGCTGTACGGCCGTCCAGCATGTCGGCCGTCAGGCCCTGCGTGCCCGCCGCCGGCCGAACAGGAAGTACGCGAGCGGCACGGCGCCCACCGAGTTCACCAGCAGCACGGCCGTCGCCCACGCACGCTTGGAACCGCGGATCTCCGTCGCCGGGCGGCGCGCGAGGTCCACCAGCGCCGCGATCTTCAGAATTCCTTCGAGCACCGTCGTGACCACGATCAACCTGCGGCTACGAACGCTCAGGTCTTTCCATTTCCGCTTCGCCATGGTGATCTCTTTCCTCGAGCAGGTGCGATATCACCGCCATTCTCACCGATGCCCCTCCCAGAAGCCGGGATCGGCCCGCTGGAACGTTTCGGCGCCCGGTGTCGGCCCGCTCCGACGACGAGACCATCCGATCCATCCTTCCGCCGGCCCGAGCGACCCCGTGGCTCCGCGACTGGTACAGCACCCGGCGCACCGAGTTCCGCTGGATTGTCGAGGGCACCTGATACCGACCTGGTGATCAGCCTCAGCTCGCCGAGTTCGCGGGCGATCACGTCGATGGTTTTCGGCCAAACCCGCGATCCGGTCAGCACCAACCTCGGGTGAAGACCCGCACCGTGTCGGCGTCGAGGTGGTGGATGACGACCTGACGTCCGGTCGTACCGTCCCAGTCCGAGAAGTTCTCGTTGGTTTCGGCGCCCAGGGTGTCGGCCACGCCGCTGTCCTGCCAGTAGTGCTTCTGCCAGTTGCTCGGTACGCCCGCGGTGAATTCGCCGAGTCGCGATGCTGTGGTGAAGTCCGCGAGTTGAGCAGCCGGGAATTCGGCAACCACCTCCACGTGGGCCTCCCCGCTGAACTCTTGATCGCCGGTCTGGTAGACGATGTGGGCGCTCTCGGGGAAGTGGATGTTGCCGCATTCGGGCACGGCCGTGTCCTCTGGCGAGTTGCCGCAGCCGGCCAGCGCGAACACACCTGCCACGACCCAGGCCGGGATCGCGCGCACCCTTCCGGTGCGGTTCACAGGTTCCCGGACCAGGAGTAGTCGCCGAGAGCTTCGGTGTTGCCGCGGGCTTTGAAACTGCGCGCCCAGCCGGCTTCCTCCAACTGCCGCATGTCGTGGTTCAGTCCCTTCTTGACCGACAGTTCCACATCCATCGACGTCCAGTCGACAGTCTTGTCGAAGTCATACAGGTCGTAGGCATAGATTCGGTAGCGGATCTCTGCCTGGAGTGTTTCACCGGAGCGTTGTACCAGGGCGTCGGCACCGACTGCCACCGAGAAGGTTCCGAGTGCGAGGACGACATCGGAGTTGTCGGTGACCGTGATCGGTTCCCAGGGGTGTGTTATCTCCTGCGTGGTGCCGATCATGTCCGGATTGCGTTTCGCTTCCTGTTTGATCCAGTCCACATGGGCAGCCGCGGTGTCGATGACGACCTGCGTCTGCACGATCTGTTTCACATTTTCAGCGCTGATGATGTACTCGTAGTCGGGTCCGTGGTTGGCCAGATAGGCATCGAATATGTCGGCAGCGAACGTATATCCCTTCGTCTCGAAGTACAGCATCACCGCAGGAGCGGTCGAAGTGCTGATCAGGCCCGCTTCCGATCGGTTGAGAATGCTGCGATCGGATCCGAATTGGGGATGGCTGGACGGAATTGCGGGATCAGGTGGCGGACGCAATGGAGTCCTCCCACCAGGCGTTGCCGCCGTATCCGTAGCGCAACATTCCCATGTCGACGACCACCTTTTCCGGAATCTCGAAGTCGCTCGCGTTGAAGGTCGGTGCGGCCCGGCCGGGCGAATAGTTCAGCGCCGCAGCGATGCGATCGATGAGCGCGGTGATCGCGTCCTGCCGGGACAGTGCGGCGGTCTTCATGCTGTCGATCGCCGAAGTGACCACAGACCGCACCGACTCCGGCATGGGCTTGTCGATGAGTTGAGCCCACACTCCCAGCGGCAGTGTGAAGTTCACGGCGCTGATCGGTTGAGTGAGAGCAGATGCCACGCCGAGCGCCTGGTTGTAGGTCAGGCGCTCGAGTGCCGCGCCACCGTGTTCGATGATCTTCGCGACCGCATCGAGGTCGGTGCTGCGTGTTGCCACCGCCTGGCCCAGAGCGTTCGTTCCATTCTCGAAGGACTGGGCAGCATCGCCCGACCAACTGTTGCGTAGCCACCTGGTTCCGTTGATCAGGTTGTCCGAGGTGACGTAGTCGTTGATGCCGAGAAACCCGACGCGTTTCCCGATGGCCTGCAGCGCTTCCCAGTCCGCAACCAGCGGCGTCAAATAGTCTGCAGCGGGTTTCATGCCGATGCTCGCGCTCAGCGCCTCATCGAACTGATCGATGGCCTCTATGCTCGCGGTGATCACCTGCCGAACTGCGTAAGAAGCCTCCTCGACCCCGGGCAGGGCCGGTAGGTTCAACCCGGGAAAGCGTGTGGCGCTGTCGCCGGCATTGGTGACGACCGTGCCGGAGTCGCCGAAAGCGGACTGCGCGGAGGCCGATATCGCCTGCGCCGATGAACTATCGGTGGCCCGGTACCGAGTTGCCGCACCTGACAGGTCGGTGCCGAGGTTGTCGATGGTCGACCGGTCCTGTTGGTGCGCGGTCGTGAGCGTGTTCTGCAGGGACCCCAGCGCCGGTGCGAGTGCAGCCATCAGGCCCGAGGTTCCGGCGGGCAGTGTCAATCCGGGGACCAGGCGTGCGCCGTTGGTCGAAAATGTGGAACCCGCATCCTGGAGATCCAGTTGGAATCCGGCCAGTGTGGACAGGTCGACGGTGAATTCGGTCATGCCCGATCCGGTCTACACATTGGTGTGTGCTGAGCGCTCCCTGACCGGCCGACTGGTTCTTCGGTCGCGGTACCGACCGCGGTTCAGTGATTTCATGCCGGATAGATCTCCCCCGTCGAGCATCATGGATGCGATTCTAGGTGCGGGAGATGTTGAAGAACAAGCAGCCCGTCGATCTCGAATCCTGGGCAAACATCCCGATTGTTGTCCAAGGCGAAGGCAACGCGGCTGCGCGGGCGCAAGTTCTTGCATGACTACCGCCCGACGTCGCACGGGTACTCGCGGTGAGTATGCCGCCGCTACATCGGTAAGTGGATCGTGAGCCTCCGCCCCTGGGCAGTGGTACACACTGCGCTGGACGGGAAGCTCGGGTGAGGGAACATGAACGAGGACGCGATGCCGCCAGACGCTAACTCGACGGCAGCCCCAGCTTGTCGAAGAACGCACGATTGCGCTCGTTGGCGGCGTTCACGAGTCTGTCGAACGATATGACCTCGATGTATGTCTTCGACGGCGCGTTGAACCCGAAGTAGCCGAGACCGTCGGCCGTGCGCTGCAAGCCGACCAGTTCGCATCGGCTCACCATCGTCGGCGTCAGGTCAGCCACGATGTAGCAGAAGGCAGGCGGCTCCGGCGTAGGCGGGATCAGGCGCCCCGAAGCTGTCAGGACGCCGCCGCCGCGTACGCGCTTGACGTAGTCGATGCACTGAGCGATCGGGTCGTTGCCTTCCGAGGCATCGTTACGCATCGGTCTCTTGATCTCGACCACGACGATCGAGGCCAGCGGCAACTTCTCGCCCTCGGCTGCCAACACCGGAACATCGACGAGTCGCGTCGCGAGGATGTCGGGTTCCTTGGTCGACTCCGACCCGGTGATCGGCATGCTCCTGAGAGTCTTGTCCGAGGCCAGATAGTCGTGAAACGCCAGCCGTTCGTCGAGAATCCACAGGTTCGACGCATCGGTTCCGATCTCGTTCGAGTCGGTGCGCATCGGCATGAGCAACTGGTGAACGGCGTCCTCCCGCGAGTATCCGCCCTGATCGTTGACTCTGATGAGCTTGGTCAGGATGTCGAGGATGGTCCGCCGCCGAGCGACATACGCCGCGAGGTCGGACTGATTGATGTCATCGACGATATCGAGGTAGCGCCGCAGCCGTTCCTGATAGCCCTCCAGGTGAGCCGAACCCGCTTGCGTGAAGATCGCCTGGCCTTGTGCCAGTGCTTCGGTCTCCAGCTTCTGGAGGTTGCGGTGCAGCAGCAGCTCGAGGTCCGAGTCCTTGATCGACGGATCGACGGTCACCCCGAGCGCCTCGAGGCGAGAGAGAACCGGTCGATATCGCGGCGCCTTGTTGCTCACGAACTCATGGACCCGTGCCTTGCCCTCGTTGCGGGCAGCGGCAAGCGGGGTCGTCAAGAGTTTCTCCACCTGGCTCAGCACGCCGGCGCGGATGTCCTCGAGCGAAAGGTCGTTCTCCAGCGTCGGTCCGGCCGTCCGCTCGGCGATGTCGAATGCCGTGCGGTCGGAGCGGACATTCGCGTCCAGGTAGTCGGACGACAGGTAGCAGACGTAGGTGAACTCGGTGCCCGTCTCGTCCTTCAGCCGTCCGTAGAGCCCCGGGATCTTGCCGGTGAGATTCTCCTCGGCGACGACACGATTCGCGGCACACCAATACAGCCGTGGCATGAGATTGCGCGTCGACGACTTCAGGCAGAGGTTGACCATGTCGAACTTCCGGCCCCCGACGTCGAGGCTGGTCGTCGGCAGATCGGAGAAAATGAAGTCCTCCATCAGCTTGCTGAGGGAGATGATCTCGCTTTCCGCGTCGTCGACGATCGTGACTTCCGGCGGGCCGCCCGGCCGAAGAAAGTACCAGATGCAGTGCTCGAACACCTCGCGCGCGATCACGTCGATGGTCTTCGGCGCGTGGCGCTGGAAAGCGGCTTTGAAACCGTCCAGATGCACTGCGGCCCCGGTATCGCCGAAATCGTTCGGCGCCTCGATGTGCTCGACTTCCCGGTCCACAGAGAACCGGAAGTGTCGGGTGTGAAGTCCGCCCGACTCGTCCCGGTACGCACTGCGGATCGAAACCCTGTCGAATGCCTTCAGCCAGAGCAGACGGCCCACTCCGCGGCAACCCATCCCGGATTTGTAGTCGCTGTCCAGCGTCTCGAACGACTTCATGTTCTCCGGGGTGAAACCCAGGCCGTTGTCCTCGACGAGGAAGCCCGCGATCGGTCTCAGGGCCGTTCGGCCGGGACCGGAGAGGCCGAGGTCCAGCTCGGCTTCTCCACTCCGTTCGATGACGACTCGCAAGCGCCCCTGCCCGGCATCCTCGTCGAAACGCGCATCGATCGATTGGAGGCCGTTGACGACAGCCTCCAGCAGAGGTAGCAGTGAATGGCTCTTCGGGAGGCTGGTGTTCCGCACCCGACCTGCCAGCGAAGTGGTCAGCGCCATCATGCCCTCTCTCGATGCTTGGAGATTCCCACCCTAACGACACACTCCGACGTGCATCATCTCATCCGGCGCTGGTGCGCCGGCTGTCGTCCGAGGCGAAGGCCCCAAGAGCCGGTCAGCACCAACCTCGGGTGAAGACCCGCACCGTGTCGGCGTCGAGGTGGTGGACGACGACCTGACGTCCGGTCGTTCCGTCCCAGTCGGAGAAGTTCTCGTTGGTTTCGGCGCTCAGGGAGTCCGCTATGCCGCTGTCCTGCCAATAGTGCTTCTGCCAGTTGCTCGGTACGCCCGCGGTGAATTCGCCGAGTCGCGATGCTGTGGTGAAGTCCGCGAGTTGGGTGGCCGGAAATTCGGCAACCACCTCGACGTGTGTCCCCTCTCCCGTCCGAGCCGAACGAGCCTGTGTCTTTCATGTGGGCCGAAGCTGCATCGTCGCCGGTCGATGGCGCGGGCTCGCCGACGATGGTGGCGGTTCGAGCCGAAGGCTATCGGCCGCGATCCGGCCCTCGATCGATTCCTCGTTCCCGGTCGCGTTCGGCTGCTCGATGCCGTCCTCGGCTCAATGATTGCCGATGGCCCACATCACGTCGCACCGCCTCGGTGGCCGGTTCGAAAGTGCTGACCTCCAGCACCTCTCGCATCAAGACCTGGTCCACCGCCAAACCGCGGTCGACATCGTGCACCATCCGGGCCAAGCGCCGCTCCGGTGCATCGTGTTCGACTTCGACGGCGGGCATTCCGGACCGCTGGTAGGTGTGAGTCTTGTTCGGTGAGTTGTATCCGGCTTCGTGACCGTCGCGCACGGCACGGAACCGTTCCAGGTCCAGGCCCGCGACCTTCTCCGGCGTGATCAGCAACCGCTCGGCCTGCCGACGAGCCTGGTCGATCGCGATTTCCCGCTCGGCTCCTTCTCGGCCGTGGTAGCGCTGTTCCATGGACCGCACGTACTCGACGCCCAATCGGTGCACCCGTGTGTTGTGCTGGTCGGCGATCTCCCGCCAGTGCCCACGCTCGACCTCGCGTCCGATCTGTTCGAGACCGCGAACCACATCCTGACGCCGCTGCTCGCGCTGCTCTTCTTTCAGCTGTTCCAGCGTGCGCATCGGAGTGTCGCTCAGTTGCAGGCCCAGCGATTGCAGGAGAGCGCGCTCGTTCCGGCGCTCGGCCTCTCTGATGTTCTCGAGCCTCCTGGTCAACCGCTCATGCTGCTTCTCCAAGGTCCCCGGGTCGAGCGGCTTTCCGTTTTCGGCGCGCTCGGCAATCCCGCGCAGCTGCTTTTGCACTTGCTCGCGGTGCTGCTCACGCTGATTCGCCAGGGACTTGCCCGCCGCGAGCGCCTTCGTGAACGCTTTCTGCCGCCCAGGATCCTTGCGCTCCCGAACCTGCTCCCGTGCCTGCCTGCCGACACCCGGCAGTTCGAGTTGCTGACCTCGTTCCAGTTGCAGTCCGAGCGCCCATATCTCGCGAGCCTCAGCCCTCGATACAATCCGGTGGGTGAACTGTTTCGGGAAGTCTCGTTGAAGTCCCTCGATCAGTTCGCGAACCTCTTTCGACACGTGTTCGCCCTCGACCGAACGTAGCACGTGATAGTGGTTCCCATTGTTCTCGAGAAGGACTCGCACGGCGTGTAGCTGCTTCTCGTCCTTCTTGCCCTCCAATCGGCCGGACTTTTCTTCGATCGACCGTATGCAGCCGTGCGCCTTCTTGAACTTATCGAAACGAACCGCACCTGCGTGAGTATTCAGTATCCCCGACTGCTTGATATATCCATTTGCGCTGTCTCGGAAAAACAGGTCCGCGCCGTTCTCGAAAACTCTTCCACGCGTGTTGTTGTCAGTGCTTCTGCGATCCCTGTCGTATCCGTCCATGGCTGCGCCAACCCCCGAATGATGGAACGGTGGTGAAGGGTTTATATGGAACTATCAATCGGTGTCGATGCTGTTTCGCTCCTCTTCGCGGTATCGGGCGTAATCCCGAACCGTCGCGGATATCTCGGAGAACATCCCCTCGTACCGTTCGGGGGCATAACCGATCATGCTGTCCATCAGATACCAGGCGGTAATTTCGTCTTCGTCCGCTGTGTCGAACCGAAGCGCTGGATTGACGTGATCGTAAAAGGAGTGCTCGCGACCGAACCACTCGTATTCGATCCATGTCGCGCCCGCGAATCTGATGAAGCATTCGCCGATGAAGCAGATGAAGGCATCCGCCATGTCTGCATTCTCCGGAGCCATAGCGGTAGCCATGTCCGGGAAGAGGTCGGCGACGATGGGGTTCAGTCGCCTCACTTCCGCCGAGTCCTCCGGCCATGGCTCCGACGGAATCTCGCTGATCCCCGCGTGCTCCAGGAACTTGCGGACCTGTGCCTCGCGGCGATCAGGATCCACCCACTTCCCCCACTCGGTGCGTTCGACGGGAACACCGAGATCCATGATCAACTGATCGTCGTTGCTCATACCCTTCCTTCCGCTGGTCCGAACCTCGGCTCGAATTCGAGGTCGAACTGTTTATCGGTCCCCACGATTCCCCTTCGGTCGGTTGCCATTGAATTCACCTCATTGCCCCCTCTGACGGTTCCGGAACGTATGTCGTGTCACCGTCTGCGAACCCGCTCGTGAAGTGTGAACCGCAGTCGGCGGCCTGTCTTGCTTGCGTGAGTGTTCAGTCATTTACAACTTCTGCTTGAGTAGCTGCAACGCTTCTTCAGGTGTGATGGACCACTGGTCCTTCGCGGCTGCTAGTCGGTGGTACAACTCTCCACTGGCATCGGCCAGCTGAGTTGGAATCCCCGACTCCTCGAGAGTTTCTGCTATGTCGCCCATTTCCGCTTCCCATCGCCAAGCTCGGGCGGCCACGCTGGACAGATACGCGCGGTCGGTGAGTGCGTCGGCTCCGAACTGCTCGGCTTCGTGGATGAGCGTCGAGGTGATGCCGTGCTCGTCGGCGAGGGCATGGGCTATTGCCACAAGCAGTCTGTTGGTACGCAGATAGGATGCGAGAGCCATCTTCAATGCGCTTGCAGCGCCGATGCTTTCAGACAGTTCTGTCGCGAGGAAGTCGCAGTGAGTTAACAGGTCGCGGACCGGTGCAGTGACTTCGGCGCCGCCGGCGAGATAGATCCTTGGCGAAGTGTCGCCGCGTGGTGGTGGGCCACTGATCACAGCGTCGATCACCTCTGTGCCGCGCGGGTCCAACAACTCGTGGATGCGCTGCATCCGCCTCGGGCTCGTGGCATTGGCGTCGACGTAGACGCCGTTGTAGCCGTGGTCGGCGACGAGTTCGGCGACACTCTCGGCTGCGGAGGCAGGAACGATCGACAGCACCAGCTCGGCATCGGAAAGCAGTCCAGAGAGGCTTTCGGCGGGCTGCAACATCGCGTCGGATGCGCGGTCTCTTGTCGCAGGACTGCGTCCCTCGGGATTCCAAAGGACGGTGTGCCCGTGAGCGACAAGACGGGCTGCGACAGCGGCACCCATCTGGCCTGGATGGAGGAGTCCGATGATCATTGGCGCATCTCCTCATCGGGTAGAGCAGGTGGTATGCGGATGGGTGCACAGCTGATGCGTTCGCGCATGGTCGTCGCCAGTGCAGAAGTTTGGTAGTGGGGTCGCTCGAGAGCGGCGCCGAGTTGTTGTAGGCGTCGAGCCACGGCTTCGGTGCGGCGTCTTCCACCGGCTTCGAGGACCAGTTCTACTTGCTCGGCGGCACTGTCCAGATCGCGCTGAGCCAGGCGGGTAACCGCCAAGTCGAGCCGGGCAAGCGACATTTCACCGATGCGCCGATCCTCGGGTGCGTCGGCTTCGTAGAGTGCAACTGCATGGCCGGCCAGCCGCTCTGCTTCGGCGAGGTTGATGCGGTCGCCGAGCCACAGATGCGCTGCGCCAGCGTAGAACTGCTGCTTGGCCATCGGGAACGCCATCATCCCTCCCGGATCGTCGGGCGCGGCGACTTGTTCACGGGCTTGCTCGGCGCGTTGTAGAGCATCGGCCGTGCCACCGAAGTCCCGCAGACGTGCTCGGGCACGTGCTTCGATGCATGCGAGCCGGACGCGTGCGGTGCCGTTTTCCGGCACGTACCGCCAGCCGTCGACGGCAAGATCGGCTGCGGCTTTGGGGCGGTCGTCCCAGTAGGCGATGAGGGCCTGCGTGCCGCGGATCCATGCGCGCATCGCGTTGTGGCCGGCCAGTTCCGCCGACAGGAAAGCGGTCCTGGCCTGGGTCTCGGCGGCGGCGAAGTTGCCCAGGTCGAACGACGCGTTCGCCAACACACCACACAGTGCGGCGCTCATCAGATACAGCTCGCGAGTCTGGCCGGGTAGCTGCCTACCCTCCAGCAGTTCGAAGACCCGGTTACGTAGGGCGAGGACCTCGACGAAGAGTGGATATACCGGCCTGTTCGGGTACACGCTGACGATGCGACGCAAATCGGCGCGGAGCTGATCGAGTGTGTGTGGTCCCACGTTCGTCTGCTCGGCGAACTGGCCGAATCGTGCAGATTCGGCTGCTGCCATGGATAGTGCCTCCTCGATCGTGTCTTGGGAAATCGGTGGTTCTGGTGCTGCATGTCGATCCGTGAAATAGGCGCGATGCAGCGAAAGCGTAGGTACACCGGGTGCAGAGTGCAGGACTGCTCTCCCGGCTGGCAGTGCGTGCCTTTCCTGCGTGATCGGGGCGGCGAACAATGTGTCGGCTGTTTCACCGGAGTACATCTTCTCGAGCACCCGGCAGGCTGCGGGGTGCGGCAGTTGCACCATCTCTCCGCTGATCCATCGCATCGCCTGACGATGTGAGATGGAGGCCGCACCTGAGGTGTGCTGGGCGATCGTCGCCGCGGTCTGGTTGAAGGCGCGGACGAATTCGCCGATCGTCAACCGTTGAGCCAGGAGCAGTTCTTCCAAGCGTGTACGAGCGATTCGATCGGCCACCCCACCACCTTCTCCCTTATGGCACTGACGCCGGACTCGGTGCAACGCGAACTCAGGCTACGTCGGTTCGGTCATGCGCGGGGTCGACGCGACAGGCGAATGTCATTGGAATGTCAGTGGAATGACACCCCCGCGTCTGTGGGCGCCAGCACATGATCAGACGCATCAACACGTGAATCTCGGCAGATCCGAAGAGCTCCAGTCCACGTGTCTGCCGAGATCGATTTCGTTGACCAGCGCTTCCGGCCAAGCCGCAAGCTGCATCTCACTTCCGCTACTTCAGGACATTCAGGGGGAATCGTTGTCCGAACTCGCAAGCACATCCGTCGTCGTGATCGGCATGGTGGTCGGTCTGGCGGTGGTCATCTACGTCATGCCCTGGCTCATCCACCATGAGCCGCGCCGGGGTGTTCGTGTCCCCCGTCCACCAGTCCGCATGGCGGCGGTGAGCACGACCGTCGACGGGTTCTCGAACGCCATCGCAACGGTGTGTCCGCGCCCGCCCACGTTGATCTGTCCACGACATGAGGATTGGAGTTCCCGCCCGTTCACGGCACTGTCCAGCGCCTTCGTGCCTGCCCCGCCCAGTGCTGGGCTGGCAAGACGCGGGACACCGCTCGACCCACCCGACGGCCTCCGCGTCGCGATCTACACCGATCAGTTCGCCGCCGACCCGCAGGCCGCCTACGCCCACATGCGCGAGCGGTTCGGTTCGCTGGTGCCGATCTGGCTGGCCCCTGGCGTCCCGGCAACCCTGGTGATCGGCTACTGGACCGCCCTGAGAATCCTGCACGATCCCGAGCATTTCCCGGCCGATCCACGGGCCTGGGAGGGGGACATCCCCTCGGGCTGCCCGGTCCGTCCGATGATGCAGTGGCGCCCGAACGCATTGCGCAGCAGTGGCTTCGAGCATGCCCGCTACCGTTCGGCCACCGTGAATGCATTGGCTCGGGTGGATCTGCACAGGACTCGCCGAGTGGTCGAGCGGATCGCGGTGGCGCTGGTCGATGAATTCTGCCGTCTAGGCCGGGCTGATCTGCTCCGGAACTTCGCGTCCCCATTGGTGTTCGAGGTGATCGGAGAGCTCATCGGCTGCGATCCCGATGTCAGCGTCCGGGCCGCGAGGGGGATGGCGATGATCTTCGACACCGCCGATGCGGCTGCTGGCAACGAGCTGATGGTGGCCGCGCTGGCCGAGCTCGTCCGTCGCAAGCGTGCCCGTCCGGGGGAGGACATCACCTCCTGGCTGCTGGCCGATCCCACCGGTCTGTCCGACGAGGAGACCATCCACCAGCTGGTCACCCTTTACGGTGCCGCGAGCGAGCCGCTGACCAATCTGATCGTGAACACCTTGTCGTGGATGCTGACCCATCCGGACTTCGGCGGTGAGGTCGTGGGCGGGGGTTTGTCGACGCGTGACGCGCTGACGCATGTGTTGTTCCGTGACCCGCCGATCGCGAATTTCTGCATGAGCTATCCGCGTCAGACGCAGCTTGTGGACGGTATGTGGGTGCCGGCGCATCGGCCGGTGGTGATCAGCCTGGCCGCGTGCAACAACGATCCGGCCGTGGTGGGCGGCAATATCCGCGGCAACGAGTCGCACCTGGGCCTGGGGGCCGGACCGCACCGCTGTCCCGCGCGGATGTTGGCCGAATTGATCGCGGGGGAGGCGATCGATCAGCTCCTCGACGCTCTGCCCGAGATGGTGCTCGCCAGACCTTATGAGCGGTTGCGGTGGCGGCCGGGGCCGTTCCATCGGGCGCTCGAGGAACTGCCTGTCGTCTTCACCCCCGTTGCGCCGCTGACCGTGCCCATCCGCTGACCGCAAAGGCGAATTCCGATGACTCTTCATCCTGTCCCCGCTCCGATCGCGCTCGATGTCACCGGCTCCGATATTCCGGGTGAGGCCGCCCGGCTCCGTGAACAGGGGCGGCTGGTCCCGGTACTACTGCCCGGCGGGGTACGCGCCTGGGCGGTGACCGATGCCGAACTGCTGCGCGAACTGTTCGTCGACTGGCGGGTGTCCAAGGACGCCGCCCAGCACTGGCCGGCCTATATCGCCGGGGAGATCCCGCCGGACTGGCCGCTGATCTCGTGGGTGTCGGTGCGCAACATGTTCACCGCCTACGGCAAAGACCATCAGCGGTTGCGCAAACTCGTCGGGCCCGCGTTCACCGCGCGCCGCGTCGCGGAGTTGCGGCCGCGGATCAGGCAGATTGTCACCGAACTGCTCGACGGGCTGGCCGCGCGGGCGGACGGGGTGGTGGATATGCGGGAGGAGTTCGCCGCGCAGGTGCCGCTGCGGGTGATCACCGCGCTGATGGGCGTCCCGGACGATCTGCGGGCCGGGCTGCGGCTGTGTGTCGAGGAGATATCCACCGCTCCGGAGCGTGATCCACAGGCCACGCTCGCCGAGATGGTGAGCATCCTGACCGAACTGGTGGCTCGCCGCCGCGCCGAGCCGGGGCCCGACATGACCAGCCTGCTCGTCAGCCGCCGCGACCACGACGACCGGCTCACCGAACAGGAACTCGTCCACACGCTGCTGTTGGTGATCAGCGCCGGATACGAGACCACGGTCAACCTGCTCGACCAGGCCGTCTATCAGCTGCTGACCCGGCCCGAACTGCTGGCACAGTTGCGCGTCGGCGCCTTCACCTGGTCGCACCTGATCGAGGAGACCCTGCGTCACACGCCGCCGGTGGCGAACCTGCCCTTGCGCTACGCACTCGTCGACATCGACGTGGCGGGCACGCGGATCAAGGCCGGGGAGGCCATCCTCGCCTGCTTCGCCGCCGCCAATCGCGACCCGAATCTGTGTGGACCCGCCGCCGACGAGTTCGACCCGGCCCGGCCGATCAAAGAGCATCTGTCCTTCGGCTACGGGCCGCATTACTGCCTCGGCGCGCCCTTGGCTCGCATGGAGGCCGTGATCGCGCTGCCTGCCCTGTTCGGGCGATTCCCGGCGATGACGCTCGCGGTCGCGCCGGAGGCGGTGAAACCGTTGGCGAGCTTCATCTCTCACGGCCATCAGCGGTTGCCGGTGCTGCTTGACGGGCAGCTCGGCGCGGACCGCGCGGCCGGGAAGTCCGGCCGATGAGCACGCCCGCGCTCGGACGGGATACGCCGACGCGGGCATGCGGCAGCGGATGGAATCGCCGTGGCCGCTGACACCCGACGGCCGAGCAGGTCACGGTCGATCGGCGCCGTTGTCCCGATCGACCAGGCCGCGAGCGTCCTTGGATTCCAGCCCACCGCCGACAAGCGCCGTCACGACAACCCGCACTGGCCCGTGCGCTCCCCAGCGGCAGCCGCGGCCGCGCTGCACCTGCACGGCGGATGTCCCTGGCACTGCTCGACCCGCATCGCCGCGCTCATCGTCAGCGCCGACGACTACCAGTACTTCCGCGACCGCGGCGTCATCGACTGAAAGGAACCCTTCCTATGCACGGACCTGCGGTTGAGCAACCGTCCGAGAGGACAGCCACGGAGGCCGCGCTCGGCCTGCTGAATCTCGGCGTCAGCGAATCCCGCACGGCTGATCGGCATTTGCTCGAGGAACTCGCCCGAACCAGCGGTTACCGCCTCATCGATGTGCTCACCATCGACGACGAGACCTATATGCCGACCGCATACATCGCCGAACGTGTCCGCACGGCCCACGCCACCGCCCTGTTGGCCCCGAGCTTCGAGCACTTCGGGGTGTCCGCTCGGGTATTGCCCCTCGTCGCGGAGTTGGTCGTCCCCGGCGTCGTCCCGCCTCTCGACACCGAACCGGTCCGTCGGCATCCGTCGAAACCTTCATGGAGACAAGGCAACCCGATGCGTCGGGTGATTCTTGTCGTGATAGCCGTGACGGCCCTCTTGATCGCCGCGTGGGCGCTGTGGCCCGCGCCGGGCACGACCGCGGAGTGCTGCGCCTTCGTGAGCGCCGCACCCGCTCATGACGCTGCCCGACGACGCGTGAGATCCTGCTGGACTCTCGAGGGTCAGTGCCCGACAGCCGATGCGGCGGACACGGCGTCCACGAGTTCCTCGACAGCGCGTGCGGCGCCGATCTGCTCGGCGAGTGCGGGGACTGCTGTCCGGTATCGGGGTGTGCTCAGGATCGTGCGCACAGCGCGGCGGATAGCGGCGGCCTCGGGTCGCCCGGTGCGCAGGTCGATTCCGGCGCCGGACCACACGAGGCGAGCGGCGACCTCGGGCTCGTCCTCGGTGTCACCGGCGATGACGATATCCTCCCACCACGGGGGAAGCGCGCTGTCGGAGGACGTGATGACCGGGCCCGCGAAGCGCAGCGGCACGGCGAGGTCGGGACGGGGATACTCGAAGCCCGGGACCGACAACTGCACGATCGCATCGGCGGTGCTCATCCGTTGACGACGAAGGCCGGGGCGTCGCGGTCGTGGATGCCGTGGTAAAGAGTGTCGAGTTCGGCCTGGACGGGCGCGAAGATCCACTTCTCGCCCAGCGCCCGCAGAATGGTGTTGCGGACGTGGTTGGTGGGCCCGCGCCAGGGTCGCATCCCCAGCCCGAACGGCGGCACCGCGGAGGAACTCAGCGGCAGGGTAAGCATGCCCGCGACGATCACCGGCGGGTGCGCGTGGCGGGGGTGGCCGCTCACCAGCAGCGCGCCGATGAAGGTCGGATCGACGACGATGGCGTCGAAAGGGGTGCGCTCTTGGCTCATCCGTGTCATGAGCGCCTTGTACTGGCGCGGGCCGGGGTGAGGAAGATTCGGGCGACGTCGTAGCGCAGACCGGCTATGCCGGAGGGGCGCTCACTGTTTCGATCCACGATCCCGACGAAATCGCCTGTCTCACATCCGAAACCGACTCGAACAGCGAGTCGCCGGTATACCACTCGGTGGAATCCTCGACCTCGGCGATCAACGGATTCGATTGGTCGCCCGACACCGTGCCCCCGGAGAACAACGACGCCGTCCCCACAGCGCCGTTCGATCAAGAACCTCGCCCACGATACCTGTTGCGGCGCAGCGGCATCGACGTCGTCATCTCCGGGCGGCTACTGCTGGCGGTCCTGGACAGACTCACCGAGCTGACCGCTGCGGCGATGGACGCCGCCAAACCAGACGAAGGCCCGGCGGCCGAGGCATTGCTACGTGTATTCGAAGCGGCTGCAAAGGAATCCGGTCGCTACGCGGCCCTGCTGCAACGGATTGACGCGCTGCCGGTGACCGCGCGGGAGGATTGGCTCGGCACGCGCCGATCGCGGACCGAGTCGGGCGGGGGATCCGGCGCGGACAGGACACGGGCGAGTTCGGCAGCCGGCTCCCCGCCGACTGGCTGGTCGTCGCCGCGATCCACCTCGCCCACGCGGCACGCGACGAGCGCGGCAGCGGCCGGCTGACAGACTTCGATGCCGAGCATGCGTTCACCACCAGCCTGATGCACATCCTGGCCCCGTCCGTCGCCCCGTGCGTGCACGTCAGCCCCTCATGGCGCGGAGAGTTCGACGTGATCGCCGGCCCATGAGAGGAACTCAGGGCAGTGAAGATGGGCTTACGAACCGGTTCGCCTTCTTCCCCATGCTCGACTGTGTTCCGAGGTCCGCGATCAGCGCGTCACAGTTCTTCGTAACCTCGTGGACGACCACGAGCGACCCCGGAGCATCGCTTTGACTCGTCCAGTCGTCGGCTCTATCGGTGTCGGGGTCGCGCCGGGGCTGCTCGTTCACCAGCAGCCCCCCGCTTCGACGCCCCACGGTTATGGGCCATATCATGACAAGGCTTCGCCGGCCTCCCACATGGCGAATGTCTGAGAATATATTTTGTCGATGAGTTCGATCTCTTCGTGCGTGAGCCTTCGATCCTCGCGTTCCACATCGTCGAATATGCCTTTGACGATCTGATAGAGTGGAAAAACGGGACCTTCGCCCGAAACATAGGTGGCTCGCGTGCTTTCGGTTTCGGTAACGAATTCTTTGAAAGTCATACGCCAGATATCTGCGCTGGTCATGTTGATCATCGCCTCGCCTACGATCCGGTCTTCGGCTTCCACGAACTGGCCGGTCCTCCAGTCCAGAACCGATCCCACACGTTCACCATTCTCGCCGATCTCGATCCTCAGTTGGCGTCCGAAGTAGTGATAATACTTTGTCTCGGTCATGGCTTCGGCAATCCTTTCATGAGTTCGGGTAGAAATATATCACTAGTTCGCACGTTGAGGCCGGCGATGATGGCTTCTCCTTCGGGGCTCGGAATCGTGTTCCTAGGGTTTCCGGTATGGACTTGCAGTCCCCGAGAGACCTCGTAGAGGGCGTGGTCGAACTTGTCTGAAACCTTGTCTATGCTCTTGAGATGTAACCTGAGTTCGACAACGAGGCCATTCGGGGCTTGGATGTTCATGAGTATGTCACGATACCCGCTATCTGCTGGGACGATAAACCGGTCCTTCACCCTCAGGATCTTTTCACCAGATCGTTCGATGTGGTCGAGAGCTCGATAGATCTGCTCCACTCTATCGAATGTGATCTTGGCCCCCGCCAGGTCAACCAGTTGGCCGGCATCGTTCTCGTATTCGATGAGCTTCTCTTCGACGCGTGCGCGCCCTTTCGGCGCCTCCCGTCCTTTGGCTATACCTCCTACGCGGTTCCTGAGTGTGTTCGTCAGCTTATTCAGGAATTCTTGCGCGTCAGACCACTTGTCGTACATGTTGTCAACAAATTTTCCGACGTACTCGGGATCTGACATCTGTTTCAGGTCGAAATCTGGCTGGCGAGGTTTGGGGGCTCCTCTGCGATTTGCGAGCGCTGTCATTTCTGCGCGTTCAGAAATGGCTGTCTGTGAATCCTTGACCTTCGACGATATCAGCATTTCGCGAGTGCTCCTCAGCCCCTCATAGCGCGGAGAGTTCGACGTGATCGCCGGCCCATGAGAGGAACTCAGGGCAGTGGAGATGGGCTTCCGAACCGGTTCGCCTTCTTCCCCTTGCTCGACTGTGTTCCGACGTCCGCGATCAGCGCGTCACAGTTCTTCGTAACCTCGCGGACGACCACGAGCCACCCCGGAGCGTCGCTTCGATCTCGTCCAGTCGTCGGCACTCTCGGTGTCGGGGTTGCGCCGAAGCTGCTCGTTCATCAGCAGCGCCTCGCTTCGACACCCCACCTGGTTATGGGCCATATCATGACAAGGCTTCGCCGGCCTCCCACAGGGCGAACGTTTGTTGGTAGATCCTGTTGATCAGCTCAATTTCCTCTCGAGTGAGCCTTCGATTTTCTCGCTGCGCGACTTCGTATATGCCCTTGGCGATCTGATAGAGAGGGAACACCGGACCCCTCACCCGAAACGAAGGTGGCTCGCGCTCTTTCTGTTTCGGAAACGAATTCTTCGAAAGTCATGCGCCAGATATCCGCACTTGTCATGTTGGCCCGGGCTTCTGCCACGATTCCGCGTTCGGCTTCAACGAAATGTCCGGTCTTCCAGTCCAGAACTGATCCCTGCTGCGCTCCGTCATCGCGCGTTTCGATTTTCAATTGACTTCCAAAATAGTGATAGTATTCAGCGTGGGTCACAGCTTGGACTTTCCTTTCGTGAGAGCTTGGATGAATATGTCATTAGTCCGGTGACTGAGTCCATCGATGATCACCTGTCCGCGGGGCTGGCAATATCATCCAAGGGTGATCCGGTGTGTATTTCTAGTCCGCGAACGACTTCATATAGGGCGTGGTCGAACTTGTCGGAAACCTTGTCTATGCTCTTGAGGTGTAGTCGAAGTTCGATAACGAGACCGTTTGGTGCTTGCACGTTCATGAGTATGTCGCGGTACCCGCTTGCTGTTGGATCGATGAATCGATCCTTTACTCTCAGTATTCTCACGCCGGATCGCTCGATGTGGTCGAGGGCTCGATAAATCTGATCGACCCGCTCGAATGTGATCTTCGATCCGGCCAGATCGACAAGTCGGGCAGCATCGTTCTTGTACTGTACGAGCTTTTCGTCGACTCGCGCTCGACTCTTGGGTACCTCTCGTCCCTTGAATATGCCTCCAATGCGTCGTTCCAGGGTCTTCGTCAGATCATCCAGGAAACGTTGTGCGCCGTTCCACTTGTCGTACATCTCGTCCACGAATTTTCCGACATACTCAGGATCTGTCACTCGATGCAGGTCGAACCCTGGTTGGCGAGGCGTGGGGGGACTATCTCGCCAACGGTGTTTCCGGCGGTTTCTCTCAGTAGGTTCGGGCGTCGGGCCAGCGGTCGGCGAAGGTGATCGCGAACGCGTTGACCGCGGGCTTCCAGCGCAACGAACCCGACTCGAATGGCGAGACGCCGGTATACCACTCGATGGAATCCTCGACCTCGGCGATCAACGGATTCGATTGGTCGCCCGACACCGTGCCCCCGGAGAACAACGACGCCGTCCCCACAGCGCCGTTCGATCAAGAACCTCGCCCACGATACCCGGTGTGGCGCAGCGGCATCGACGTCGTCATCTCCGGCCGAAACGCAGAATGGTGTGTAATTCCGCTGCGAGGCGCTGGTGATCGAAGGCCGGGAAATCGAAGTGCTGGGCGGTGCGCTCGGCGAGCCCGCGATACAGATCCACGGTGGCGAGCAGCGCCTGTTCGGTACCCCGCGCGCCGAATCCGGACCAGCATCGCTCGAGGTCGGCCTGGATGTCGGTGTCCATCCAGGAGCGCATGCGCGTGCCCAGGTGCCGGGTGTCGAAGTCGCCGCCGTAGCGGGCCCGGTGATCCCACTCGATCATGCGCAGCAGTTCCTCTTCGAGGTCGCGATGCCGTAGCCGGGCCGACCACGGCTCGTCGCGCGCAATCGCCTTGGCCTCCATCAGGGCTGCCGCCCATGCCCAATGCACCGACTCGCTGAACTCCTCGACCGTCGGCGCCGCGGCCGTCTCCGGCTGGTGCGTGAGGGTGTGGGCGGCGTCGTCCCGGTCGAACAGGACCTCGAACGGGTGTTCGTAGACACGTCCTTCGAGGCTGTCGGCGGGCAGCAGAGTGAGATCGAGTTTGCCGCCGGCGTAGTACACGAGCCGAGTCGGATTTCCGTCGCCGTCCTCGAGGCGTTCGACGACCAGGACTTCACCGAGCCCCGTCCACCAGGATTCGTCGTCGAGCAGTGCGGGGATGTCGGTGGTGAAGACCTGGATGTCACGGTCCGACAGGGGGTGGGCCGTGCCCTGCGCGGCTGATCCGGTGAGGATCAGCGCGCGCACGTCCGAGCGGGCCTCGGCCCAGGAGACGAGTGCGGAGATGGCTTCGCTGTAGTCCATATGGGCTCGGTGGCTCGTGCGATTCAGGGGAGGTACTGGTCCAGCTGCTGGATCGCCTCGACCGGGTGCTGGGCGTCGATGGCCGTGGCGATCTCCCGGTACTGCCACCCGTCTCCCTCGCGCACCAGCTCGCCGGCCAGGAAGCCGTGCGCCGGATCCTCGAGCACGTAGTGCGCGAATACCTCGCCGGTCACTCCGTCGACCAGACGGCAGTAGGAGTTCTGCACCTCCTCCATGGTCTGGCCGGTGTAGGAGGTCATCAGGAAGACCACCGCCGTCACCACCGGGGTGATCCTGGTCAGATCCACGGTGATGATCTCGTCGTCCCCGGCGCCCTCCCCGTCGGTGGAGTCGCCGAGCAACCGCACCGCGCCGTCCTGGGAGAACAACTGCTCGTGATACACCACGTCCACCAGTTGGTGACCCGCGAAAAGCATTGCGGCGGCGTTGAGATCGATCCTTTTGCGGCCTCGCGTCCATCTCGCCCGATCGGCCGGGTCCCAGCCCAGCCCCAATGTCACCAACGACAGCCCTGTCTGCGACACGCGTACCCTCTCGTCGACCGCCCTGACACGAAAAGTGCCGTGTCCCCACGCTATACCCCGGCACACGATGATGTTGCCGGGTCGATACGGCAAGAGGCATGCGCCTGCCGACTTCTTCGTCGACGGCTCAGCGGTGGAGGGATTCGGCTGCCGCCGCGGCGATCGTGTCGGCGACGAGCGCGAGGGCGGGGACGTCCAGCTTCCACTGCTGCCAGTACAGCGGGACATCGACCCATCGGCCCGGTGTCAGGTTCTCCAGAATGCCCGCGTCGATCAGGGGCTGGGCGTGGGATTCGGGCAGCAGGCCCCAGCCGAGTCCGGCGGCGACCGCATCGCGGTAGCCCTCCGAGGTGGGGATGTGGTGGCGGTTCCCGCTCGCGCCGGCGGCTCGTGCGGCCAGTGTCCGGACGAAGGTGTCCTGCAGATCGTCCTGGCGGTCGAAGACGATCACCGGTGCGTCGGGCAGGCGTGCACGCAGCGGTCCGCCGGTCAGATGGCGGGCGCTGAAGGCGGGAGTCGCGACGGGCAGATAGCGTGCGGAGCCGAGTCGGCGCACGCCGCACCCGGTGACCGGTTCGGCCGCCGAGGTCACCGCGGCCATCACCCGTCCCTCGCGCAGCAGGGTCGCGGTGTGGGCTTCGTCCTGACGGTGCAGATCGAACAGGATGGGCGGGTCCTGCGGGACGCGGGTGAGGGCGGGCAGGAACCAGGTCGCCAGCGAATCGGCGTTGACCGCGATGGACAGCCGAGCCGGGCCGGATTCCGCCGCGATGCCGAGTTCGCGCCCGGCGTCGCGCTGCAGCGTCGCGAGTTGACGGGCGAAACGCACCACGATCTGGCCTGATTCGGTGGGGCGGACCGGTTTCGTGCGGGTCACCAGGACTCGGCCGGTGCGCTGTTCGAGCGCTTTGATGCGCTGGCTGACGGCCGAGGGCGTCACGTGCAGTGCGGCCGCGGCCGCGTCGAAGGTGCCCTCGTCGACCACCGCGAGCAGCGTGAGCACCTGGTCGATCGGTAGGTCGTGCATCACGATCGCTAATGATAGATAAGAAACTTCAGCTGTACTGATGATGAGGCGCTGCCTAGCGTCGGGGGACATGGACAGCGGGATTCTCACGACGGCGGGCACCGGATTCGGCGCGGGCCTGTCGCTCATTGTCGCGATCGGGGCGCAGAACGCGTTCGTCTTGCGACACGGTGCCCGTGGGCATTCGATCGGTCCGGTGGTCGGGATCTGCGCGCTCTCGGATGGCATCCTTATCGCGCTCGGAGTGGCCGGGCTCGGCGCGGTGGTCACCGCCTGGCCCGCCGCGCTGACCGCAGTTGGTGTAGCGGGCGGCGGGTTCCTGATCTGCTACGGCCTGCTCGCCGCCCATCGCGTCGTGCGCCCAGCCGCTGCGCAAGGGCTCGTCACCACGGGCACCACGACCGGCTCGGTGCGCGCCGCCGTGCTCACCTGCCTGGCCCTGACCTGGCTGAACCCCCACGTCTACCTCGACACCGTGCTGCTGCTCGGCTCGATCGCCGCCGACCACGGTTCGCTGCGCTGGATTTTCGGGATGGGCGCGATGACGGCGAGCCTGGTCTGGTTCGCCGGTCTCGGTTACGGCGCGCGGTTGCTCGGACCGATCCTCGGCAAGCCTGCCTCCTGGCGGGTGCTGGATCTGTTCGTCGCGGCCACCATGCTGGCGATGGGCGCCGCACTGCTCGTTCGCACGCTCTGACGGGGCAGGACGTGGTCCACCAGCCCGCAGGCGATATCAAGGACATGTACCGATTCGGGTTGTGCGGGGACGGTGCCCTCTGTGCCCGCCGCATTCCGGGCGCATCAGGGGATGGTCATGTTCACGCGCTCTCACAGGGAGGAGGGAACGTTTTGTCGGGATTGCGGCATGGCCGTGTTCCGGAGATTCCAGGGCGACAGCCTGTGGCAGGGCTGGTGGAGTGCGAGTTCCCTGATCGTCAATCCGATCGTGTTGCTGGGCAATCTCATCGAGCGAGACAAGGTGCGAGGACTGTCCGCGCCGAACTCGGGTTCGGGTCATCTGCCGATGGATCCCGGAAAGCCGTTGACGTCGCGGCCGCAAGTGTTCGGCCTGCTGGTCCCGATGCTGGGACTCGGTCTCGTGGTCATCCTGGCGCTCACGGCGGGGGCGGAGGCCGACGATCGGCCATCGGCATATCCGCCGACCTAAGTTCCGACGTCGCCGAGATCCCCTTCCGCTCTCGGCATTCCCGCTCTCGCCCCTGCCCCTGGTCCCGAACCCTGCCCTGGTTCGGGACCTTCCCCGGCCTCCATCAGCCACGGGCCGCGATGATCAGACCAGCGATTCCCGCCACGCCGCGTGCATACCCGCGAATACGCCATCGCCCGCGATCAATTCGGCGGGTACGCCGTCCTCGATGATGCGGCCGTCCTCGAGCACCAACACCCGGTCGGCGATCGCGACCGTGGACAGGCGGTGGGCGATGATCACGGCGGTGCGGTCGCGCAGCACGGTTTCCAGCGCTCGCTGCACCAGGCGTTCGCCGGGAATGTCCAGGCTGGAGGTGGCTTCGTCCAGCACGATCACCGCCGGATCGGCCAGGAACACCCGGGCGAAGGCCACCAGCTGGCGTTGCCCGGCCGACAGGCGGCCGCCGCGCCGGCGCACGTCGGTGTCGAAGCCGTCGGGCAGCTCCGCGACGAGGTCGAACAGACCGACCGCGCGTGCGGCGGCATGCACCTCGGCGTCGGTGGCCCCGGGCCGGCCGAGGCGGATGTTGTCGGCCACCGAACCGGCGAACAGATACGACTCCTGGGTGATCATGACGACGTGGCGGCGCAGATCCGCGTCGGCGATGCGGCGCAGGTCGACGCCGTCCAGCCTCACCCGGCCACCCGAGGGATCGTAGAAGCGGGTGAGCAGCTTGACCAGTGTCGACTTGCCCGATCCCGTCGGCCCTACCAGGGCGACCACCTGTCCGGCCGGGATGTCGAGCGTGAACTCCGGCAGCACCGGACCGGTGGCTCGCCGCGATTCGGCGTCGGCGCCCCCGTAGTCGAACCACACGCGCTCCATCCGCACCGCGCCCGACACCTTCGGCAGCGGAATCGGATCGGTCGGCTCGGGCACCAAAGGCCGCTCCTCGAGCACACCGGAGATCTTCTCCAGTGCCGCCGCGGCGGACTGGTAGGAATTGAACACCTGTGCCAGTTCGTCCAGCGGACCGTAGAAGTTCTTCAGATAGAGCAGGTAGGCCGCGAGCACGCCGACCGCGAGGTCGCCGTGGATCACCCGCTGCGCTCCCACCACGAGTACGACCACCATGGTGAGGTTGCCCAGCAATCGGGTCAGGCCCGCGTAGTCGCCCATTCCGCGCGAGGCGGTGACGTTGGCCCGGCGGTAGGCGCCATCCTCGGCGGCAAGCACCGCCTCGTTGCGGCCCTCGCGCCGGAATGCCTGCACCGCGCGCATGCCTCCCATCGCCTCCACGAAATGCACCACCACCGCGGCGATGGCGCCGCGGGTACGGCGGTAACCTGCGCGCTGCCTGCGCTGCGCCCAGCGGGTGACCAGGTACAGCGGCACGAAACCGGCGAAGACGACCGCGGCCAGCGGTCGGTCGAGATACACCAGCAGCACTGCGATGGTGAGCACGGACAGGATCGCGCTGAGGGCCTCGTTGAGCGCGCCCTCCAGCAATTCCTGCAAGGTCTCGATGTCGCCGGTGAGGCGGGCGACGATCTTGCCCGAGGTGTATTTCTCGTGGAACCCGACGTCGAGCCGCTGGGTGTGGGCGAAGGCGCGCATGCGGAGGTCGTAGAGCACGTTCTGGCTGAGCCTGCCCGCGACGCGGACGAAGAAGAACGTGGTCACCCCGCCCAGCAGCGCCGCGCCCAGGTAGCCGCCGATGGCCACGGTCGCCGGCCCCCAGTCGCCCTGGCTTCCCGCGGCGATGCCGCGATCGAGTCCGTAGGCGATGAACAGCGGCCCGACCACCGTGGCGGCGTTGTCCACCACGATGATCGCCAGCGCCAGCGCCAGCAATCCACGGTAGGGGCGAACGAGTTCCGCCAACAGCCGCCGCGACCGGCGGGCGAGCACCAGGTTGCCGCTCTCGGTGACCTCGGTGTCCTCGTTGGCGATGCCCCGCCATTCGGAAGCGTCGTCGGGGCCCGCCTCACGCTCGGCCACGCTGCCCTCAGCGCTCACGGTTCGCCTCCCATCAGCTCGCGATATCGGCTGCTGGTCCGCAGCAGGTTCTCGTGGGTGCCCTCGGCCACGATGCGGCCCTCGGCGAGTAACGCGACGCGGTCGGCCAGCGCGGCCGTCGACGGCCGGTGCGCGACGAGCACGGTGGTGGCTCCGGCCAGTGCGCCGCGCAGCCGTTGCTGCACCCGTTCCTCGGTCTGCACGTCCAGGGCCGAGAGCGGATCGTCCAGGACGACGATGCGGGCCCGCCGTTCCTGCCCGGCCCTGCTCAGCACCGCCCGCGCGAGGGCGAGGCGCTGCCGTTGTCCACCCGACAGGCTCAGGCCCTGCTCTCCGATCCGGGTGTCCAGGACCCACGGCAGCCTGTCCACGAATTCGCTCGCCTGCGCGACCTCCAGTGCCGCCCGCACCTGCGCGTCGCTCGCCGTGGGATCACCGAGCGCGACGTTCTCCCGCACGCTCGCCGAGAACAGCACCGGCTCCTCGAAAGCCACCGTTACCAGCGACCGTAGGTCCGTCAGCCGCAGCCGCCGGATGTCTATCCCGTCGATGCGCACGGATCCGCCGGTGACATCGTGCAGCCGCGGAATCAGGTTGAGCAGCGCCGTCTTTCCGCTGCCGGTCGCGCCGACCAGCGCGACCGTCTCGCCCGGGCGCACCCTCAGTGAGATGTCGTGCAGCACCGGCGCTTGCGCATCCGGAAAGGCGAAACAAACGTTCTCCAGCGACAATTCGCCGCGCGGCCGGTCCGGCAGCGGCACCGGATCGGCCGGATCGGTGATGTCGACCGGGGTGTCGACGATCTCCCAGTAGCGGTCGGCGGCGGTAGCGGCGTCGTTGAGCTCGGCGAGCAGGAAGCCGGTCCAGATGATCGGCCACTGCAGGAAGGTGGCCAACGTGATCGTGCCGACCACCGCGCCCAGCGACATCGTCCCCTGAACCACCGAATAGACGCCGAATCCGAGCGCGAACACCAGAATCAGCTCCGACAGCGACACCATCGCCGACCAGAGCGTGGCGTCGAGGCGGACCTTGTCCATCTCGGTCCGCCGCAGCTCCCGTGCCTGCGCCGCGAACCGCGCCTCGAAGAACACACCACGGCCGAACGCCTTGAGCACCCGGATACCCTGCGCCGACTCCTGGGCGGTGGTCGCCAGATCGCCCGCCTGATCTTGCGAACGTCGCGAGGCCACCGCGTAGCGGCGCTCGAAGCGCGCGCAGACGGCGGCCAGCGGCACCGCGGCGACGGCGTAGACCAGCCCGATCTGCCAGCTCATCACCGCCAGCACCACCAACCCGATCGGGATCACCACGAGGTGGATCACCAGCACGGGACCGGCGAACGCGATGAACCGGCGCAAGGTCGCGAGGTCGTCGACGGCGCGAGAGAGCAATTGACCCGATTCCCAGGCGTCGTGGCGGCCGATCGACCGCGCCTGCAGCGCGCCGAACATCTTGGCGCGCATGGTCGTCTCGAAGCGGGTGGCCGGTTCTGCCAGCAGCCAGCGTCGCCCCCACACACCCACGGACTCGATCACACCCAATACCAGCACCGCGGTCACCGGCAGCAGCACCCCGCGCAGATCTCCTCCCGCGATGGGGCCGTCCACGATTCGCGCGACCACCAGCGGCGTCAGCACTGCGGTAAGCATCGCCACCACAGACAGCGCGGTGGCCGCGATCAGCGTGATCCGGTGCGGCCGCAGGTACGGCAGGAAACGCAGCAGCGCCGTCCATCTGCCGCGAGATCGCTGCCGCGGCCCCGGTCTGTCGACCTCGGCGTCGGCACGTTCGTCGACCATGACGGACACACTGAGCTCCTCTCCGATGGCGACGGTCGGCGCCCCCGGCGCCGGTGAGCATCCAGCCTGGCAGCATCGGGCACGGCGGCCAACCGATTTTCCGCAGGGTGCACCCGCCCCCGCGACATCGGGTACTGCGGCCGGCATCGTCTTCACCACCGGGCCGGCAGTTCACCCGCACGCGCTGTCGGACCTGCTGTCTGTGATGTGACATGTCCGATGAGGAAGCGCTCGATGTCGGTGCAAAGTGCTTCTCCGGCAACATGTCCGGGCCGACCCCCGACCCAGAAGTCCGGGTTTGACACGGGTGTCCCGGGACAGGAGCGCTGCCAGCGCTACGTGCGATGACTCCGACCACGCAGCGCGGCTCAGGCAGGGGCATAGAAATGGCGTGGGGCCGGGCAAGCCCATGCTTGCCCGGCCCCACGCCACGCCGGTGGAGATCAGTTGGTCGGGGCGAAAGCCTCGCCGACGATCTCGGCCTGCTCCACCGCGTGCACCTTCGACGAACCCGAGGACGGCGCCGACATGGCGCGCCGCGAGATGCGGCGCAGGCGGCCGAAGCGCTCGGGCAGGTGCTCGGGCAGGTTGAGGCCGTAGAAGGGCCAGGCGCCCTGGTTGGCCGGTTCTTCCTGGACCCAGGCGATGTCGGTCGCGTTCGGGTAGCCCTCGAGTGCCTCGTTCAGGCGGAACTTCGGCATCGGGTAGAGCTGCTCGACGCGCACGATCGCCACGTCTTCGCGCTTGTGCTTGGCCTTCTCCGCGGCCAGCTCCCAGTAGAGCTTGCCGCTGGTCAGCAGGACGCGCTTGACCTTGGAGCGGTCGCCGATGCCCTGCTCGTAGGCGGGCTCCTCGAACACCGAGCGGAACTTCGACTCGGTGAAGTCCTTGATGTCGGAGACCACGGCCTTGTTGCGCAGCATCGACTTCGGGGTGAAGACGATCAGCGGGCGGCGGATGCCGTCGTGGTGATGGCGGCGCAGCAGGTGGAAGTAGTTCGCCGGGGTGGACGGCACCGCCACGGTCATCGAGCCCTCCGCGCACAGCTGGAGGAAGCGCTCGATGCGGCCGGAGGTGTGGTCCGGGCCCTGGCCCTCGTGGCCGTGCGGCAGTAGCAGCACGACATCGGAGAGCTGGCCCCACTTGGCCTCACCGGAGGAGATGAACTCGTCGATGATGGATTGCGCGCCGTTGACGAAGTCGCCGAACTGCGCCTCCCACAGCACCAGGGCATTCGGGTTGCCCAGCGAGTAGCCGTATTCGAAACCGACGGCGGCGAATTCGCTCAGCGCCGAGTCGTGGACGGCGAACCAGCCGGGGTTCTCGCTGCCGATGTTGTGCAGCGGGGTGTATTCCTCGGCGGTCTTGCGGTCGATCAGGACGGCGTGGCGCTGCGTGAAGGTGCCGCGGCGGGAGTCCTGACCGGTGAGGCGGACCGCCTTGCCTTCGTCGATGAGTGTGCCGAAGGCCAGCAACTCGGCGAAGGCCCAGTCGATCTTGCCTTCGTAGGCCATCTCGCGGCGCTTCTCCAGCACCGGCTTGACGCGCGGGTGCACGTTGAAGCCGTCCGGCACATTGAGGAAGGCATCGCCGATGCGCTGCAGGACCGACTTGTCGACCGCGGTGTGCACGGTGCCGGGCACGGTCTGGTCGCCCTCGACGGACTCACTGGGGCCCGGCGGGTACTTCTCCAGCTCGCGGACCTCGTTGAACACGCGCTCCAGCTGGCCCTGGTAGTCGCGCAGCGCGTCCTCGGCCTCCTTGAGCGAGATGTCGCCACGGCCGATCAGGCTCTCGGTGTAGCTCTTGCGGACCGAGCGCTTGGTGTCGATGACGTCGTACATGTACGGCTGGGTCATCGACGGGTCGTCGCCCTCGTTGTGGCCGCGACGGCGGTAGCAGATCAGGTCGATGACCACGTCCTTGCGGAACTTCTGGCGGAAGTCGACGGCCAGGCGCGCGACCCAGTCGCAGGCCTCCGGGTCGTCGCCGTTGACGTGGAAGATCGGCGCGCCGATGAATTTCGCGATGTCGGTGGAGTATTCGGTGGAGCGGCTGTTCTCCGGGGCGGTGGTGAAGCCGATCTGGTTGTTCACCACGATGTGGATGGTGCCGCCGGTGCGGTAACCGCGCAGGCCCGAGAGGTTCAGCGTCTCGGCGACCACGCCCTGACCGGCGAACGCGGCGTCGCCGTGCAGCATCAGCGGCATGACCGAGAAGCCCTCGGGGCCGTCGCCCTTGTCGAGCAGGTCCTGCTTGGCGCGCGCCAGACCCTCGAGCACCGGGTCGACCGCCTCCAGATGCGAGGGGTTGGCGGTGAGCGAGACCTGGATCTCGTTGTCGCCGAACATCTGCAGGTAGGTGCCCTTGGCGCCCAGGTGGTACTTCACGTCGCCGGAGCCGTGGGTGGCGGCCGGGTTCATGTTGCCCTCGAACTCGGTGAAGATCTTCGAGTAGGGCTTGCCGACGATATTGGCGAGCACGTTGAGCCTGCCGCGGTGCGGCATACCGATGATGACCTCGTCGAGCGAGTGCTCGGCGCTCTGGTCGAGCACGGCGTCCATCATCGGGATGACCGCTTCGGCGCCCTCCAGCGAGAAGCGCTTCTGGCCGACGTACTTGGTCTGCAGGAAGGTCTCGAACGCCTCGGCGGCGTTGAGCCGGTTCAGGATGTACTTCTGCTGGGCGACGGTCGGCTTGACGTGCTTCTGCTCGACGCGGTCCTGGATCCACTGCAGCTGCTCGGTGTCGAGGATGTGGGTGTACTCGACACCGACGTGACGGGCGTACGCGTCGCGCAGCACCGACAGCACGTCGCGCAGCTTCATCCGCTCCTGGCCGTGGAAGCCGCCGACGTTGAACTCGCGGTCCAGATCCCACAGGGTCAGCCCATGGGTGGTGACGTCGAGGTCGGGGTGGCTGCGGAACTTGTCCTTGACCAGGCGCAGCGGGTCGGTGTCGGCCATCAGGTGGCCGCGGTTGCGGTAGGCCGCGATCATCTCGAGCACCCGGGTGCTCTTGTCGACGCCGCGTTCCTTGACGTCCTTGCGCCAGCGGACCGGCTCGTAGGGCACGCCGAGGCCGTGGAAGATCTCGTCGTAGAACTCGTCGGAGATCAGCAGCTGGTGGATGGTGCGCAGGAAATCACCGGACTCCGCGCCCTGGATGATGCGGTGATCGTAGGTCGAGGTCAGCGTCATGAGCTTGCCGACGCCGATCTCGGCGATGCGCTCGTCGCTCATGCCCTGGAACTCGGCCGGGTACTCCATGGCGCCCGCGCCGATGATGGCGCCCTGGTTGGGCATCAGGCGCGGCACCGAGTGCACGGTGCCGATGGTGCCGGGGTTGGTCAGCGAGATGGTGACGCCGGAGAAGTCCTCGGCGGTCAGCTTGTTCACCCGGGCGCGGCGGACGATGTCCTCGTACGCGGCGTGGAACTGGGCGAAGCCCATGTCCTCGGTGGCCTTGATGGCGGCGACGACCAGCGAGCGGCTGCCGTCCTTGCCCGGCAGGTCGATGGCCAGGCCGAGGTTGGTGTGCGCGGGGGTGATCGCGTGCGGCTTGCCGTCGATCTCGGCGAAGTGGCGGTTCATGTTCGGGAACGCCTTGACCGCCTGCACGATCGCGTAACCGAGCAGGTGGGTGAAGGAGATCTTGCCGCCGCGGGTACGGGCGAGGTGGTTGTTGATGACCAGACGGTTGTCGATCATCAGCTTGGCCGGGATGGCGCGGACCGAGGTGGCGGTCGGGATGGCCAGCGAGGCCGACATGTTCTTGACGACGGCGGCGGCCGCGCCGCGCAGCACCTTGGATTCGTCGTCGGCGGCGGCGGGCTTGGGACCGCCGGAAGTCGGCGCGGCGTTGGAGGCGGGGGCCGGGGTGGTCTGCGGGGCGCGCGTGGTGGGGGCCTTCGCCGCAGGAGCCGGCGCGGCCTTGGGAGCCGCCGTCTTGGGCGCGGGCGCTGCCGCGGGCGCCGCCTTGGGGGCGGCTGCCTTCGGCGCGGCGGCCTGGGGAGCGGGAGCCTGGGACGCGGCCGTCTCGGTGGCGGGCGTTGCCGATTGCTGTGAGGGAGCTGCACCCGGCGGGGCGGCGGCCACGCGGCCGTTGTCGCCTGCTTCGGAGTTGGGCTCGGGTGTGTAGTCGGCGAGGAATTCGTGCCAGCTCTCGTCGACCGAAGATGGATCCTCTTGGAACTTGAGGTACATCTCGTCGACCAGCCACTGGTTCTGACCGAACTGGGAAGTTGAACTGCTCACAGCAGGTGTTCGCCTCATTTCGTTCTTTGCGCTGCGACGTTTGTGACGTGCTGGCACGGGGATCGGCGGGTGCGCGCCGATGCGCCTCTGTCGAGGATATGCCCAGCAGACGATCAGCGTTGCCAGCACCACCCACCGGAACCGAACCCATTTGTGTTCGACCCGTCCGGCGTCGACCTTATTCCTTCGCTTCCGAACAGTGTCGTCCGCGTCACCCTTCTGTGACGGCGCCGGGCGAGGCGGTCGCGAGCCCCGCCGACCACAGCCGCGCGTAGGGTCCGCCCCCGGCCAGCAAGCGCTCGTGGGGGCCGAACTCGACGACGCGTCCGCGCTCCACGACCGCGATGGCGTCGGCCCGCGCCGCGGTCGCCAGCCGGTGCGCGACCACCACCGTGGTGCGTCCCCGGGCCACGGAACTGCTCGCTGCCAGCACCGATGCCTCGGTGTCCGGGTCGAGGGTGGCGGTCGCCTCGTCGAGCAGCAGCAGGTCGGGGCGGACGAGTTCGGCGCGGGCGAGCGCGATCAGCTGGCGCTGGCCCGCCGAGAGCCCGCGTCCGCGCTCGCCGACCGGCTGGCGAAGTCCCCGTGGCAGCGAGGCGATCATGGCGGTCGCGCCGACCGCGTCGACGGCGGCGGCGATCTCCGCTTCGCTCGCGGATGGTTTCCCGAATGCAATGTTGCTGGCCACGTCGCCGGTGAACAGGTGAGCTTCCTGCGGCACGATGCCCAGGCGGGCACGGTAGTCGGCGAGCCGGTAATCGCGCAGGTCCACCCCGTCCACCTCGATGGACCCGCCCGCGGTCTCGGTGCGGGGCAGATCGTAGAGGCGGGCCAGCAGTTTGACGATGGTCGACTTGCCCGCCCCGGTCGGACCGACCAGCGCCACCGTCGAGCCCGCCGGGATCGCGAGGGTGACGCCGCACAGCGCCGGATCGGCGGTCCCGGGATAGCGGAAGCGCACGTCGTCGAACCCGACCTCGCCACGCAGGTGACCGGTGACGGGGGTGGCTCCCGGTGGATCGGCGGCGATCGAGGAGGGGGTGCGCAGCAGGTCGCCGATGCGGCGCAGGCCGACCCGAGCCTGCTGGTAGCCGTCGAAGACCTGGGACAGCTGGGTGATCGGGCCGAACAGCAGTTGCAGATACAGCACGAACGCCACCAGCGTGCCCGGCGTGGTGGCGCCGGTGGCGACTTCGCGGGCGCCGAAGTACACCACCACGGCCAGCGCCAGATCCGCCCAGGACACGACGAACGCGAAATACAGCGCGATCGCCCGCTGCGCGCGCATCCGGGAGTCGCGGTAGCGCTGGGAGTACTCGGCGAAGCGGCGGGCGGCGAAGGGTTCGTGCCGGTTGGCCTGCACCGCGCGCAGGCCGGTGACGTTCTCCTGGAAGTCGGCGTTCACCGCCGACACGTGTTCGCGCGAGATCGAGTACGCGGTGGAGGACACCCGCCGGAACAGCACCGTCGCCAGGATCAGCGGCGGCACCGCGGCCAGCACGACCAGCGCCAGCGAGAAATCGATGACCAGCAGCGCGACCGCGATGCCGACCACGGTGAGCAGCCCGATCAACGTGGTCGCCACCCCGGTCTGCAGGAAGCTCGACAGCGCGTCCACGTCGGTGGTCATCCTGGTCATGATCCGGCCGGACAGCTCCCGTTCGTAATAGTCCAGGCCGAGCCGTTGCAGGTGCGCGTAGCTGCGCACGCGCAGGCCATAGAGGACGCGTTCGCCGGTGCGGGCGGTCAGCACGATCGTCACCGCGCCGATCGCGAGCGAGGCCGCGACCAGCAGCGTGCCGATGATCGCGGCGCGCACCAGAGCACCGGATTCGCCCGCGCCCACGCCGGTGTCGAGGGCGTAGCGGACCAGCGGCGGGAAGGCGACGCCGAGCAGCGCGTCGGCGGCGAGCAGCGCCACTACGGAGGCGACCAGAAGACGCACCGGGCGCAGCAACCGGACCAGGCGGAAGCCGGGATCGGGCGTGCGCAGCCGGGCGTCGTCGAGTCCGGGTTCCTCGGTGGCGGGCGGCAGGGCCGCCAGCGTGCGGCGCAGCTGCGGGGTCTCGGCGATGTCGGCGGCCGCCCGGCCGAAGCCGCCCGGCTTGGTCGCCGGGGCGAGCTTGCGCGTGCGCACGACCGGCGCGGTGTCGGCGACGGGCACCGACGGGCCGGCCGCGCCGGGCAGCCGGATCACGCGATCGGCGTGCGCGAGGGTGGACTCCCGGTGCGCGAGGATGATCGTGGTCCGCCCGCCCTGATCGGGCAGGGAGTCGAAGATGGCGGCCTCGGTGACGGCGTCGACAGCCGAGGTGGCGTCGTCGAGGACGAGGATCCGCGGTCGGGCGAGCAGCACCCTGGCCAGGGCGATGCGTTGGCGCTGGCCGCCTGACAGCGTCAGGCCGCGCTCGCCGACCACGGTGTCGTAGCCGTCGGGCAACTCGGCGATGAACTCGTCGGCGGCGGCCATCTCGGCGGCGCGGCGGATCTCGGCGTCGGTCGCCTCGGGCCTGCCCAGACAGATGTTGGCCGCGATGGTGTCGGAGAACAGGAACGGGTCGTCGAACACGACGCCCACCGCCGCGCGCAGTTCGTCGGCGGCGACGTCGGCGAGGTCGACGCTGTCGGCGGAGCCGGCTCGGGGCGTGGATCCTGCCCCGTCGCGCGCGGCGCTTCCTTCGGCCGATCCGTCCGGGCGGCCCGAACCGTTTCCGCCGCTCGGGCCGGTCGTGCCGGGAACCGCGGCAGCGCCGCCGGCCCCGAAGAGGCGGATGGCGCCGGAGTCCGGGGCGTAGAAACGCGGCAGGAGCAGCGACAGAGTGGTCTTGCCCGCGCCGGCGGGCCCGATGATCGCGACGGTCTCGCCCGGACGGACGGTGAGGTCGAAATCCCGCAGGATGGGGCGGTCCGGCTCGAAGCCGAAGGTGAGCGCGTCGATCTCGATGCCGAGCGGGCCGTCCGGCAGCGGCCGCGGGTGCGGCGGGTCGACGAGGGTGGGCGCGGTGTCGATGACCTGGTAGACCCGCTCGGCGGCGGCCCTGGTGAGCTGGGCCAGGATGACCACCGAGGACATCGCGCGAGTCGCGGAGGTCATGGTCGAGACGTAGGCGGCGAAGGCGAGGAAGGTGCCCGCGCTGATCGAGCCGCGCAACGCCAGCCAGCCGCCGAAGGCGATCACCGCCACCAGACCGGCTTGCGGGATGGCCGCCACCACCGGCGCGAACCGCGAGTCGATGACGGCCGCCCGCATCCTTTCGCTGTAGAGGCGGCGGGCATGCCGTTCGAGCAGGTCCACCATCCTGGCCTCCTGCCCGAAGCCCTTCACCACTCGCACGCCGGTGACGGTCTCCTCGACGTGCTGGGCCAGGTCGGCGGCGCGCTGCTGGGCCGACCAGGTCGCCGCGAACAGCCGCGGCCGCATCCGGTAGACCGTGAACCCGATGCCGGGTACCACCAGCAGCGCGACCACGGCCAGCGGCGGCGACAGCCACACCATCACCGTCGCGGCCAGCGCGAACTGCAACAGCGCCATCCCCGACAGCGGCACCATCGCCAGCAACCCCTGGACCAGCTGCAGATCGGTGATCGAACGAGAGACCACCTGGCCGGTGCGCAGCGCGTCCTGTCCGGCGCCGTCGAGACGCTGCAGCGAGCGCAGCGCCCGCACGCGCAGGCCGTGCTGGACATCCAGCGACAACCGCCCGGCCAGCAATCTGCGGCCGAATGCCGCGCCGAAACGCCCCACGGCCAGCAGGGCGAGCAGGATCGCGACTGTCCCGATGACGCCGGTGTCGCCGACGCTCGCCGCGTCAAGCGCGCGCTTGGTCAGCAGCGGGGCGGCCACCTCGACGAGCGCGCCCGCCAGCAGCGTTGCCCCGATGCCTGCCAGGGTGCCGGGATGGCGCAGGCTCTCCGTCCACAGTCGCCGAATCCAGCCGGGCGCGCCCGCACCGCTGTTCCCGGACGCACTCTGTCCGGTACCGTCCGCCGGCGCCCCCACAGCATCTGTCACCCCCGAGGAACCTGTCCCCATCGCCTCGCCGACACCACCGTTCCGCCGTCCCATCTCACGTCACCGTGTTCGACGTTAACCACCTCGACCGACAGGTGAGGTGTTCGCCCGGACACATCACACCGCCCGCCCCACGGCCCCGGCTGCTCCGAGATGCTGCGGCAAGCCCGTGTAGTCGGTAAGGAACCGGAGCGCGGCGGAAACATCGCCCCGAGGCGACACTCAGAGGTCGCGCTCGCGCAACAGCCACCAGCCCGCGCCCGCGCTCGCGATCGCCCACAGCGCCAGCACGACCAGCGCGGCCGGTGTCGGCGCGAAGATCCCGGCATCCTCGAACGAGCCGACAGCCACGGTCCCGACGGTGGCCGAGCCGGGCAGCAGCGTCGCCAGGCCGCCCAGGCCGATGCCCTTCGCCACCAGCCAGACCAGCGGCTCGCCGATCAGCAGCCAGCCGATCAGGGTGGCGATCGCGCCGGTGGAGGTGCGCAGGATCAGACCGAGCCCCGCGCCGATCAGCGCCCAGCAGACGGTCGCGAACAGGCCGGCTCCCAACGTCGCCCACAGCCTGCCGTCGACGTCGAACGCGCCGCGTCCGAACAAGAAGAGGCAGGCGAGCGCGACGAGTTCGGTCACCAGTGCCACGGCCAGTGCGGCGACGGCGATGACCAGCAGCTTCGCGGCGACCAGCCGGTCACGGTCGGGGGTGAACACGACCGTCAGCGGCATCGAGCCGTAGCGGAACTCGCCGCCGGTCATGGCCGCGCCGAACGCGCCCGCGCCGAGCACGGTAGCCAGGATCGCCAGCAGCAGCCCGATGGTGGCGGGCCCGGTCACCGGCTGCGCGCGGGGGTCGACCGGCCCGGCCATGCCCGCGGTCACCGAACTGGCCACCAGCGCCACGGCGGGCAGCAGCGCGGCCAGCAGCACGCACCAGCGCAGGGTCGTCACCTTGCGGACTTCCGCGGTGACCGGCCGAGTCAGTCGCTCGAGCAGCGTTGTCATCGAGGTGGCATTCCTTGTGGTGGCATTCCATGGGACGGCATCGGTTGTGGCGGCATTCCTGGTGGGATCGACGGCGGATGCGCGGGCGGCGGGCGCATGGGCGCGGAGTAGGGCGAGCGCTGCGACGATGCCGACGGACCGAACGATGCCGACGGTCCGAATGATGTCGACGATCCGAACGACGACGATCCGAACGACGACGATCCGAACGACGACGGTGGCACGAAAGACGGCGGTGCGTGCAGCGCGGTCGTGGTGCGCGGCTTGGTGAGTGAGGCGAGCACGCGATCCGGGTGGATCGGGTCGGCCACGATGCCCTCGACGCGTACCCCGGCCGCGCGCGCGATCTCGCGGATCTGCGCCTCGGTGGCTTCGGCCACCGCCAGCCGGCCGTCCGGGCGGATGACGGCGTCGGTGAAGCCACGCGCCGCCAGCGCGGTCGCCAGCGCCACCGGCACCGTGGCTGCGACGATCAGCCGGTCGGGATTGCCGCGCCGCAGCTTCGCCGGGGTTCCCTGGTAGACCACCGCCCCTTCGCTGAGCACCACCAGCTGGTCGGTCATCGACACCACCGACGACAGCGTGGCGCTGGTGAGGACCGCCGCGCCGCCGCGGCGGGCGTGCGCGCGGAGGGCATCGTGCAACCAGCCGCGCTCGGCGGCGTCGAGTCCTTCGACCGCGTCGTCGAGCAGCAACAGCCGGGGATCGGGCAGCAGCGCGGTGGCCAGCGCCAGCCGGGTCTGCTGCCCGAAGGACAACGCGCCCGCGCGGGTGCGGGCCTGGTCGGCGAGCCCGACCGTGGCGAGCACCTCGTCCACCCGGTCGCGCGGCACCCCGGCCGCGGCGGCGTGGATGTCGAGATGATCGGCGGCGGCCCTGGCCGGATGCAGCCCGCGCGGACTCAGCACCGCGCCCACCGGACCCGGGACGCCGATCTTCGCGCTGCCCGCGTCCGGCGCGGTGAACCCGAGCAGCACCCGCAGCACCGTCGTCTTGCCCGACCCGGCCGGGCCCGCCAGTGCGGTGACCGTGCCCGGCGCGACGGTGAAGCTGACGTCTTCCAGCGCGGGCACGAACTCGTAGCGCTTGGTCAGCGCGCGAACGGCGACAGCGGCGCGCGATGCCGTCACCGGCGCTCGATCGGCTTCGACGGCGTGGCCCGCCGCGCCGGATCCGCCTGCTTCACGGCCTCGATGGCAGGCAGCGGGGCCGCGTCGATCACCGGGATACGGTGGTTGGACCAGTCCAGCGGCGGGGGACCGAAGGCCTTGCGGGCATTGTCGACGGTGATGCGGCCCAGCGCCCGGTTGCCGACGCCGCCGATCACCGCGCCGATGCCCATCGGGATCACCTTGCCCGCCATCAATGCCAGGCGCTTGGTCAGGAACTTCACGATGAAGCGCTTCATCAGCGAGTCGTTCATGCTCGACAGGCCGGGCACCTTCTCGCCGAGCAGCGTGCCCCAGTTCTTCGCCGAGCGCCCGACCGAGCGCTCCACGATCTGCATGCCGCTGTCGCCCAGCACCACCGCGAGCACCAGCGCCCGGCGCTGCTCCTTGGCTTCCGGCGCGACCCCGTGCACGGCCGCGATGGCCAGCGTGTAGAGCGCGGAAGCTTCGAGGAAGAAGGCGGTCTCGGCGGTGATCGTGGCCAGCGAGGCCACCGTGCCGACACCGGGCATGGCCGCCGTGGCGCCCGCCGCCGTGCCGCTGCCGGTCACCGCGAGCAGGTACTGCTTCTCGATCCTGGCGACGATCTGGTGGGGGTTTTCCCGGGGGTGTGCGCGGCGCAGGCGCTCGATGTACTTCTCCACCGCGGGGCCTTGCAGTTTGGCACCGTTCTCCAGCAAAGCGACCACGGTCTTCTCGAACGCGCCGATATTCATGACCTCACTACCCCTTCGATCCGGCCTGGCTGAACTCTATGGCACCGAACCCATGCCGGCCCAACACGGCAACGAACCGTGCAGATGGCGGGTTCCCCCGCTGAGAGCGGGAAAACGTGACGTCCTCAGGCGCCGGGAACCGCGGGAACTTCCTCGCCGGGAGCCGGGGGAGGCGGCGGGGTTCCGTCGCCGAACGGCCTGCCGCCGAGCACCTCGCGACCGTGCGGGGACAGCCAGTTCGACAGGTCGGGGCCCTTGGGCACCACACCGGTCGGGTTCACGTCGGTGTGCACCGCGTAGTAGTGGGTCTTGATCTGGCCGAAGTCGACGGTGTCGCCGAATCCCGGCGTCTGGAACAGGTCTCGCGCGTAGCTCCACAGCACCGGCATCTCGCTCAGTTTCTGCCGGTTGCACTTGAAGTGGCCGTGGTAGACCGGGTCGAACCGCACCAGCGTGGTGAACAGCCGCACGTCGGCCTCGGTGATGGTGTCGCCGACGAGGTAGCGCTGGTCGGACAGCCGCTCGGTGAGCCAGTCCAGCCGGGCGAACAGCTGATCGTAGGCGCGTTCGTAGGCGTCCTGCGCACCGGCGAATCCGCAGCGGTACACCCCGTTGTTCACATCGCGGAAGATCAGCTCGGCGACCTCGTCGATCTCGGCGCGCAGTTCCTCGGGATACAACTGCGGCGCGCCGGGCCGGTGGAACCGCGTCCACTCGGTGGAGAAGTCCAGGGTGATCCGCGCGTAGTCGTTGGTGACCACCTGACCGGTGGGCACGTCCACGATCGCGGGCACGGTGATCCCGCGCGGATAGTCGGGGAAGCGGGCCAGGTAGGCCTCGCGCAGCCGGGGGATGCCGAGCACCGGGTCCACCCCGCCCGGATCGAGGTCGAAGGTCCAGCTGTATTTGTCGTGCGTGGGCCCGCACAGGCCCAGCGATATCGCGTCCTCGAGCCCGAGCAGCCTGCGCACGATCAGCGTGCGATTGGCCCACGGACAGGCGCGCGCGGCGACCAGCCGGTACCGCCCGGATTCGACCGGATAGCCGTCACGGCCGTCGGCGGTGATCCGGGTGGTGATGTAGTTGGTGTCGCGCTCGAACTCGCCCGGCTCGACATAGGAACCGGCTGTGGACTCCGTCTCGGTCACCCGGCCAGTCTCGCAGATCGACCCCTTAGGCTGCCGGTATGAGCGAGAACACCCCGAAGACCGCCACCCGGCTGGAACGTGAGACCACCGCGGCAGGCGCCGAAGTCGCGGTTCTTACCCTGGCGAATCCGCCGCTGAACCTGTTCGACCAGGCCATGTTCGACGGCCTGGTGGCCGATATCGCCGCGCTGACCGCGAACCCGCCGCGTGCGGTGCTGTTGCGCGCCGAGGGCAAGGTCGTCTCCGGTGGCGTCGACGTGCACACCTTCGACGGATTGACCGTCGAGACGGGCACCGCCCTGTGGCGCAGGCTGTTCGACGACATCATCCATCCGCTCGAGGCGCTGCCGTGTCCGGTGCTGTTCGCCGCGCACGGACTCACCCTCACCGCCGCGTTCGAGGTGGCGCTGGCCTGCGACATCATCCTCGCGACACCGAAGGCGAAGTTCGGGCTGGTGGAGACCGTGGTGGGCCTGACCCCGTCGATGGGCGGCCCGCAGCGCCTGGCCGAGCGGGCCGGCTCCGGCCGCGCCCGCGAGTTCGTGATGACCGCCGACCTCTACGACGCCGCCACCATGGCCGACTGGGGCGTGGTCAACTACATCCACGACGATCTCGACCCGGCGGCACGAGCGCTGGCCCACAAGCTCGCCGACGGCCCGACCAAGGCGCACGCGGCCACCAAGAAGATCATCGAGGCCTGGCGCTCGGGCGGCGTCGCGCACGCGGACGCGGTGACCCCCGAGGTCTCCGGCGTGCTGTTCGACACCGACGACCTGCGGGGCGGCGTGCGCAGCTTCTTGGAGAACGGACCGGGCAAGGCCACTTACCAGGGCCGGTGACTGTGCCTGCCGAGCAGCCACGGGCGGAAGAGGCGATCCCCGCGTAACGACGATCCACCGGCGGAAATGTGATACGCGTCATATAGTGCAGGTGCCTGCTGGATCCAGGCCCGCGGAGGACGAATGACGCAGTTGGTGGTCGAGTACCCGGTGGACGGTCGCCACGCCCCCATGGCGCGAGGCGCGGACGGGGTGCTCAGGTACGGCAATCTCCATCCCGCCCTGACGGAACTGCTGGACCGTCAAGTGCACGCGTTCGCGAACCGGGAAGCGGTCGTCGAGGTGGGTGGGCCCCGGCTCACCTACCGCGAGCTGTGGCATTCGGGTGCGCGCATCGCGGGCGGATTGCAGCAACACGGCATCGGCTACGGCGATCGGGTGGCCGTGCGGATGCCCGCGGGCCTGCGGTGGGTGCGCGCCTTTCTCGGCGCCCTGCTCAGCGGCGCGGTGCCGGTGCTGGTGCCCAGCGGACTGCCGCACAGCGTCGCCGAGCGTGTCCTCGCCGACAGCGCGGCCGATTTCGTGCTCGGCACGGGCACCCCGCTGCCCGACGGCCCGTCGTTCATCGACGACGGCGCCGCGCTCGACGAGCTCGCGGTGCTCTGCTACACCAGCGATCGGCACGAGCCCAGGGGGGTGGAGCTGACCAACGAGAACCTGCTGTCCGCGGTCAGGTCCGTCGTCTCGACCCTCGACCTGCCGACCGACGGTGTGCGCAATCTCGTCCTGCTGCCGCTGGCGGGCACCCGGGGCTGCGTCGACCAACTGCTGCCGACCTTCGCCGTCGGCGGCACCGTGGTGTTCGCGCGCGACATCGCGGGCATCGCCGAAGCCCTGGTGACAGAACGGGTCGACATGATCTCGGCGACCCCGGAGGTGTTCGCCGACCTGCGTCCCACGCTGGCCGCCATGCGTTCGGACGGCATCTGCACCCACGGCGTGCGCCGCCTCAGCAGCGCGGGCAGGCGCGCGCAACATCCGGTCCCGGCGGCGGGTGAAGTCACCGAGGCGCTGCGCGAGACCTTTCCGGCGGCCAAGCGCTGGTCGCTGTGGGGAGCCACCGAGACCAGCGGAATCGGCCTCGCGGCCGACGACGCCGATTCCGGCACCGTGCTCGGACGGCCCTTCGGCGGAACGGAATTGGCGCTGTCGGGACCGCGCGCCGCCGCCGGTCACGGTGAACTGCTCTGTCGGGGACCGAATGTCAGCAGCCGCTACTGGAACGATCCGGCCTCGACGGCGGATCGGTTCACCGGCGGCTGGTTCCATACCGGCGACCAGGTCCGCATCACCGCCGACGGCCTGGTGCACCGCCTGAGCGGCTAGACCAGCAGGCGCTCGCGCAACCGCTCCAGCAGTTTCGTGTCGATGCCCGCGGCCTCGACGAAGGCATCGTGGTGACCGTGCAGTTCGTGCACCGAATCCGTGCCGATCCGCAGATACTCCTCGCGGACGCCGAGCAGATCCGGGGAGGGTTCCGCGCCGGGGCCGAGAGTTTGGGCCAGCATCGCGCGCAACGCGGGCACCGCGTGATTGCTCAGCATGTAGTCGGCGTAGACGTCTTCCTCGACCACCCCGACCGCGCGCAGGATGGTGGCGACCGCCCACCCGGTGCGGTCCTTGCCCGCCGCGCAGTGCACCAGCACGGCGCCCTGCCCGCGCACGATGGATTCGGCGATCTCGGTGATGGCGGCGTTGGCCTCGGGCAGCTTGGGGAAGACCCGGTAGACCTCGAGCATGTGCGTGAGCGCGGAGGTGCCGTCGGCATCGTGCGGCGGTGCCGCGCCCATCCGTGAGTCGAACGGCGTCACCCGCAGTCGTACGTCGTCGGGCAGGTTGTCGTGGCCGATGTTCTCGATCTCGTGCAGTCCGCGCAGGTCGTGCACGTCGGTGACGCGCAGTTCGCGCAGCACGGCGTGACCGCGTTCGTCGAGACCGCTGAGCTGAGCCGAGCGCAGCAGCACGCCGGGACGGATCCGGGCGCCGGACGCGGTGCGCAGACCGCCGGTGTCTCGGAAGTTGAAGGTGCCGGTGAGGCGGAAGTGATCGGCTGAAGACGTGGAGGTCACGGCTACAGGCTATCGGCGGCCCGATGGCGGTGGGCTGCGAGTGGGCCGCGCTGTCCGCTACACCCGTTTCCACTGTGTGTTCGGCCACAAGGGGGTAGCGCGGCGGTGCGGGATCCGTACCCTGGACCAAGGTGCGGTATCGGGCAGGTAAGCCTAACCGCATCCGCACCAGGTGGGAACCGGGTAACGAGGGTCCGGAGCGCGGGTTCGGCGATCAGGCAAGCAACGCAACGTTGCGGTGCAGTCCCGGTCGGATAACAAAACAATCTTTCAGTCTGAAAATAGTGCTGTACCCGTTCTCAAATCATGGAAACCCTCTACCATTGATGAACGTTGGACCGGGCGGTCCGGTGGAAGCCTGACTGTCCGCCGAGTTCAGCGATTCGCGCCGTGCAGGGGCGTGATGTCTTTCGCCAAGGGAGTCGTCGTTGAGCGCACGTGGAGAAATTGTGGAAAGCCGGTTGCGGCCGACCGTCTGCGAGGCAGTCGAAACGGCAGCAGCCTCGCTCGATCACGGCGGAGTTCGAGCGTTGCGAGTGTTGCTGCACGCCGGCATCACCGCCTACTGGCCGCTGATCAAGGCCACCCCCTACAAGCAGATCAGAGCCTACGAGTCGGCCGTGCGCACCATCAGGGAGCGCTGGGAATCCAGTTCCGAATGTGTGGCCGACCCGATCACCGCGATGACGTTCCAGCAGATGGATGCCGAGATAGCCTTCTTCCTGGAACTGTGCGCGCAGCGTTCGAACACCCAGTGGCTCGAACCGGTCGACGCGATCGCCGCGTATTGCGTGTCGATGCTGCAGGGCACCGTGCTGCGCTGGCTGGCGTGCTGCGACGACGAGACGACGCTGGTCGTGCTCGATGATCTGGTCAGTGGCCTGACCGCCCGCGCGGTCGACGCCTGAACTCGCATCCGCACTACTGGACGTTTGTCCAGCTAGGTGGTTGAGTGGGTGGGGTGAGTGAGACCTCGCCGATTCCCGGTCTGCACGCGGCCACCGCCGACCTCGATCCGCCGCTGGCTGCGCTGGATCTCACCGCCCTGCGCGCGAACGCCGTGGACTTGGTGCGCCGCGCCGCGGGCACGCCGATTCGGGTCGCCTCGAAATCCGTGCGCTGCCGTGCCGTGCTGGAGACGGTGCTCGGCTCCGGCCTCACCGCCGCCGCCGGGTTCGCCGGCATCATGTCCTATTCGTTGCGCGAAGCGCTGTGGCTGGCTCGCCTCGGCGCCCGCGACATCCTGCTCGGCTATCCCACCGTCGATCGGGCCGCGCTGGCCGAACTGGCCGCCGACGAGACGATGTCGTCGGCGATCACCCTGATGATCGACGACATCGCTCAGCTCGAGCTGACCCGCGCCGCACTCGGCACCGACAAGGTCCGTCCCCAGGTGTGCCTTGACGTGGACGCCTCCCTGCGCCTGGGGCCGGTGCACCTGGGCGTGCGCCGTTCCCCACTGCGCACCCCGGAGCAGGCCGCCGAACTGGCGCGCGCCGCCCGCGCCGCCGGGTTCGAGGTCGTCGGCGTGATGACCTACGAGGCGCAGATCGCCGGGCTGCCCGACAGCAATCCGGCCGTGCGTCTGGTCAAGAAGCTCTCCGCCGCCGAGATCGGCCGCCGTCGCGCCGCCGTGCTCGACGCGGTGCGCTCGGTGACCGGCCCGCTGCGCATCGTCAACAGCGGCGGCACCGGATCGCTCGAGGTGAGCACCGCCGACCCGCAGGTCACCGAGGTCACCGCGGGATCCGGCCTCTATGTACCGACCCTGTTCGACCACTATCGCGCTTTCACCCCGCGACCGGCGCTGTTCTTCGCCACCCCCGTGCTGCGCAGGCCCGCCCCCGGCATCGCCACCGTCTTCGCGGGCGGCTACATCGCCTCCGGTCCGGCGGGTGTGTCCCGGGTGCCGAAGCCGGTGTGGCCCGAGGGGCTCCGCCTGCTCGGCACCGAGGGCGCGGGAGAAGTCCAGACGCCGCTGTCGGGTGCGCGGTCCCTGCGCCTGGGCGATCGCGTGTGGTTCCGGCACGCGAAGGCGGGCGAACTCTGCGAGCGCTTCGACGCGGTGCACTTGGTCGAACCGGACGGCTCCCGCACCACGGTGCCGACCTACCGCGGCGAGGGCAAGAACTTCGGCTGAGGCGCCACCGCGCGCCCGCTCACCTACGCCCCGGCAGGCACGCGGGTACAGGCCACGTTCACCGCGGCGACGGCTTGCGGAAGTTCCACCGACCCGGGAGTCACCCGAGTCGCAGGAATCGTCCCGGTTCGACGAGTTCTTCGGGAGTCTCGGGCAGGTAGGTGGTGAGCAGCGGCGAACGGATGACGATCGCCTTCCACATGGCCCGGCTGACCGCCGCACGGATCAGGCCGGGGGAGAACAATGCCGCCATGCCGTCCGGCGCGTCCTGCGGCGACGACGTGGTCATCGAGATCAGCACGACCGCGCTCTCCCTGCCCCGGAACCGGTCGACGGTGCCCACCAGCACATCCTCGATCTTGGCCCGCGCCAACAGGGTTCGGATACGCCCGACCTGCGCCTCGTAGGGCGCGATGACGAACAGATCGTGCGGATGCAGTCGCCGGGTCTGTCCGCCCTCGGTCCACGGGCGCCCGAGCAGAGCGCGCACCTGGCGTACCACCTCGCGCGCCTCGGCCACGGACTCGGTCGAATCGCCGTGATGCGAGACCGTCACGGTCTCGATACCGGGCGCGGTGCCATCGAGTCGCCGTGCCGTGGTGACGGTTTCGTCCGAGATCAGCCTGCCGTCGTAGTACAGCCGCGACAGCGGCTCGCACACCCGTGGATGCATCCGCCGCGTGCGGTCGAGGAAGTAGCCGCGTCCGGCGGGGACCGTGTCACGCCCGTCGAGCAACCAGCCGAGCACCGAGGCCGCGACCGGCGCGGGATGGGCGGCGCGCGCGAGGGCGGGCTGCGGGTCGCCGACCAGCAGCAGCGAACGCGCGCCACCTGCCACCTCCGCCACCTCCGCCAGGGGGAACCGGCCGGCGTCGGCGACCACGAGCAGATCCAGACTGCCCGCGGGCACCCGCGCCGGATCGGTGAAATCCTCGGTGAGCCCGCCGATCACACAACCGTTGACGGCGTGATCGAGGAACCGGGCGAACCGTTGCGGGTCGATCACCGCCCACTCCGGCGCGACGGCCTCGGCCTCGGATTCGGCGACGAGTTCGGGCAGCACACCGGCCGCGACGATGGCCTCGAACAGGTTCTCCACCGTGCGGCGGCTGTGCGCGACGATGCCGATCCGCCAGTGCCGCCCGGTCACCAGCTGCGCCACCACCTGAGCCGTGACCTCGGTCTTGCCGGTCCCCGACGGGCCCTGGACCACCAGATAGGAATCGTCGAGGCCGGAGACCGCCGCGGTGAGCGCGGTGATGTGGTCCCCGTGCACCGGCGGCAACGCGTCACCGTGCAGCCGGGGCGTCCGCCTGCCCAGAATGTCGAAGAACGCGCCCGTGGGCAGCTCGGGCAGCGTCATCAGCAACCGCTGCGCCGTGGCTTCGACCGCTGCCTCGGCGCGGGCATCCCAGCGCGGCACCCCCGGCGCGATGGCGATCGGCAGGTCGTCGTGGGGTACCCGGTCCTCGGGCTGGATCTCCTCCAGCCGTACCGCGTCGTCGAAGTCGGCGTCCACCGCGCAGCCGAGCACGACGGCGGTCCCGGTGGTGCGACGCCCGAACGCGCCGACTCGGTCGTAGAACGTGTGCACCCGAGTGCCCGGCGGCAGCGCGGCGGGCGCGGCTGTGCTCGTCGGCCCGGGCCGCAGCCCCCCGCCCGAACCGATGCGCCCGGTCAAGGTCAGGAACCGCCGCATGGTCGCGCCGTCGGGGCTGCGATGCCACTTGGTGTCCACGGTGCAGCGGTCGGCGATGAGCACACCCGGGGCGTCCGCCCAGTCCCGCACCGGATGGGTCAGCCGATCGGTGTGCGCCCAACTCCATGCGCGCCGTTCCCGGCGCCGATACCCGGCCACCGCCGCCATCACCGCCGCCGGGTGCCGCGAATCACCTTGTCCGGCAGCGTATTCCCACAACGCCGCTTCGACCGACGAGGGGGGCGGGGACGGGTCCTCCGTCGCGGGGTCTGCGTCCGCCCAGTCGGAGTCCACGGCTGCTCCTCGAGGCCGTGCCGCGCTGCCGGGGCGCGTCTGCGCGGCCACCGACGTCGACGATTCGCGCCACCGCGCGGCGTCGCCGAGGCCGCGCAGCCAGTCGCTCAGCAGCACCAGCATCACGTCGTCCGACGGTGCGCCGGGGATCAAGGGACGGAGCCGATCGAGACCATAGGATGCCACGCCGATGAGGACGGCATTGCGGACGACGGGATAGAGGTCGACGAGCAGACCCGCGTGCAGCAGGTCGTCGAGGGCCTCCTCGTCGCCGGGACCGTCGCCCCCGGCCAGCAACGCCGCTCGCACGTCGCCGGTGTAGTGGTAGAGGTGTGCGCCGGGATGGGAGCCCAGATGCGCGGCGGAGTGGACGAGGACCTCGGTGACCGAACCAGGGCCCGCGGGCAGGCTCAGCAGGGTGCCGGTGCGGTTCCCGAGGCGCCAGTGCCCGGCGCGGCCGTCCGGTGCCGATTCCAGGGTCAGCGCGAGATCGTCGGGATGTGCCTCGGGCAGGGCGGACAGTGCGGCCGGGTCGAGCAGGGCATGGGCGGGCACGCCGGACGCCTCGGTGCGCAATTGCAGATCGGCTTGTCCGCGCAGAGCGGCCACCGTGCGCACGGACAGGCCGGGTATCTCGTCGTCGGTGACGGCGAGCCGATCGACGGTGTGCACCCCGGCGTCGCGCAGCCGCGCCCGTGCCGTGCCCGGCATACCCGCCACCAGCAGCAGATCCCGGGCGGCGGTCAGTTCGGGCAGGCACACCGCGCAGCGCCCGCAGGCCAGATAGCGCGGATCGCCCCACTGCACAGGCAGCAGCTCGTCGAGCTTCTCCTCGAAAATCTCACCGGTCCGCTCTCGCCCGGCCCGGTACACCGCAGCCGCCGCGTCCAGCGGATGCTCGGAAACCACGGGACCGCAGTGCAATACGAGCGTCGGCGGCACCCCGACCGCGCCCGAGGCGGTGAGAATCTGCGCGCAGGCGGCCAGTTCGAGCACGGTGTCGAGCCGAGTCGCGGGCGAGGCGGCGGTCCCGTGCAGGGTGTGACCGCCATGCTCCACGCGTACGAGATAGTCACAGCGCGCGGCGAATCGGTCGCTCAGGACCGTCGCGTTCCGCACGACCCGCGCTCCGCCGCTGAGCGCGTCGACAGTCGCGGTGTGCGCCGCGCGCAGGGCATCGGCCCCGGACGCATCGGCGCCGAACGCGGAAAGCCGGTCGGGTGCGGAGATCTCGGCGATCGAGGATCCGTATACCGCGCGCATGCGCGCGTGCAGCCGGTCGCCGCCGGGCGCGTAGGAGCCGACGGGAGTGGTGAAGTCCGGCGAAGCGGTGCAGTCGGGCGCGGTGTCCACCATGCCGAGTTCGGCGTCGAGGGCACGCAGCACCGCGAACTCGCAGCGCGCGGCCCGCACCAGATCGGCGGCGGTCGCCACTACACGATCACCGAACACGAACAAACGCGCGCCTCCCGTTCGACGGCCGCCAGCCGGGACACCAGCAACCGGCGCGCCCGATGCGCGCCGGTCGGCAACACTGTAAGCCAGTGCGTCTGACCTCGGTGGACCCCGGGTCAGGATCGCGGCTTGCGGCGTTCCTGGCGTTTGCCGGTGTCGCGCTCGCGGCGCGGACCCCGGCTGCTGAACGACGGAGCCGCGCGGTGCGACGGCGGACCGGAGTCGAGCTGCAGCTGGATCAGCACGCCGCTGATCCTGGTGCGCCGCAAAGCTTCCAGCGTCTCGGCGGGCAGCTGTGCGGGCAGCTCGACCAGGCTGTGGTCGGGCCGGATGCTGATGTGGCCGAAGTCGCTGCGGCGCAGACCGCCTTCGTTGGCGATGGCGCCGACGATCGCGCCCGGCACCACCCGGTGCCGCTTGCCCACGCTGATCCGGTAGGTGGCCAGCTCGGTACCGGTCGCCCGGTGATGCGAGCCGCCACCCGGCCCGCGCTCCTCGTCGAAGCGGCGGTCCGGGCGTTCACGCGGAACACGTTCGCGGCGTTCCGGTTCCGGCTCCGGCTCCATGAAGAAGTTGTCGCCGTCGTAGGAACCGATCGCCAGCGCGGCCGCGATGTCGACCAGCGGGATGTTGTGCTCGCGCTCGTAGTCCTCGATGAGCTTGCGGAACAGCGGCAGGTTCGACGAGGCGAGATTCTCGGTGATGGTGTCGCCGAACTTGGCGACCCGCTGCGCGTTGACGTCCTCGACGCTGGGCAGCTGCATCTCCTCGAGCGGATGCCGGGTGGCGCGCTCGATGGCCTTGAGCAGATGGCGTTCGCGCGGCGCGACGAACAGCAGCGCCTTGCCGCTGCGCCCGGCGCGGCCGGTGCGGCCGATGCGGTGCACGTAGGACTCGGTGTCGTGCGGGATGTCGTAGTTGACGACGTGCGAGATACGGTCCACGTCCAGGCCGCGCGCGGCGACGTCGGTGGCCACCAGGATGTCCAGCGTGCCGGACTTGAGCTGGCCGATGGTGCGCTCGCGCTGGTTCTGAGCGATGTCGCCGTTGATGGCGGCGGCGGAGAAGCCGCGGGCGCGCAGCTTCTCGGCGAGTTCTTCGGTGCCCTGCTTGGTGCGGACGAAGATGATCATCGCCTCGAACGGCTCGACCTCGAGCACCCGGGTCAGCGCGTCCAGCTTGCGCTGATGGGAGACCTGCACCCACCGCTGGGTGATGTTGGTCGCGGTCTGGGTCTTGGCCTTGACGGTGATCTCGACCGGCTCGCGCAGGTACTGCTTGGAGATCTTACGGATCGCCGAGGGCATGGTCGCCGAGAACAACGCGACCTGCTTGTCCCGCGGGGTGTCGGCGAGGATCCGCTCGACATCCTCCTGGAAGCCCATCTTGAGCATCTCGTCGGCCTCGTCGAGCACCAGGTACTGCAGCTGCGACAGGTCGAGCGTGCCCTTCTCCAGGTGATCGATCACCCGGCCCGGGGTGCCGACGACCACGTGCGCGCCACGGCGCAGGCCCGACAGCTGCACGCCGTAGCTCTGCCCGCCGTAGATGGGCAGCACGTGCAGTCCGGGGATGTGGGTGGAGTAACGGCCGAAGGCCTCGGCGACCTGGATGGCCAGCTCCCTGGTGGGGGCGAGCACGAGGGCGCGCGGCGCTTTGCCGGATGTTTCCAGACCCATCAGGATCGGGATGGCGAAGGCGGCCGTCTTGCCGGTGCCGGTCTGCGCGAGACCGACCACATCGGCGCCCGCCAGCAGCGGTGGGATGGTCGCCGCCTGGATGGGGGAGGGAGATTCGTAACCGACATCGGCGATTGCCCGCAGGATGCGGTCGTCGATGCCCAAGTCGGCGAAGGACGGGCCGGCCGGGTCGGAACCGGCTTCGGTTCCGCCCGTGTCCCTGTCGTCGTCGCCAGGAACGCTGTCGACCTGATTAGTACTCATTGACCAGGAGTTTACTGCCTGCCGGTGGCCTCCCCGGTCACCGGGCCAATACGGTGAGACGTATGCGACTCCAGCACCAGGCCTCCGAACAGGGGCTGCGCGCCCCCGCGGTGACCCTCGGCGTGGTCCAGTTCACTCCGAGCACCGACCCGCAGGCGAACCTGACAGCCCTCGGTGAGCAGGTCCGCGCGGCCGCCGGGCGCGGGGCGCGCGTGGTGATCGCCCCGGAGTACGCGATGCACGCGGTGCGCAGGCTCGACCGACGGGTGGTGCCGGTGGCACAACCGCTGGACGGCCAGTTCGCGACCGGCCTGGCCGAACTGGCGCGTGCGGCCGGTGTCTTCCTGGTGGCGGGCATGATCGAGACCGGCGGTGACACCCGTATCCGCAACACCCTGGTGGCCGTCGATCCCGGCGGTGAGCGGGTCGCGGTCTATCGCAAAGTGCACCTCTACGACGCCTTCGGCCACAAGGAGTCCGATGTCGTCGAGCCGGGGCCGCTCACCGAACCGGTCACCTTCCTCGCCGACGGGGTGACCATCGGCCTGCAGACCTGCTTCGACCTGCGCTTCCCCGAGGGTTTCCGGCGACTCGCCGCGGCCGGAGCGCAGGTGATCGCGGTCCCCGCGCAGTGGATTCCCGGACCGGGCAAGGTCGATCAGTGGACCACCCTGCTGCGCGCCCGGGCGATCGAGAACACCGTCTACCTCGCCGCCGCCGACCAGGCCGAACCCCTCGGTTCCGGCGCCTCCATGATCATCGATCCGGCGGGCGCGGTCCTGGCCGAACTGGGCGCCGAGCCCGGCGTGCTCACCGCGACCGCCGAACTCGACCACCTCGATGCGGTGCGCACCCACAACCCCAGCCTCGCGTTGCGCCGATTCGTGATCACCGAGCCCCGCCCGCAGGAGTAGCGTTCGAAGGGAGATGAACCACTACGCCGATCGGGTCGCCGCCGGTCGCGCGCTGGGCGCGGAACTGACCCACCTGCGTGCGACGGAGCCGCTCGTGCTCGGTCTGCCCCGGGGCGGCGTGCCGGTGGCGGCCGAGGTGCACCGCGCCCTCGGCGGTGATCTCGACATCCTGTTGGTCCGCAAGCTGGGCGTGCCGTGGCATCCGGAACTCGCGATGGGCGCCCTCGGCGAAGGCGGGGTCCGGGTCCTCAACGACGACGTGATCCGCAGACTCGGCGTGCGCCCCGACCAGTTGGCCGAGGTCGAGCGCGCAGAACAGGCCGAACTGGCCCGCCGCGTGCACGCCCTGCGCGGCGACCGCGACCCGCTGCCGATGACCGGCCGCACGGTGATCGTGGTGGACGACGGCATGGCCACCGGTGCCACCATGGTGGCGGCCTGCCGAGTGGTGCGCTCGCACGCGCCCGCCCGCCTGGTGGTCGCGGTCCCGATCGCGTCGGTGGAGGCGCACGCCTGGGTGTCCGGGGAAGCCGACGAGGTGGTCTGCCCGTGGGTTCCGGTCGAACTCGGCGGGGTCGGCGGCGCGTATATCGACTTCCATCAGTTGGACGACAGCGAGGTCACGACGCTGCTCCGTTGAGCCGCCGTGGCGCCCGGCCTCGCGCGGATCGTCCGGCGGAACCACGGGGCGTGCGGCTCCGGGACATGGGGCTCGCGGTAGCGGGGGATGTGCGGCATCGCGCGTCCTGGGGACCGTGCAGCACCGAGTTGTCCTGCACATCGGCGTTCTCGGGGCACCGCTCCACCGTAGGCGCGCTCACCAGCGTTCGGCGTGCGCGGCGGTCTTCTCCGCGGCCTCCAGCATCGGCCGCAGGTGCGCGCCGAAAGCCTCCGCGGTGACCGGCGCGACGTGCACCTCGGCGCCGGTGCGCACCGCGTACCGCCCGTCGCCACCGACATCGATCCAGCACAGCACCCCGAACGGGCGCAGGGTCGTCGGTCCGGTCTCGCCGGTGCGCCGCCGGGCCGACACCACGATCTGCCCGATCCCCGCCCGGGGACGGCCGAGCAGTCTGCGGATGCGCGCGTCCGTCGTCGGGCCGGAGACCGGAACCGTCACCAGATCGCGGCTGTCCATTTTCACCTTCGCCAGCGGGGCGCTCAGGCGTGCCCCGCCGCCGGGCGGGCATTGCGGCAGCGCCGAGACGATCCGCGCGGCCACGTTGTCGGGATTGCCGACGTAGAGCCGCACCGGACCACCGCGCTCCGGATCGGGACCGGGCCGCTGGGCGGCGACCACCGCGATATTGCCCGAGGTCGCACCGAGGATTCGCACCGGACGGGCGTCCGCCGCGTTCGTGCGATCCACGAAGTCGGCCGAGGCGGTCTCGGGCGGGGGAGCGATCGCGACCGCGGGTTCGTCGCCGCCGACCTCGTCCACGACCGCCTCCGCGCTCGTGGCGGCCGCGTGCCGTCCGAACACCTCGATCAGCACCGTCGGCCGGGCCAGTACCCGCAGGGCGGCTTCGAGATCGGCGTCGAGCGTCCGATCACACCACTCGTCGAGTTCGGGTTGCCGGGCGGCGCGTTCGAACGCGTCGCGCGCGGAGGGGCGCACCGCCAGCGGATAGGGGATGCGATCACCGTCCGCACGCGCCCACGCCGCGGCGAACTGGTCGGGCGTCAGCGTCCAGGTCACTCGTTCTCGGGCCAATCGCCGACCACCGGAGGCGTCGCCGGATCCAGATCCCCGATGAGCTCATCGGCGGCCCGGCCGCCCTCGAAGGCGACATCACCGAAGCCGGAACCGCCATAGCCCGGATCGCCGTATTCGGAGCCGCCGTATTCCGAGCCGCCATAGCCGTGGCCCTGACCGCCGTGACCGGAAGCCGCTCCACCGAAGCCGGAGTCGTCGAAACCGTGGCCGCCGCGACCGGCGTCGTGCCCGCCGCCGAACTCGGCATCCAGCTCGTCGAAGACGAAATCCTCTTCGGCCCAATCGAGTTCGTCGTCCTCGTCGTGCCGATCGCGCTCGGATCGTGCGGTGCTCGACGGCACCGACGAGCCCGAACGCGGGGTGTCGCCCGCCGCGAGCGCGCCGCCCAGCAGGCCGCCGACCGCACCGGCGCCCGCCCCCGCCCCGACCGCCGATTCCCCGTCTCGATCGGGCCCGCGCGTGCCCGGAGCGCTCTCGCCCGTACCGGTCGCGTTCACACCGCCCGCGCCCATGTCCGTGCCCGCGCCCATGTCCGTGCCCGTGCCGGATGCGCTGGCGGTGGTCTTCGCGGTGTCGGCGCCCGCTCCCGTGTCGGCTTCCCCCGTGCGCGCTGCTGGGGTGTCGGTCGTGTCCGCGCCGCCGTGCCCCCCGCGCCTGCGTTCCCTGTCGGCGGCCGGTCGCGACGAACCGGCGGTGGTGACCGAACCGGCCGGTGGCACCGCAGTTCCACGGGTGGACGTGGGCTCGGTGGTGGTGGCACCGGCGAGATTCGCCGACGTCGTCGCGGCGGGGGACGTCGCGGCGGTGGTGGCAGTGGTCGGGGTGCCACCGGCCCCGGCGACCGGCGAGCCGGTGGGGACAGCGGAGGTGGGCAGTGCGGCCGGGGACATCGGCGTGCTCGCGGCGGGCGGCGTCGCGGGCGTCGGTATGGCCGACGTGGGAGAAGCTGTCGCCGCAGCGGATCGGGTGGCGACCGTGGACGAGGGATCGGCGGTCTCCGGCTCCGTGCTGCCGACCGCGCCGAGTGTGCCGGAGGGAGTGCCGGTGTCGATCGGGGGCGTGGTCTCGGGGAAGGCGGGCACGTCCACGCCGGTCCCGAGGAAAGCCGTGGTGTAGATCGTGTCCATCGCGCGCACGACGTCGAGCCGTTCGCCCTCGACGGTCTTCTGCGTGTCGATGTTCGCTGTGGCCTGCGTCGGATCGAGCAGGGCGGCAGCGAGATCCGGTTGCGCGTTCGACGGCGTGCCCACCGCCGAACGCAGCGCCTCGGCGGCCTCGGCCGCGCGCACCAGCCGCTGGGACACCACGGCCATCACATCGGCCAACTGTTGCCCGTGCAGTTCGAACGCGGCCACGGCGGCCGCGGCCGTGCTCGACGCGGCGCCGCGCCAGCCGTCGGCGATGGCGCCGCGGATCTCGGTGTGCGCCTGGGACACCGCGTCGGTGAGACCGGTCGCCGTCGCCTGCCAGGATTGGGCGCCCGCGCTCAGCAGGCTCGGGTCGAGGGCTTGGACATTGCGGAAGATCTCGTCGTGGGAGAGTCCGTCGAAGACTTCGGCATTCGGCGCGTACGTCGGATCGGTGCGGGTGTGGGTGCCGCGTTCGGCGGCGAAGGGGATCTCACGCACGGCTCGCCTCCCGCATCGCGGGGTCGACGGTGGGGTCGACGGCGGTGAGCGAGCCCGCGAGTGCGGTGTCGGCGGCCTCGTAGGCGGTCGCCGCGGCGCGGAAGATTCCGGCGAGTTCCCTCGCCGAGGAGGCGTATTCGCGCAGCAGGACCAGTGCGGTGTCGGCCTTGTCCTCGAAACCCTGCCGCAGCGCCGCCCCGGAGTCGAATCCGCCGAAGCCGGGCAGCGAGGTGGCGGGGCCGAGCACCGCCAGCTGTGCTTCCACTTCGTCGGCGAGTTGTTCGTAGCGCCGCGCGCACTGCTCGTGCGCGCCTTCGGCGATCAGTACTCCGTCGATGTGGAGTGAGCCCTCCTCGGCCGCCCTGGCCAGGGCCGCCAACTGTGGTCGCATCGCACCGTCCCCCTAACTCGTCGTGCCGCCTGCCCCGCGCCGCCGTGCCCCGCCTACTACTTCGTGAGCACCGCGTCCACGAGGACGACCTCACGCAGCCACCGCGCGATATCGGCGGCCACGCGCCCCTTCACCGGTTCGTGCAGCAGATCGTGCCCGGCCTCGGCGTACTCCCGCAAATCTACCGATTCGTGGCGCGCAGTCCAGAGCCGAATTCCTTCCACCGGAGCCCGGCGGTCTTCGGCGCCGTGTACGGCCAGTACCGGAAGCGTTGTGGGCAGCGGGGTTCCGGGCGCCCCGGGCGCCCCGCCGCCGAGCGCGCGGCGCGGCACACCGGACAGCACCAGCCCGTGCAGCCACTCCAGCGGAACACTCGGCGTCAGTGGATAACTGGACTCCACGCCGCCGAGGTCGGCTTCGCTCGTGGTGTCGGGTACCGCCGCGCCGAGCAGGCCGAGCGTGGTCACCGCACCCAGCGAGTGACCCATCAGCACCAGCGGCAACTCCGGTTGCTCCTCGTGCGCGCGCTCCACCAGCGCGGTCGCGTCGGCGACCAGTTCGGCAAGTGTGCCCGGCTGCTCGGGGTCGCCCTCGCTGAGTCCGTGACCGGCCAGGTCCAGCCCCCAGACCTCGACGCCGATGGCGTTCAGTGATCGGGCGAAGCGATGGTAGTTGCCGCTGTGCTGGCCCAGACCGTGCAGCAGCACCGCCACCGCGTCGGGAGAAGGTACCGGCCACCGCCGATAGTGCAAGCGTCCGCGTGTGCCGTCGAAGAAGAGCATTTGTCGATGATCCCAAATCTTGTGCGTCTCAGGATACTTCACACCTTTCTCGCGAATCGGCTACACTACGCGGCCGGTTCCGCGGTCCCGGCGCTCAGTTCCTGGCCAGCCGCCCGGTGACGGCGGTGCGCGCCGAGGCGACCACCGCGCGCACCGCGAGCCCCGCGGCGACCAGCGGCGCGAACACGATCCACGGGGTACCGCGGTGGTAGTCGACGTAGAACCGCAGCGCGCTGCGATGGTGGCTGCGGACCTTGCGGAACGGCGCCGAGCGCATGCTGCCGCCCTCGCGATGCTTGATGCCCACGCTCGGGTCGAGCACCACGCGCCAGCCGGCGCGGTGCATGTCCAGGGCCATCTTGGTTTCCTCGAAGTACAGGAAATAGCGCTCGTCGAAGCCGCCGACCTGCTCGAAGGCTTCACGACGGAAGAGCATGCAGCAGCCGGAGATCCAGTCCACATCGCCCGCGGTGGTGAGCTGCTTGCCGAAGTAGCGGCGGGTGGCGGGATTGCCCGGCCACACGCCGCCCAGCAGCGCGTGGGCGATACCGACCAGCAGCGAGGGGAACGCCCGGCCGCTCGGGTACGGGGTGCCGTCCATGCGCAGGATCTGCGGGCCGATCATGCCGATTCGCTCGTCCGAGCGCGCGGTCTCCACCAGGGTGGCGATCGAGGCGGGGGAGAGTTGGGTGTCCGGATTGGCCACCAGCAACCACTCGGCGTCGGTCTGGGCGGCCGCCTGGTTGATGGCGGTGGACAGACCCACATTGCGCTCGTTGCGGGTGACCCGGCCACCGTAGGCGGCGACCAGATCGGGACCGTTGTCGGTGGAGGTGTTGTCCACACACACCACGTCCAACTGCAGAGGTTCTACAGCGGCTTCGAGGGAGTCGAGAAAGCTGGGCAGATCCTCGGCGCTCTGATATGTGATCAGGAGCACGCCGACCGTCTTGTCGCGCATGGCCGCGAACCTATCAGCATCCGGGGCCCCGCGAGAACGCCGGGATCGACCCGCATGACCGGACCGCTCGGCCTGCTTTTCGTTCCCATGCGGCGAGGTTCCGCCCACCTGCGGCGAACCCGTTTCGGCACAGACCGCGCACGCTCGGATCTCGTACTGTGGACTGCGCAGGCGTTCTCGGTCCGCCGAGGGGAATGACAAGAATGGGATACCTGGTGTTCGCGATCGCGGTGGTCGCGGTATCGGTCGCGCTCGATCAGCTGGCGCTGTGGGCCGAGCGGCGCGGGTGGATGTACTGGCGCAAGTCCGAGGGTGGCCGCGACGCGGGTGGCGGGGTCTTCGGTGTGATGGACAACCTGTTCGATCCTGCGAAGCGCCATCTCCTCGAAGAGCGGGAGCACAAGCAACTGATGCGCGTCGACATCAACGCCTCGGGTGGCGCACTGGACCTGGAATCCCGGACGGTTTATCTGACCGGCGCACCGTCGGTGGAGCATCGCCCGTCGGCCGTCCGGGACGCTCACGCTGATCGCGATCCGGCACGGTGATCATCTGCCTCCGCCGCGCCGGAATATCGGTGCAGCAGTGGCGACCCGTACCCGACGGGAGACCGAGAGACGCGGCACCACAACGCATTTCATGTTTCGGAGCGAAGTCTCCCGGCCGTGGACCGTGGCCTGCTCGCGTCGTGGACCGGATGTGTGGAACGGTTTCGGCGGTGAGCCGTGCTCGTCAGGCGGGCGCGGCGGCCGGGGGCGGCTCCGGCGCGGGGACCAGGGCCGGATCGGGCACCGGTGCGATGGCGGGGTTCGGCACGGGTGCGCCTTCTCCCTCGGGTGCGGGCGGCAGCGGGGCGTCGGGCACGGAGAAGGTGCCGACCGTCGGCGTCATGACGCAGTGCGCGCCGGGGTAGCCGATCACGCCCCACATCGAGGCGATCACGGTGCCGGGGCCGCTCTCGACGGTGCGCGACAGCGTGGGCATGCCCTCGGCGGTGCGGTCGTCGAGCATGTCGATGCCACTGCGGCCGTTGTTCACATTGACCCAGGCGACCACCAGGCCGGAGTTCAGCGGCATGCCGGAGTGGGCGGGAGTCGCGCTGAACCGCAGCCTGCCCGGCTCGGGACGCTCGGCGTTCTCGGCGGTGCGGCCGTAGGTGGTCGCCGCGGCGATGATGGTGGTGATGGGGCCGTTGCTGCCGCAGCCGAAGGTGGGCGCGGCGTAGGCGAAGGGCGCCCATACGCCGGCGATGTCGCGCAGTTGCGCCACGTCGACCAGTTCGGTGTACCGGCGGAGGGCGCCGACACCCGCTCGGGCGGCCTGGTCCTCACCCGCGCGTTCGGTCAGCTCGGTGAGCGCCCCGGCGACCGGCGCGCTCTCGGAATCGGCGACCGAAGGTTCCGCGACCGCGGGGACCGCGGTCGCGACCGCGCCCACGCCCAGCGTGAGAGCGGCGACGGCGGAAAGTGCGAGTGTTCTGCCGTTCACCGAATAACTCCTCGAACCTCTCGGGCGTGTCTCTAGGGCGTCAAGCTACCAGTCCAGCCCGGTGAGCGCCGTGCGAGGAGGCCGGATGAGCGCCCGAAATGCGGGGTTCGGTCTCTCCTGTCACCGGTTCGGTGCGGTGTTGCAGCCCACCATGGGGAAAAGGTGTGGTCCACTCGACAGAGCCGGTTGACTCGCGGGTAGGTTCTAAGCGTACGTACGAGACACAACGGGAGTTGCGTATGAAAATATCCCTGTCCCCTGACGAGGTAGCCTTCCGCGACGAATTGCGGCAGTTCTACCGCACGCAGATCCCCGCGGAGATTCGTGATCGTGTCGAGCACGGGCGCGAGCTGTCTCGCGAGGACATCGTCACCACGCACAAGATCCTCAACGACAACGGACTGGCCGTGCCGAACTGGCCGGTCGAATGGGGCGGCAAGGACTGGACCCCCATGCAGCGCCACATCTGGCTCGACGAGATGCAGCTGGCCTCGGTGCCCGAGCCGCTGACGTTCAACGCCACGATGATCGGCCCCGTCATCGCGCACTTCGGCTCCCAGGAGCTCAAGGAACGCTTCCTGCCGCCGACCGCCGCCCTCGACATCTGGTGGTGCCAGGGCTTCTCCGAACCCGACGCGGGTTCGGACCTCGCCTCGCTGCGCACCACCGCCGTGCGTGACGGCGACTCCTACATCGTCAACGGCCAGAAGATCTGGACCACCTCGGCCCAGTACGCCGACTGGATCTTCTGCCTGGTGCGCACCGACCCGAACGCGCTGAAGAAGCAGGCGGGCATCTCGATGCTGCTGTTCGACGTCAAGTCGCCCGGCGTCACCATCCGCCCGATCAAGACGATCGACGGCGGCTACGAGGTCAACGAGGTCTTCTTCGAGAACGTCCGGGTGCCCGCCGATCAGCTGGTCGGCGTCGAGAACCAGGGCTGGTCCTACGCGAAGTTCCTGCTCGGCAACGAGCGCACCGGCATCACCGGCGTCGGCTCGACCAAGGTCAAGATCGCCGTCGCCAAGGAGCACGCGCGCCAGGTGAAGTCCGGCTCGGGCACCCTGCTCGACGATCCGGTGTTCGCCAGCCGGATCGCCGAACTGGAGAACGAGCTGATCGCGCTGGAGCTGACCCAGCTGCGCGTCGTGTCCAACTCCTCCGACGGCAAGCCGAATCCGGCCTCCTCGGTGCTCAAGCTGCGCGGTTCGGAACTGCAGCAGGCGGCCACCGAACTGCTGCTCGACATCGCGGGGCCGGACGCCGTCCCGGTCGGCGCGGAGGGCATCGCCTCCCCGGACTGGGCCCAGCGCAGCGGCGGCAAATACCTGAACTACCGCAAGACCACCATCTACGGAGGCTCCAACGAGGTGCAGCGCACCATCATCGCCTCCACGATCCTCGGATTGTGAGGACAGGGCATGGATTTCGAACTCACTGAAGAACAGGTCATGCTGCGCGACACCGTGCGTGACCTCCTCTCCCGCGCCTACGACTCCGAAACCCGCCTGAAGGTGACCGACACCGAGCTGGGCTGGAGCCGCGACGTGTGGCGTCAGCTCGCCGAACTCGGCGTGCTCGGCCTCGGCTTCGCCGAGGAAGACGGCGGCGCGGGCGCGAGCCCGGTCGAGACCCTGGTGGTGCTCGAGGAATTCGGCGTGCGCCTGGCCCCGGAACCGCTCCTGGACGCGGTGGTCGTGCCGGGCTCGCTGGTCTCGCGCCTGGGCACCGACGCGCAGCGCTCGGCGATCCTGCCCGCCGTGGCCGGCGGTGAGCTGCTGCTCGCCTTCGCGCATTCCGAGCCCGGCGTGCGCTGGCCCTCCGAAGAGCTGTCCACCCGCGCCGAGGCGGCGACCTCGGGCGAGGGGTACACGCTGACCGGTGTGAAGAACCCGGTGCCGCACGGTGATTGCGCCGACCGGCTGGTGGTCAGCGCGGTGCTGCCCGACGGCGGCCTCGGTCTGTTCCTGGTCGCCTCCGATGCCGAGGGCGTCACCCGGACCGGCTACCGCACCATCGACGGCCTGCGCGGCGCGCAGCTGGAATTCGCTTCCGCCCCCGCCGAACTGCTCGGCGAGGCGGGCGCCGACACCGCCGCCGCGGTGCGCGAGGCGCTCGGCTACGCCCATGCGGGCCTGGCCGCCGAATCCGTCGGCGCGATGACCGAGTCGCTGCGGCTGACCTCGGAATACCTGCGCACCCGCAAGCAGTTCGGCGTGACGCTGTCGAAGTTCCAGACGCTGACCCAGCGCGCGGCCAACATGTACGTCTCGCTGGAGCTGGCGCGCAGCATGAACCTGTACCTGACCGCGGCCGTCGCCGACGGCGTGTTCGACCCGGTCGTCATCTCGCGGGTGCGCCTGCAGGTGGCCAAGGCGGCCAGGCACGTCGGGCAGGAATCCATCCAGATGCACGGCGGCATCGGCATCACCGCCGAGTACCCGGTGGCCCACTATGTCGCCAGGCTCACCGCGATCGGGCGCACGCTCGGCGGCGAACACGAGCACCTGGCCGTGCTTCGTGAGGCCACCCGCGGCTACGACCTGGTCGAGCTGTAGGAACGGCTGCCGGTCTCGGTTCGGACCCAGCGGCGGCGCGCGACGGCGCGCCGCCGCTGAGTGTTTTTCGAGTGTCCGCCCGCGCGTTCGTATCTCCCCGAGTATCGGGTCCGTGGGTGATCGCGTCCTGTCACCCCGCCGTGTGCCTCGGCCTGGTCGCCGAGCCGCGACGCGCTGGGGTGGTCGGCATCCGGGAGGTGCCGATGCGTCGAGGTGTGGCCGTTCGTCGAAGCCTCCGAGTTCTTCCTCGACGACGGGAACTGCGCCCGCTCTCGAGGTGAGGCACTCGACGCCGAGACGCTCGGTGTCAGGGCTGCGCGCCGGTCGGCGTGGGATCGGTCGGCGTGGGATCGATGGGCACGGGAGTGGTCGGCGTGGGAGTGGTCGGCGACTCGCCGCCCGGCGGTGCGTCGAGGGGCCGCGGGTCGGCCGGTGGCTGCGCGCTCTGGGTGTGCGGCTGCGGCTGCGCGCTCTCCGGTGGGACGCTGTGCGGCTCGACGCCGACGCCCGCGGCGGGCGTGCGGGGCTCGGAGGCCGGTTCCGACTCGGTGGCCTGGCCGCCGTCGGCGGACTCGTCGTCGTCCGTCGGCCGGTCGTCCTCGGGAGCCGATGTGCTGTCGGTGGTTTCGTCCACCGGCGCGGGCGTCGACGGCGTGCGCGAGAGGGTGCGCCTGGTCGTCGTCGGCTCGTCGACGTCGTCGGGTTCCTCGGGAGCGCCGGGTGCGGTGGTGCGGGACGAACCGGTGGTGGGGTCGTCCTCCGGGGTGGTGGTCATGGTGCGGTAGCCGGCCGGCCTGCGCGGCGGCCCGGCCGGGGCGACCTGCCAGCTCGGGGAAGGCGGGATCACCACCGGCGCCAGGGTCGAACTCGAACCGTCGTCCCGCGCGACCGCTGCCGCGGCGGGCCGGTTGTCGAGCGGGGGCGGCGGCACGTAGGTGTCCTCACCGCCGATGCCGCAGGAGCCGATCACGATCAGGCCGAGGGATACCGCGCCGACCGCTATTCCCGGCCCCACGAGCGTGGTCCTGCTGCTCTTCATCGGGGCTACTCCTCGTGCGTCTGTCGAGGCTCACCTTAGACCAGGCCCCGCCGCGCGGCCACGTGGGAGGTGATGATCATCGCCGTGAACAGGGATTTTGAAACAATTACACTTCAGATCTCGAAATGATTTCGTCGGCGTGTCGCGACTACGTGTCGTGGTCGGGGGGATCGGGTGGTCGTAGCGTGTGGTGGCAGTTACGCATGAGACGCCAGAAGTCGAACGACGCGCTGAAGCTCCTGCGCGACAGCATCACCCGCACGGCGTCATCGAGGAGTTGATGATGGGAGCTTACTCGGCATCCCGGGTACCCGCCGCCGATCCGGCCTCCGGGGAGCAGGCGGCCACGCCGCCGCAGGAGCCCGTGATCACGGCATCGGCTCCGGCCGAACCGCACAGACCCATGCGTTTCGCGGTGCCCGCCAAGTGGGCGGCGTGGCTGTTCTTCGCCGGTGGCCTGGTCGGAGCGGTCCTCGGCATCGCGGGCCTGCACGTGGAGGTCACCGTGGCCGGCCTCATCCTGGCCTGCACCGCCGGGCTGGTGCTGCTCAAGATTCGCGCCGACGCCTCGCCCGCCGAGGAAACCGCCTGAGAGGTGGCCGCGGTACCCCGGGGTACCCGCCCGGTCACACGCGATTCGGTTCGGCGGTTCAGTTCCCCCGGGCGACCGCGGCGGTCCAGGAGAACGGCGTCGACTCGGTGCGCACGCCCTGGGCGGTGCGTGAACGATTCGGCTCCCCGAGATCGGTGAGCAGCCGCTCGGACAGATCGACCAGGGTGGCCAGCGCCGCGGGCGTGAGCCAATCCGGTCGGGTGGCGAACAGGATGTCCTCGCTGGAGGTGTTGCCGCTGGCTCCCGGCGCGAAGGGGCATCCGCCCAACCCGCCGAGCGACCCGTCGACCATGCTCGCGCCCGCGTCGATCGCGGCGAGCGTATTGGCCACACCCATGCCCCACGTGTCGTGACCGTGGAAGACGATCCGCCGATGCGGCGAGTTGTCCCTGATCGCGGCGATCAGCGCGTGCACCTGACCGGGATGGGCCTGGCCGAGAGTGTCGGCGACGACCACGTCCACGGCGCCGTCGGTACGCGGATCGCAGGCGATCGAGACCACCCGCTCCGGATCGACGTCGCCGTCGAAGGGGCAGGTGAAGCTGGTGGCCAGGCACAACTGGATGCGCCCGTCCACGGACCGGGTCAGTCGCACCGCCTCGGGCATGGCCGCGACGCTCGCTTCGGTGTCGCGGCCGATATTGGCGCGATTGTGCGCGTCGGACACCGAGAAGCAGTACTGGAAATTCCGTACACCGGCCGCGGCCGCCTTCTCCACGTGCCGGGGCGTGGCCACCCACACCCAGCAGCGGGACAGCTCCTCCGGGGTCAGCGCCTCGACCAGGGCCAGGGTGTCGGCCATCGGCGGCACCAGGTCCGGGCGCGCCATCGACCCGATCTCGAGTTCGGGCACTCCGAGTTCGAGCAGCGTGCGCGCGATCTCGATCTTGCGCTCGAGCGGCAGGGGTTTGCCGGTGAGCTGGAGCCCGTCGCGCAGGGTCACATCCCGGAGGGTGGCTCCGCGCAGCGCCGCCGAACGGGAGGCCGAACCGCTGCCGCTGATCAGCATCGTGGACGGTCCTCCCTGGCCTGCGGAGGAACGCACATCACACCGCCCCACGGTTTCTGATTCGCGCCCGCGGGGTTCGGATTGATCGTCGGCCTGGCGTGACCCGGGGCGCGCGACTCCCATCGGTCGCGGCCGATCGGTCGCCTGCCCTCTTCGCGCCTACGCCTCATGTGCCCTCGACGCACTGTGGCCGGTGACCACGGCTGCGGCATTGCCTGCCTTGCTCATCATGCCCACCAGTGTGGACCATCGACTCGATCGGCGTGGGTCCAGCCCGGTGCAACCGCGTGCCGGGCCCGCGCGGTCAGCCGACGTGCTCACGCAGGTAGGCCAGGTCCTCGGCGACACCGTCGGCGGGGGTCTCCAGCACCACCGGGGCGCCCGCGGTACGGCACACCTCGGCCAGCAACTGCGGGTCGATGGTGCCGTCGGCGAAGTTCGCGTGCCGGTCGGCGCCGGAGTCGAACGCGTCGCGCGAGGAGTTCAGATGCACCAGGTCGATACGGCCGGTGATGGCTTTGATCCGGTCGACCACGCCGACCAGATCCTCACCGCCCGCCCAGGCGTGGCAGGTGTCGAGGCAGAAGCCCGCGCCGTAGTCGCCGACCGCCTCCCACAGCCGGGAGATCATGTCGAAGTGCCTGGCCATCGCGTGGTTGCCGCCCGCGGTGTTCTCGATCAGGATCGGCACCGCGAAGCCGCCCTTGTCCTGCTGGCGCTCGAACAGCTTGCGCCAGTTGTCGATTCCTGCGTCGATCTCGGCGTCGGAGCGGACGTGACCGCCGTGCACCACGAGCCCGAACGCACCCAGATCCGCGGCGGCCTTCGCCTGCTGGGCGACCGCGTTGCGCGAGGGCATGCGCAGCCGGTTGTTCGTACTGGCCACGTTGATCTGATAGGAGGAGTGCACCACAACCTCGATCGGGCTGGCCAGGATCTCCTCGGCACGCGGATGCGGGACGGGTTTGTCCCAGCTCTGCGGGTCGACGACGAACATCTGGATGACGTCGGCGCCCAGCTTCTTGCCGAAGCCGATGGGGTCGTCGTCGAGCCGGACGTGTGCTCCGATGCGCATGCCCACAGCCTAACGAGTGGGGCCGACATCCGACCCTGCCGTCGATCCCGACGGACCATGCGCGCGCAACGCCCCCATGACCGACAATGCTAGGAAGATCGGCGCGGGAAGACAGGCCACTGTTGCACCGGCGGGCTCCGGAGAGATACATCGGTAGGAGGTCGGGCCGATCGTGGTCGCGCGGATATCGGTTTGGAGGGGGTGAGGATCACCGTGTTGCAGATCGGCGAAACCTTCGCCGGCTACGAGATCAAACGTGTGCTGGGCAAGGGTGGCATGGGCACGGTGTACCTGGCCAGGCATCCGCGCCTGCCGCGCCTGACCGCGCTGAAGCTGCTGGCCCGCGAGCTCTACACCGATGCCGAGATCAGAGGCCGATTCGAGCGGGAGGCCGACCTGGTCGCCCAGCTCGACCACCCCAATATCGTCACCGTCTACGACCGCGGGGCCGAGGACGACCAGCTGTGGATCTCGATGCAGTTCATCTCCGGGTCCGACGCCGCCGCTGTCGATGTCGATGTGCTCGCCCCGGCCCGCGCCGTGCAGATCATCGCCGAGGTCGGCGCCGCACTGGATTTCGCGCACGCCAACGGTGTGCTGCACCGCGACATCAAACCGGCGAACATCCTGCTGGCCAAGGCGCCGATCGGTCATCCGGAACGGGTGCTGCTCACCGATTTCGGCATCGCCGGGGTGCGTGATTCCGACACCACACTGGCCTCCGGCGACACCATCACCGCCACCCTGGCCTACGCCGCTCCCGAGCAACTCGGCGGGCGTCCCCTCGATCACCGCGCCGACCAGTACTCACTGGGCTGCACGCTGTACTGGCTGCTGACCGGCTCGGCGCCGTTCCCCGACGGCAACCCGGCCAAGGTGATCCACGATCACCTCTACAGCCCCCCGCCGTCGGTGCGCGCCACCCGGCCCGCCCTGCCGCCGCGGCTCGACGCCGTCCTGGCCAAGGCGATGGCCAAGAATCCCGCCGACCGGTTCGATAGCTGCACCGAGTTCGCCGTCGCCGCCCGGCAGGCGCTGACGGCCGGGCGTGCGCCGACGGCCCCGCCCCAGCCGTACGCGCCCCACGCCGGGCCCACCGGCTACCCGCCCGGTCCGGCGCAGCCGAATCACGGCTACCGGCCCACGGGGTACTCCGCCGCGCCGTCGGCGGCGCCGAACGGGCCGTACCCCACGGCGCCGTACCCGGGAAATCCGCATCCGGCCGGGAATCCGTACCCCACGGCACACGGGCCTTCCCCCGCCGGGCCGCGTACCGGCACGAACCCGCCGTATCCGGTGAGCGGGCCGCGGCCCGGCGCGAATCCGCCCTTCCCGGCGTCGAATCCGCCCTTCCCGGCGTCGAATCCGGCCAACCCGTCCTACCCGGCGACCTATGGGCCCTATCCCACGCCCGGCGCGCGCCGCCTCCCGGCCGGGTACCCGAACAGGCCCGGCACCGGACGCGCGTCCCCGCCGTTCGGCCCGCCTCCGGCGAGCGGCGCGGGCAGAGCCGTCACCGGATCGCCCGCGAGTAATCCGCAGAGCCACCCGGGATATCCGAATGCCGGCGGAGCCCAGGGACAGTCATCGCAGCCGGGGTCGCATCAGACCGCGCCCGGGTTGCCGCCGACCACCCCGTTCCCCGCATCGCCGGGCGCGGTGGATCTCGCGCGTCCGTATCACCAGGGTGCGTCCGGGCCGGTTCCGCCGCGCCCACCGACCGGGCCGCCGCACCCCGCCCAGCCGCCTGCCGCCGGATCGCCCGCGGCGGATCGGCCTGCCTCGGGTCCCCCGGGGCGCGCCTCCGGACGCACTCCGCGTCCGATCGTGATCGCCCTGCCGGACCGCGTCCGGCGCGGGCGTCCCGCCCCCGCGGGCAACGGCGGAGCAAGCGGCGCCGCGGACGGGGAAGGACGACCTCCGCCGTAGTACTTCGATGGCATTCGGCGCATGCGACGACTGCTATGGTTTCGATGATTTCTCATGCTTAACGTCCCCCGGCGGGTCCCGGTGCGGGCGAGAATTGGAGCAGACATGCTGGCCAGCGGTGAGGTCTTCGCCGGCTATGTCATCGAGCGGCAACTCGGCCGCGGTGGCATGGGATCGGTCTACCTGGCAAAACATCCGCGGCTGCCGCGAATGACAGCGCTGAAGCTGTTGAACCGGGAGATGTTCGACGACAAGGAGGTGCGGGCGCGGTTCGAAAGGGAGGCGGATCTGGTCGCCCGGCTCGACCACCCCAATATCGTCACCGTCTACGACCGCGGCATCGAAGACGAGCAGCTGTGGATCTCGATGCAGTACATCGACGGGGTCGATGCCGCCTCGGTGGATCCGAAGACGCTGCCGCCCGCGCGCGCGGTGCAGATCATCAAGGAGACCGCCGACGCGCTCGACTACGCGCACAGCATGGGTGTGCTGCATCGGGACGTGAAGCCCGCCAACATCCTGCTGGCTCGTTCCGGCGGCGGCCGCGGCGAACGCGTCTACCTCACCGACTTCGGCATCGCCCGCCTGCGCGACGACACCGGCCATCTCACCCAGACCGGCACTTTCACCGCGACCCTGGCCTATGCCTCGCCCGAGCAGCTGACCGGTGCGAGCCTCGACGGGCGCAGCGACCAGTACTCGCTGGCCTGCACGATGTTCTGGTTGTTCACCGGCAGCGGCCCGTTCGCGGCGACCAATCCCGCCCAGGTGATCCAGGGACATCTGCAGACCCCGCCGCCCGCGCTCAGCAGCGTGCGTCCCGGCCTGCCCTACGCGCTGGACGCGGTGCTGGCCAAGGCGATGGCCAAGCGGCCGGAGGATCGCTTCGCCTCCTGCTCGGAGTTCGCCGCCGCCGCGCAGGCAGCGCTGGACGGCCAGAGTTCGCCCGCGCTGCCGTTGACGCCGGGACCCCAGGGGACCGGCCCGCAGTACCCGATCTCCTCGGGGCCGCACCAGATGGCCGGTTCGATGACCGGCGGGCAGCTGACCGGCGCGCCGTATCAGCAATTCGCGCAGGGACCGATGACCAGCGGCCCGCAGGCCATGACCGGCGGGCCGACGATGGTCAACCACGCCGGGCAGACGGCGACCGCGGCCATGGCGCAGCAGGGCGGCCAGGCCCCGCCGTACACCCCGCCGGGGACCTACGGCTTCGCCGGTAACGGTGGACGTCCGCCGACGCCGCCGGGCAAGCCGGGCGGCAAGTCCAATACCGGGTTGATCGTCGCCATCGCCGTCGGTGTCGTGGTGTTGCTGCTGGTCGGGTTGGGGATTGTCGGTGTGCTGGCCTCCGGCGGCGGAGATCCGGCCGCCGACGACAGGACGAGCACGAGCCCGAGCACGACGATGTCGGCGACGCCGATCGTCGCCGACAGCGATGCCATCAGCCGGGAGTTCCCCCGCATGGTGCCCGACAACGAAGACGGTGACGTCGGCTACAACGGTGCGACCTGTGGTTCCTACAGCTACGATCGCCCGTCGATCCCGACCGACGGCACCCCGGACTTCGGCGACTGGGTCCATCAATGGGACTGCTTCGGCGGTGGCGACAACGCCGACCCGTTCTTCACCATCTACGCCTACGACTCGCCGGAAGACGCGCAAGCGGCGCTGCGAAACCTGCCGTCGGACGCGGTGCAGTCGACCGATACCAACGGTGGCCAGTCCTACACCAACTACAAGTTCGACAACAGCGGGCCGAAGATGGTCACCGTCTTCACCGGCGATCCGGACCGCGCGCAGTTCCTGATGTACACCGACGGCATCGTCGGTAGCATCGACGAGGTGTTGCGCTGGTGGCGTTCGGCCCCGCTGAACTGACCGTGCTCGAACACGGAGCGGTTTTCGCCGGGTACACCGTCGAGCGGCTGCTCGGCAGAGGTGGCATGGGCGCGGTGTACCTGGCTCGCCATCCCCGGCTTCCCCGGTGGACGGCGTTGAAGCTGCTCGACCGGGAAATGTTCTACAACGCCGAGATCCGCGCGCGGTTCGAGCGGGAGGCCGAGCTGGTCGCCCGGCTCGACCACCCGAACATCGTCGGGGTCTACGACCGCGGCGTGCAGGGCGAGCAACTGTGGATCTCCATGCGCTACATCGACGGCTCGGACGCGGCCTCGATCGACCGCGCCGCGATGCCGCCGTGGCGAGCGGTGCGGATCGTCGGCGAGACGGCGAAGGCACTGGATTTCGCGCACGCGCGCGGGGTGTTGCATCGGGATGTGAAGCCCGCCAACATTCTGCTCGAGCCCGGCGAAGCCGGTGCGGACGAGCGGGTGTACCTCTCCGATTTCGGCATCGCCCGGCCGCAAGAGGATTCCGCCGCGCTCACCCGGACCGGTACCTTCACCGCGACCCTGGCTTTCGCCTCGCCCGAGCAGCTTTCCGGTGCGCGGCTGGACCACCGCAGTGATCAGTACTCGCTGGCCTGCTCGCTGTTCCGATTGGTCACCGGAGGTCTTCCGTTCCCGGCCGACAACCCGGTGGGGATCATCTCCGGTCACCTGCACGACCCGCCGCCTTCCGCCTCCGGGCGGCATTCCGACGTGCCCGTGGCGCTCGACGGGGTACTGGCCCGGGCCATGGCGAAGCAACCGCGGGACCGCTTCGACAGCTGCGCCGAGTTCGCCGAGGCCGCCCGGCGGGCCCTCACCGCCCCGTCGCAGGCCCACGCGGTCTTGCCCGCCCCGCACTCGCCTGTGCTGGATCGGCAGGGCGGGTCGGCCACGCGGGTGCCGCCGGCACCGGCCGCCCGGATGCCGTTCGCCGATCCGGGATCGCTGCCGTCCGCCGCTCGGTACAGCGAAACGCTTCCGATGGGACCAGGGCACAGCGAAACGCTTGCGGGCGCCTACATCCCGCCGGGCTCGCCGCCGTCACGTCCGCCCGCGGGGGTGATCATGGCGGTGGCGGCGGCCGTATCGGTTCTGCTGGTCGTGATCGTCCTGGTCCTCACGCGCGATCAGTCGACGCCCAGCCCGCCGTCCCCGCAGACCTCCATCCCGCAGTCCGGCCCGGCCGCCGTCACCGCCCCGCCGTCGGTTGTCCCGTCGTCCGGCGTCGCCCCGACGGACGGCCCCGGCAACGGGGACAAGGGCAAAGACAAAGGCAAGGACAAAGACAAGGACAAGTGATCGCTCGGCCGAGGCCCCCTACAGCGCGCTCTCGATGGCCGCGACGATCGCGGGATCGTTCGGCTCGGTGCGCGGACGGAATCGCCCGGCCACCTTGCCGTCGCGGTCGACGAGGAATTTCTCGAAGTTCCACTGGATATCGCCCACGCCGCCCTCGGCGTCGGCGGTCTGGGTGAGCTCCGCGTAGAGCGGGTGCCGGTTCTCGCCGTTGACATCGGTCTTCTCCAGCAGCGGGAAGTCCACGCCGTAGGTGGTGGAGCAGAACTGCTCGATCTCCTCGGCGGTGCCCGGCTCCTGGCCCATGAACTGGTTGCACGGCACGCCCACCACGGTGAATCCACGGTCGCCGTAGGTGCGCTGCAGTTCCACCAGACCGGTGTACTGGGGCGTCAGACCGCACTTCGAGGCGACATTGACCACCAGTACCGCCTTGTCACCCGCCAGTTCGGCCAGCGTGGTCTGTTCGCCGGAGAGGGTCCGCAGCGTGATGTCGCGAATGCTCACTCGTGTCGCTCCTCGAGTCGTGCCGATGCGGGTCGAGTGTGTTCGTACCCGCTCCGGCGTCACGGTATCAGCGCAGCCGGGTGCGGCGCATGATCCGCAGGGTGGCCAGAGTGGAGGCGATCTGCTTGTCGTAGGCCAACTTCGCGCGAGCGGTGATCACCTGGCTCTTCAGTACGCCGACATTGATCGTGTCGGTGTATTTGAGCAGTCCTTGATCGCCGTGCCTGGCCCCGATACCGGACTGCTTCACCCCGCCCGAGGGTGTCGCCTTGGAGGAGTAGCTGGTGACGAACCCGTCGTTGACATTGATGTTCCCGGCCTCCAGTCGCCGCGCCACCCGCAGCGCCCTGCGCCGATCCGAGCTCCACACGCTCGCGTTGAGTCCGTAGTCGGTGGCGTTGGCTCGGTTGATCGCCTCCTGTTCGGAGCCGACCCGGTAGACGGTGACGACCGGCCCGAAGGTCTCGGTGGTGGCGTGGGCGACATGCGGGGGGACATCGGTGAGCACGGTCGGCTCGTAGAACGCCGGGCCGATGTCGGGGCGAGCCCGGCCGCCGGTGTGCACCGTCGCGCCCGCGGCTCGCGCCTCGTCCACATGCGCCGACACTCGAGCCAGGTGTTCGGGGGAGATCAGCGATCCGAATTCCGGGGTGTAGTCGTAACTCGCCCCGGCCTTCGTACCGAGATCGGCGGCGGCATCGACGAACCGGCGCAGGAACTCGTCGTAGCAGCGGTCGTGGACGTAGATGCGTTCGATGTGCATGCAGGCCTGCCCGGAATTGGCGAACGTCGCGAACACCGCGCCCGGCACCACCGCGTCCAGATCGGCGTCGTCGAGCACGATCAGCGGGTTCTTGCCGCCGAGTTCGAGGCTGCATCCGATGAGATTGCGCCCGGCCCGTTCGCCGATCAGCCTGCCGGTGGCGGTCGAGCCGGTGAACATGACGAAGTCGCTGTTGTCGACCAGGTCGCCGCCGATGTCGGGGCCCTCGCCGCAGACCACCTCGAACAGCCCCTCCGGCAGTCCCGCGCGGTGCAGCAGCTCCACGCCGAACAGCGCGCACAGCGCGGTCTTGTTGTCCGGCTTGAGCACTACCGCATTGCCGGCGATCAACGCGGCGACGGCATCCGAGAGCGCCAGCGCGAACGGGAAGTTCCAGGGCGCGATCACGCCGACCACACCCTTGGGGCGGTGCTCCTCGAGGGAGGCGCTCAGCAGCGGCACCGGGCCACCGTGGGTGCGCGGCTTCAGGATCCGGCGCGCGGTCGCGAGGTAGTGGCTGATGATCATCGGCACGTCGCAGGACTCTTCGAAGGCCATCCGCCGGGTCTTGCCGCAGCCGACCTGGATGAGATCGGCTATCGTCTCGCGCTCGGTGAGGATGAGCTCGTGCGCGCGGGCGAAGACGGCGAGCCGCCGTTTCAGCGGCGTGGCGGCCCATGTGCGCTGCGCCGCGCGGGCCGTGGCGAAGGCGTCGATCACATCCTGCGGACGGGACTGGGGCAGTGCGCCGTAGGTCGCGCCGGTGTAGACCTCGATCAACGGGAACGGCGTCCTGGCCCGGCCGGGCCCGCCGTCGGCGTCGCCGCTCGCCCGGACCCGCGCGGTGAGCCGGTCGATCAGTTCGGGGGTGACACGCTGGGGCACGGTGGCCGTGGGCGTGGTCTCGGTGCTTGTCATCGGCTCTCTCCGGGTGCTGGTGCTCGCGGGCGGTGACCGGCCGGTCTGCCGTGGATCCCGGGCATGAGCGGCCCACGGGACGGCAACCGATTCCATCGGATCATCGCACATACATCCTGCGGCGAAGGTGGCAATAATGGAACATGTTCTTGCGGTTGGCGCGTGAGCTGGACTATATTCCGTACACCTGTCCAGACAGTATCGGAGCGATCATGAGCGGTCTTCCCACCGACGGCACGCGCCTGTTCATCGACGGCAAGCTGACGCCGGGTGCCGCGGGCGAATTCGACACGGTGAACCCGGCTACGGAAGAAGTGCTCGGCGTGGCGGCCAACGGTTCGGGCGCGGACATGGACGCCGCCATCGGCGCCGCCAGGACCGCCTTCGACACGACCGATTGGTCGACGAACCACGAGTTCCGGGTGCGCTGTCTCGAACAGCTGCGCACGGCCGTCCAGGACCGCATCGAGGACGTCCGCGCGGTCACCGTCGCCGAGGCGGGCGCGCCGGTCATGCTGACCAGCGGTCCGCAGCTCGAGGGTCCGGTCGCAGATCTGGCGTTCCCCACGAATCTGGCCGCGAGCTACGGGTGGGAGACCGATCTCGGTGTCGCGAGCCCGATGGGGATCGCGACTCATCGGCGGCTGCGCAGGGAAGCGGTAGGCGTGGTCGGCGCGATCACGCCGTGGAACTTCCCGCACCAGATCACCTTCGCCAAGCTCGGCCCCGCACTCGCGGCGGGCAATACCGTCGTGCTCAAGCCGGCTCCCGACACCCCGTGGTGCGCGGCCGTGCTCGGCCCGATCATCGCCGAGCACACCGATATCCCGCCGGGCGTGATCAATATCGTCACCTCCGCCGACCACGCGCTCGGCAGCCAGTTGTGCGGCGATCCGCGCGTCGACATGGTCAGCTTCACCGGCTCCACCGCCACCGGCCGCACCGTCATGGCCACCGCGTCCGCGACCGTGAAGAAGACATTCCTGGAACTGGGCGGCAAGTCCGCCTTCATCGTGCTCGAGGACGCCGACCTCGGTGCCGCGGTGTCGATGGCGGCGTTCTCGGTGTGCGTGCACGCCGGTCAGGGCTGTGCGCTGAGCACCCGCCTGCTGGTGCCCAACAGCCGCTACGACGAGGCTGTGCAGATCGCCGCCGCCACTCTCGGCGGCATCAGGCCGGGGGATCCCGCCAGTTCACGCACCATCTGCGGCCCGCTCATCTCCGCGCGCCAGCGCGACCGCGTGCAGCACTACATCGACATCGCCCGCGCCGAGGGCGGGCAGATCGTGACCGGCGGCGGCCGTCCCGCCGACCGCGACCGCGGCTACTTCATCGAGCCGACCCTGATCACCGGTCTGGACAACTCCGCGACCGTCGCACGCGAGGAGATCTTCGGTCCCGTCCTGGTGGTGATCGGCTACGACACCGACGACGAGGCCGTCGCCATCGCCAACGATTCCCCCTACGGCCTGTCCGGGTCGATCTACGGCACCGATCCCGAGCGCATCGCCTCGGTCGCCCACCGGGTCCGCACCGGCACGCTCGGCGTCAACGGCGGCATCTGGTACAGCGCCGACGTGCCGTTCGGCGGCTACAAGCAGTCCGGCATCGGACGCGAGATGGGCACGGCCGGGTTCGAGGAGTACCTGGAGACCAAGCTGATCGCCACCGCGGTCTGAGCGACGGTCCCCTGCCAGCGAAAAACTCACCCTTCCAACGACTTTCGAGGAGCCCGACATGGGGCGTTTCACCGACCGGACGGTCATCGTCACCGGCGCCGCACAAGGTATCGGCGCCGCGTACGCCGCCGCCCTGGCAGGCGAGGGCGCGAATGTGGTCGTCGCCGACCGCAATATCGACGCGGGTAAGACTGTCGCCGCCGACATCACCGCCGACGGCGGCAGTGCGATCTTCGCCGAGGTCGACGTCGCCGACCCCGAATCCGCCGCCGCGCTCGCCGAGACCACCGCGCAACGCTTCGGCCGCATCGACCACCTGGTCAACAATGCCGCCATCTACGGCGACATGAAGCTGGACCTGCTGATCACCGTCCCGTGGGACTACTACAAGAAGTTCATGTCGGTGAACATGGACGGCGCGCTCAACGTGACCCGCGCGGTCTACCCGCACATGAAGATGGCGGGCGGCTCGATCGTCAACCAGTCCTCCACCGCCGCCTGGGTCTACTCCGGCTTCTACGGCCTGGCCAAGGCGGGGGTCAACAGCCTCACCCAGCAGCTCGCGGTCGAACTCGGCGGCAACAACATCCGCGTCAACGCGATCGCCCCCGGACCGATCGACACCGACGCCACCAAGACCGTGACGCCCGGCAGTATCGTCGAGGACATGGTCAAGCGCCTGCCGCTCAAGCGCATGGGGACCCCGGCCGATCTCGTCGGCGCCTGCCTCTACCTGCTCTCCGACGAGGCGTCCTGGGTCACCGGCCAGATCTTCAACATCGACGGCGGACAGATCATCCGGTCATGAGCGACAAGCGAATCGGTTTCATCGGCCTGGGCAATATGGGCGCGCCCATGGCCCAGCGCCTGCTGGCCTGGCCCGGCGGGCTCACCGTCTGCGACATGCGCCCCGATGTGGTCGCCCCGTTCACCGAAGCGGGCGCCAGGGGCGTGGATTCCGCGGCCGCCGTCGCCGAGGACGCCGAGGTGATCTCGGTCGCGGTGCTCGACGACGCCCAGGTGCGCGGCGTGGTCACCGGCCCCGGCGGCATCCTGAGCACCGCGCGGCCGGGCACGGTGATCGCGGTGCACTCCACCATCTCCGACCGCACGGCCGAAGAACTGGCCGCCGTCTGCGCCGAACGCGGCGTCGACCTGGTGGACGCACCGGTCAGCGGCGGTGCGGGCGGCGCGAAGTCCGGCAGGCTCGCGGTCATGGTCGGCGGTTCCCAGGCGGCGTTCGAGCGGGTGCGCGAGCCCTTCGGGACCTTCGCCGACCTCGTGGTGCACGCCGGTCCGGTCGGGGCGGGCACCCGGATGAAGCTGGCCCGCAATCTGCTGCATTTCGTCGCCTTCACCGCCGCGACCGAGTCGCAGCGGCTGGCCGAGTCCGCCGGGCTCGACATCACCGCGCTGGGCAAGGTGGTTCGCCACTCCGACGCGGTGACCGGCGGTGCGGGCGCGATCATGCTGCGCGAGAACACCGCGCCGATCGAGGAGGGCGATTTCTGGCTGCCCATCCTCAGTCATGTCCGTGATCTGGGCGAGAAGGATCTCGGCTTGGCCTTGGGACTGGGCGAACGGCTCGGCGTCGAATTGCCCTTGGCGGCACTGGCCTTGCGCCATCTCGGTCCGGGTCTGGGAGTGGGGACCGGCGAGATCGCGCGGCAGGGAGAGAGCTGATGAGCGGTGTCGAAAGAGGGGGCCGTGCCGAGCCCGTGAGCGGTGTGGAGCCCAGGGGCGGTGCCGATGCCGCGGAGAGTGCCGATCCCGGTCGCGGCGATGATCCCGCCGCGTCGGGGCCGGGGCTCAGCGACCGTGACCGCAAGCTCCTGCTGCTCGGCGCGCTCACCCAGCAGAACCGCATCGACGACGCGGCCGAGCAGATGCGCGCCGCCCTCGACGCGGACGAGCTGACCGAGGCGCAACTGCACGAGATCGCGATCTTCCTGTGCCACTACGTCGGCTGGCCCCGCGGCACCTCCCTCGACATGCGCGTCGGCTCGGTGGTCGGCCGGTGGAAGAAGGCCGCCCGCCGCGCCGCCGAGGCCGCTCGAGCCGAGGAACCCCAGCCCGCAGCAGGCGGGCCCGCGGCCGCCGATCCCGAAGCAGCAGCCGATCCCGAAGCAGCCGAATCCGTTCAGAACTGACCGCAGCCCGGGGGCGACCAGCCGCCGGGCACCCATTCCCGCCCGCGACCGAAACACGAGGTAGCACACCATGTCCGATGCCAAGTCACTGCGCCCGCTGCGCGCCGCCGAGGTCGCCGAATGGGGCCCCGGCGCCGATGTCGTGATCGCCGGGTACGGCATCGCCGGGGTGTGCGCCGCGATCGAGGCCGCGCGCGCCGGCGCGTCGGTGCTCATCCTGGAACGCACCAGCGGGTGGGGCGGTGCCGCGGCGATGTCGGGCGGATTCATCTATCTGGGCGGCGGTACTCCGCTGCAGCAGGCCCTCGGCTTCTCCGACACCCCCGAGAACATGGAGAAGTTCCTCACCGCCGCACTCGGCCCCGGCGTGGACGAGGCCAAGATCGCCGACTACAGCCGGGGTTCGGTCGAGCACTACCACTGGCTGGTCTCCTGCGGCGTGCCGTTCAAGGAGGAGTTCTGGGGCGAGCCCGGCTGGGAACCCCCGCACGACGAGGGCCTGATGTACTCCGGCGGCGAGAACGCCGCGCCGTTCAACACCGAGATCCCGCCCGCCCCGCGCGGTCACGTGCCGCAGTACGCGAACAAGCGCATCGCCCAGCGCGGCGGCGGCTACATGCTGATGAAGCCGCTGGCCGACACCGCCGAAGCACTCGGTGTGCAGGTGCAGTACGACACCAGGATCCGCAGGCTGGTCGTCGACGACGAGGGCCGGGTCGTCGGCCTCGTCGCCACCCGGTTCGGCGAGGAGGTGGTGATCAAGGCCGACCGCGGGGTGGTGCTGGCCACCGGCAGCTTCGCCTACGCCGACCGGATGATCGAGGGTTTCGCGCCCCGCCTGATCGGCCGCCCGGCCGCCGCCATCGAGGAGCACGACGGCATCGGCATCCGGGTCGCCCAGGCGCTCGGCGCCGACCTCGCCCACATGGACGCCACCGAGGTCGCCTTCTTCGCCGACCCGCAACTGCTGGCGCGCGGCATCCTGGTCAACGGCCGCGGCCAGCGCTATGTCACCGAGGACACCTACCCCGGCCGCATCGGCCAGGCCACCCTCATCCAGCAGGACAACCAGGCGTACCTGGTCATCGACGAGCAGTCCTACGAGGAAGCGCTGAAGACGGTCAGCGCCACCCACTTCTTCCGCCAGCCCCCGACCTGGGCCGCCGAGTCCGTCGAGGAACTGGAGTCGGACATGGGGCTGCCCGCGGGCGCGCTGCAAGCCACCGTCGAGGTCTACAACCGCCACGCCGCCGACGGCGTCGACCCGATGCTGGGCAAGAAGCCCGAGTGGGTGCGCCCGATCGGCACGCCGTTGGCCGGCTTCGATCTGCGCGGCATGACCGCGGGATTCACGTTGGGCGGCCTGCGCACCGACCTCGATTCGCGCGTCCTGCACGTCAGCGGCGAACCCATCCCCGGCCTGTTCGCCGCGGGCCGCTGCACCTCCGGCCTGGCCGCGGGCGGCTACGTCAGCGGTGCGTCCCTGGGTGACGGCAGCTTCTACGGGCGTCGCGCGGGAGTGGCCGCCGCCAAGAACTGATAGTGTCTGGACACATGTCCGAAAAAAACTCCACTCCGGTCGAGGCCACCCGGCGGCGTCTGAGCGGGAAGCAGGCCGACACCGTCGACAAGCTGACCAAGGCCGCGGTGGAGGTGCTCGCGCGTGAGGGCTTCGCGGGCATGACGATCCGGTTGGTCGCCGCGGCGGCGGGAGTCGGCACGGCGACGGCCTACACCTATTTCTCCTCCAAGGAACACCTGGTCGCCGAGATCTTCTGGCGCAGGCTCGTGGCTTCGCAGAGTCCCGCCAGCGACTCCGACGATCCGGTCGTGCGGGTGATCGCCGAGCTGCGCGATATCGCGCTGCTGGTGGCCGACGAGCAGGAACTCTCCGGCGCGGTCACCAGTGCGCTGCTCGGCCGCGATCCCGATGTGGCGCACCTGCGCGACCGGATCGGCGCGGAGATCCGTAAGCGCATCGTGCGCGCGCTCGGGCCCGAGGCCGATCCGGACGTCGTGGAATCGCTCGAACTGCTGTACGCGGGCGCGCTCGTGCGCGCGGGCATGGGCTACGGCTCGTACTCGCAGATCGCCGACCGTATCGAGAAGTCGGCGCTGATGATCCTGCGCTAGATCGTGAATTCGCCGCGCGGCCGGGGAGATCGGCGGCGCGGCGAACCGAGGGTCATGCGGCGGGGACGGGAGCGGGTGCGCCGCGCAGGGGCCCGGCCCAGCGCCGCAATCCATCGGTGTGACGCAGCATGAGGATGCCCAGGGCGGCGACGGCGATGCCGCGCGGCGCCTCCCAGACGAACCCGGTGAGGTGCTGGACGGCGGGCATGGGCAGGAAGAACGCGACCATGCCGATCAGCGTGAGCACCGCGATCCAGCGGGGGACCGTGTCGTTGCGCAGCATGCTCGCGCCGAGCAGACCCATGCCGGTCAGCATGACCAGGCCGCCGCCCTGGTTGAAGATCAGGAACGCGGTGCTGTCGATCATGTTGTCGTTGTCGGCGATCAGGTGGGCGGTGGCGGGATCGGAGGCCAGCCGCTGGGCGACGAACAGTTCGACGGTGAGGTGCCCGGCGGCGGTGGTGATGTTGCCGACCAGGTAGCAGAGCAGACCGATGAAACCGACGGTGCCCAGACGCGGGCGCATCCAGGCGTACAGGCCGGGCAGGCCCAGGACGAGCAGGACGGTGCCGATGCCGAGCAGGGACTGCGCGAGCGGGGTGCCCGGGCTGGTGAGCGCTTCGACCGAATGGCCCTTGCCGTCGACGATCGGATGGATGGTGCCGCCCGCGATGCACAGCGGGCCGCCGATGGCCAGCGCCGCACCGCACATCCGCAGTACAGTCTCTCGGGACGGGCCGGGGGTCCGCTCCGCGCCGGTGGTCGTTGGCAGGAGTTCTCGAGTGTGTGTCATGAACCGAGAGTCGGCGAGGGCGCTGGTGTGACGCTGGTGCGCGACTGGTCCGACGACGCGCCCGCCGTCGCGGTGCTCGGGCCGTTGGAGGTGCGTGCGCCCGACGGATCACCGATCGCCGTTCCCGCGCGCAAGCACGCCGATCTGCTCGTCATCCTCGCCGCCGAACGCACCACGCGCAGCGCCGAGTATCTGTGTGAGCTGCTCTGGCGTGGATCTCCTCCCGGTAGCGCTCTGGTCACCCTGCAGGGCTATGTGTCGCGTCTGCGCAGAACGTTGGCTCCGCTGCCCGATGTCCGGATCGAGACCCGGCCCAACGGATATGTGCTGCGCTGCGGCGGATCCGGCACCGACCTCGATCTGCTCGATCTGCTGTCCCGGGACGCCAGGGCGGCGCACGCCGACGGCGACGTGCCGCGTGCGGTCGGCATGCTGGAACACGCGCTCGGACTCTGGCGCGGCGAAGCGCTCGCCGACGTCGGCGACATCGCCGAACTCGCGCCGGAGCGGACGCGGCTGGCGGACTTGCGCGCCGAACTGGTCGACATGTGCGCCGAGGGCCTGCTCGTGCTCGGCCGCGCCGGGCACGCGGTGACTCTGCTCAGCGACGAATGCGCCAGGCATCCCCATCGCGAGGGCACTGCCCGGCTGCTGGCGCTGGCACTGCGCGATTGCGGGCGGACCTCCGAGGCCCTCGACGCGCTGGTCCGGTTGCGCCGCGACCTGCGTGCGGATCTCGGCCTCGACCCCGCACCCGACACGGTCCGGGTGGAGAGCGAGATCCGCGCTCCGGCGACCGTCCCGGTTCCGGAGCCGAGGCCGCGGCTGTCCGGGCGTGACGACGTCGCCGCCGTGCTCGATCGAGCCGTGGACCGGTCCCGGCGGGGACTGACCGTCGTGACGGTGCGCGGCGCGGCGGGCCTGGGCAAGACCGCCGTCGTCGACGACGCCGTGCGCCGCCACGGCGGGGACGCCTTCGTCACCGCGGGAGCAGGCGACGGCGGCGCGTCGGCCCTGGCCACCTTGATGCCGTGGCTGGACCAGGCGGCACTGGCGGGTCGTCCGGTGCCGGAGCCGGTGACCTCGCGCGCGCTGTCGGCACTGTTCGCGGAGGTCGCCAGGGAGACCGGCCGGGTACTGGCGGTCATCGACGACGCGCACCGGGCCGACCCCGATTCGCTGCGCGTGGTCGCGGCCGCGATGCGGGCGCTGCGCACGCACCCCGTGCTCCTCGTGCTCGCCGTCCGCCCCGGCCCGCTGCCCGGCGAGGTGGACGCGGCGCTGCGGGCGCTGCGCACCGCGGGCACGCACCTCGCGGTCGAACTGACGCCGTTGCCCGATGCCGCGGTGCGCGATCTGGTGCGCGCCGAGGTCGGGGTCGCCGACCCCGACGTGACCGGCCGGATCGTCGAGTTGAGCGCGGGCAGCCCTTTCGTCGCCACGCAGCTGTGCGATCTCGTCCGGGCGGGCCGCGCGCTGGACACCGGCAGTGCCGCCGAGATCACCGCCGCGAAACTGGGCGTCGTGTCCGACTCGGCCAGGGAACTCGCCGAGTTGCTGGCCGTGCTCGGCCTGCAGGCGCCCGTCGCCCTGCTCGCCGGGGCCGACGACAGGCGCCAGGGCAGGCCGGCTCCCCTGCGGGAGGGGCAGCGCACGGAGCCATCGGCCGTGCCCGGATTCGACGAGCGGGTCGGTGAACTCGTCGCCGCTCGGGTCGTCACCGTCGCCGACGGCGTCATCGCCTTCGGCCACGAACTCGTGCGCGCCGCTGTCCTGGCCACCCTCGGGGACCTGCGCACCGCGCGGTGGCACGCGCTGGTCGCCGACACCATCGACCAGCAGCGCCCGGACGCGCACGCGGCGCTGGCCCTGCACCGCAGCGCCGCCGCCCTCGGCTCACTCGACCCGCGGGCCGCGCACGCCTGCCTGGCGGCCGCCCGCGACGCGCTGCGCACGGACGCGGCCACCGAATGCGCCGAGTTCGCCGCACGCGGAACCGGCCACACCGACCCCGCCGACACCGCACTGCTGATCGAATTCGATCTGCTGGCTGGCCAGGCCCACAATCGCCTCGGCCGCTACGACGCCGCCACCGCGTGCTTCGACCGCGCGGGCCGCCACTGCGCCGACCGCGCGGACTGGCCGGGACTGGCCGCGACCGCACTGCTCGCCGCCGCCCGCGGGGTCGCCGGCTATTTCTCCGGATACGGTGTGGTGCAGTCGGGTTCGTCGGCGCTGCGCAACCAGGCGCTGGTCCATCGTCTGCGCTTGGACAACGACCTGGTCGCCGAGATACAGGCGATCGAGGCCGCCGACCGCGCCATCCATGGTCTGGAAGGCGATCTCGACGCCCTCGCCGACGCGCAGGCGCGCAGTGCGCCGGGCAGCCGTTCGTGGCCGCAAGTGCTGCTGGCCGAATTCCTGTGCACCTGGGATCCGACCACCGTCGCCGACCGGCGCAAGATCGCCGAAGAACTGGAGGAGCTGGCAGGCCACGACCGCGCGGCCCGGGCGACAGCGGTGCATTTGCGCCGTGTGTGCGCACTGGAGTCCGGCGATCTGCGGCTGGTGCGCAGGCTCTCGGCCGAGTTCACCCGGCTGGCCGACGACGGCGGCGCGGATCTGGCCGCCACCCAGTTGTGGTGGCAGGTCATGGTCGCGCTCCTGCGCGGCGACTATGCCCGATCGCAGACGTTGACCACCCGTTTCGCCGAGGATCTCGGCGCCGTCGACGACCGCGCCCGGTTGCTCGCCGAAGCATCGATACTGACGAGCAACTCGATCGAACTGTGGCACCGAGGCCGCCTCGGGGAGGCGCTGGCCGCCGCGAGCCGCATGGCCGAGGAATTCGACGAGGACTTCGCGCTGGTCGTCGCCATGGCCGCGGCGCAGGACGGAGACCACGAACGCGCGCTGGCCACGATCGAGTCGATCCTCGCCCTGCCGGGCAGGTGGCACGGGCCGCGCGTGGTGGTTCGGGCACCGCTGTTGATCGAAGCTCTGCTCTCGGTCGGCAGGCTCGCGCCCCGCCACCGTGGTCGCGTCGGCGAACTGACCGCCGAACTGGAACCGCTGACCCGTGGCTGGGGCGAGACGTTGCTGGTGCAGTGGCCGGGGCTGGTGTGCCTCGGCCCGGCAGGCCTCTACCGTGGCACCGCGCGCGGCATCCTCGGGCTCCCCGGCGCGCGGGCGGAGGTGCAGGCCGCACACAGGCGCGCTCGCGCCCTCGGCGCGCTCCCCTACGAGTCCCGCGCCGCCGACCGGCTGGCGGCCTGGCCGTTCACCTGAGCCGCCTGCCCCCGTGACGTGGGGGGTTTCCCTGATGGCGCGGGCCGGGGCGACACGACAGACTGGTGGGCATGACATCGCAAGCTGTTGGCGTCGAATCAGCGGACCCGGTGCGTCCGGGGGAGATCGTGGCGCGCGCCATCGACGTGACCAAGGTGTACGGCTCGGCGGACACCCAGGTCAGGGCATTGGACGGAGTCACGGTGGAATTCGCCAAGGGCGAGTTCACCGCGATCATGGGGCCCTCGGGCTCGGGCAAGTCCACCCTGATGCACTGCCTGGCCGGCCTCGACAGCGCGACCTCGGGCGTCGTGCGGATCGGCGACACCGACCTCACCGACCTCGACGACAAGCAGATGACCATGCTGCGGCGCGACCGCATCGGCTTCGTCTTCCAGGCGTTCAACCTGGTGCCGACGCTCACCGCGCTGGAGAACATCACCCTGCCGCTGGACATCGCCGGTCGCACCGCCGACCAGCAGTGGCTCGACACCGTGGTCGACCGCCTCGGCCTGGCCAACCGGCTCACCCACCGCCCCAGCGAGCTCTCCGGCGGTCAGCAGCAGCGCGTCGCGTGCGCGCGGGCGCTGGCGGGCAAGCCGGAGATCATCTTCGGCGACGAGCCCACCGGCAACCTGGATTCGCGGTCCAGCGGCGAAGTGCTCTCGATCCTGCGCACCGCCGTGGACGAGTTCGACCAGACCGTCGTCATGGTCACCCACGAACCCTATGCCGCCGCCTACGCCGACCGGGTGGTGTTCCTCAACGACGGCCGGATCGTCGACGAACTACGCGATCCCACCGCGGAGTCCGTGCTCGACCGGATGAAGGCACTGGAGAAGCTCTGATGGCGTCGTCTCCCATGCGCAAGGTCGCCTTGCGCAATCTGGCCGCGCACAAGGTGCGCCTGGCACTGACCCTGCTCTCGGTCGTGCTCGGCACGGCCTTCATCGCCGGATCGTTCGTCTTCACCGATACCTTGCAGCGCACCTTCGACGGTATCTTCGCCGACGAGGCCAAGGGCGTGGACGTGCGGGTGAGCACGGAGGAGATGCAGTCCTTCGGCGTGCCGATCGAGGTCGTCGAGCAGGTGAAGCAGACCGAGGGGGTGCGCGCGGTCGCCCCGGCGGTGAGCGGCGTGATCCTGCTGCTCGACCCGGAGGGCACGAAGCCGGTGCAGACCGGTGGCGCGCCCAGCGTCGGCGAGTCCTACCTGCCGCCGGATCAGGCCGTCGGCGAGACCGCGACCTTCCTCGCGGGCACGCCACCCGCCCGCCCCGGCGAGGTCGCCATCAACAACAGCGCCGCGGAACGGGCCGGACTGCGCGTCGGTGACCGCACCAAGGTCCTGATCCCCTCGGCGGGCGCGCAGCAGATGCCGGTGATCGACGTGACGGTGACCGGCATCTACGACGTGCCCACCGACGTCGGCGGTTACGTCGGCCTGCTCTTCGAGGAGGCGCAGGCCCGCGAACTGTTCACCGACGGAAAGCACGTGGCGCACATCGACATCGCCGCCGCGCCCGGAACCGACCCCGACGAACTGCGCGACCGGCTCGCCGCGGCGCTGCCGGACTACGCGGTCCGCAATGCCGAACAGGTGCGCGCGGACCTGCAGGCGCAGATCTCCGAGGCGCTCGAGTTCCTCAACTACTTCCTGCTGGCCTTCGGCGCGATCGCGCTCATCGTCGGCACCTTCATCATCTACAACACCTTCTCGATGATCGTCGCCCAGCGCCTGCGCGAACTGGCGCTGCTGAGAGCCATCGGCGCCTCCAGCAGGCAGGTCGGCAATTCGGTGGTCGTCGAAGCACTGGTCATCGGCGTGATCGGCAGTCTGCTCGGGCTCGCGGGCGGCATCGCCCTGGCGTTCGGCCTGTCCGAGCTGCTCAATGCCTTCGACCTCGGTGTACCGACCGGTTCGATGGCGGTGCTGCCGCGCACCGTGCTGGTCGCGCTGCTGGTGGGCCTGCTGGTCACCGTGGTCAGCGCCTACGCTCCCGCGCGTCGGGCCGCCAAGATCCCGCCGGTGGAGGCGATGCGCGAGGAGTTCGCCTCGACAGGCGAATCGCTGCAGGTGCGCACCCTCGTCGGCGTGGTCCTCGCGGTGGTCGGCGTGGGGCTGGTCGTGCTCGGCGCGCAGTCGACCGGCGGCACCGCGGCCACGATCGTCGGCATCGGCGCACTCGCGCTGATCCTGGCGGTGCTGCTGGCCTCGCCCGCGCTGTCCCAGCCGGTGGTCGGCGCGCTCGGCATGCTGTTCAAGCCATTCGGACCGGTCGGGCGGATGGCGCGCAACAACGCCGTGCGCAATCCGCGCCGCACCGCCGCGACCGCCTTCGCGCTGACCCTGGGCCTCATGCTGGTCACCGCGATCGGCATGCTCGGCGCTTCGGCCAAGGAGAGCATCGGGGTGCTCGTCGACAAGGGCGTGCAGTCCGATTTCGTGCTCACCGGGCCTCCGCAGCAGGTCATCGGCCTGCCGCTCGCGGTGCCCGACGCGGTGCGCGCGAATGTGCCCGACGCCGCCGAGGTGGTCGGTTTCCGCGGCGTGGTGGTCCGCATCGGCGACGACCGGACCACCGGCGTCTCCCCGGACGGCCCGATCGGCGGGGCGTTGAACTACGAGATCCTCGAAGGCACCGCGACGATCGGTGACCGCGACATCCTCGTCTCGCAGAACGAAGCCGAGGAGCACGGCCTGAGTGTCGGCCAGAGCACCGAACTGACCGGGCTGGACCGCAATCAGAAGGTCGCGGTCACCGTCGCGGGCATCTACCGCAACACCCCGCTGCTGTCGGAACTGGTGGTCTCGCCTTCGGTCTTCGAGGAGGTCACCCCGCCCACGTTCCGCAGCAACTTCTTCGTCCTGGTCACCGCGAAGGACGGCGTCGACCCGGCCGCGCTGCGTGCCGAGCTGGAGCAAGCCACCGATCAGTTCGTGATCGTGCAGGTCCAGGACCGCGAGGAGTTCAAGGGCACCCAGGGCCAGCAGATCAACACCATGCTGGCCGTCCTCTACGGTCTGCTCGCCCTGGCGGTGGTGATCGCCATCCTCGGCATCATCAACACCCTGGCACTGTCGGTGGTGGAGCGTCGCCGCGAGATCGGCATGCTGCGCGCGGTCGGCGCGCTGCGCTCGCAGATCCGGCGCACGATCTACCTGGAGTCGGTGCTGATCGCGGTGTTCGGCGCGATCGTCGGCGTCGTCCTCGGTCTCGGCCTGGGGGTCGGATTCCTGCGCACTCTGCGCGATTTCGGTATCGACCAGATCGCTGTTCCGTGGGGCCAGCTGATCGCGGTGCTGATCGCCGCGGCTGTCGTGGGTGTGCTGGCCGCCGTGTGGCCCGCCATCCGCGCGGCCCGCACGCCACCCCTGGCGGCCATCGCAGATCTCTGACGACCCCACCCCGGTACGAGCGCGCGACGAATCCCGTCGCGCGCTCGTTCGTTTCCGGCGGGGAGCCTACTCACCGGTGCCCGCACCCCGCCGCGACGGTGTGCGTGGCGACCACGGACGCGCCCGTCGCTGGTGCCGCCGACCGTCTGATGCGGTGACGCGAAAGCGAGGACTCCGCGACGACCACCGAGCGCGGGGATCCGGCGTCAGCGTCGGCCGGATCGCCCGGCATGCGCATCCGCCCACGCACCGATGTCCCCACGATCGAACGCGACCGCGAGCAGGTCGGGGAAGGCGTCGGGAGTGCAGGCGAACGCGGGGATGCCGAGCCCGGCGAGGGCAGCGGCGTTGTCGTGGTCGAAGGCCGGGGCGCCTTCGTCGCTGAGGGCGAGCAGGACCACCACCTGGACGCCGGATTCGCGCATGGATCGGACACGCCGCAGCATCTCGGCGCGGATGCCGCCCTCGAAGAGGTCCGAGACCAGCACGACCAGGGTGTCGTCGGGGCGGGTGATCAGCGACTCGCAGTAGGCCAGGGCGCGGTTGATGTCGGTGCCGCCGCCGAGCTGGGTGCCGAAGAGCACCTCGACCGGGTCGTCGAGCTGATCGGTCAGGTCGACGACCGCGGTGTCGAAGGCGATCAGGTGGGTGCGCATCGAACGCAGGGAGGCCAGGACCGCGCCGAACACCGAGGCGTAGACGACGCTGGCGGCCATCGAGCCGGACTGGTCGATGGCCAGGACCACTTCGCGGCGCACGGCTCGGCTCTTGCGGCCGTAGCCGACCAGGTGTTTCGGCACCACGGTGCGGTATTCGGGCAGATAGCTCGCGAGATTGCGGCGAATAGTGCGGTCCCAGTCGATATCTCGCGGCGCGGGCCGCGAGGTCCTGGCGGCCCGGTCGATCGCGCCGCCGACAGCCGCGCGGGTGTGGGTGGCGATGCGCTCCTCGATCCCGCGCACCACCTGGGCGACCACCTGCCGTGCGGTCTGCTTGGTGGTCTCGGGCATGACGCGATTGAGGCCGATGAGGGTGCCGACCAGGTGCACGTCCGGTTCGACGGCGGCGAGCAGTTCCGGTTCCAGCAGGAGTTCGGTGAGGTCCAGCCGGTCGATCGCGTCGCGCTGCATCACCTCGACGACGGTGGACGGGAAATAGGTGCGGATGTCGCCGAGCCAGCGCGCCACGCGCGGGGCAGACCCGCCCAGCCCGCCGCCGCGGACGCCGCCGGGTTCGTCGCCGGTGTTGTAGAGCGCGCCGAGCGCCCGGTCCACTGCCGTGTCCTCGGCCGTGCCGAGACCGCCGAGCTCGGGTTCGGCGGCGGCGCCGAGCACCAGGCGCCAACGGCGGGCATGCGTGTCGCCGGTATCGGGGGTGTCAGGCATCAGTGTCCTCCCCGGAGTCGCCGTCCTCCCCGGAGTCGCCGTCCTCCCCGGACGGGCCGCGCTTCCTGGACAGGCCGTCCCTCCCGGAGATGCCGAGCAGGGCGGCGACGGTGCCCATCGCGCGGCGTCCGCGTTCGTCGTCGAGCGCCGCCGGAGCGACCGCGGGCGCCGGGGTGGGGGCGCCGGTATCGCGGACGGCCCGCCCGATCGCCTGCCGCTCGCCCGATTCGAATGCACCGAAGGTCCGTCGCAGCACCGGCAGCGTCTCCATGAACTGCTCGTCGTCGAGTCCGCGCAGCCACCGGTCGATCAGCCGCAACAGCGGGCGGTCGTGCACCAGGAGCAGACCCTGCCCGCCGACGAAACCGTCGACCCAGGACGCTTTCTGCGCGGCGGTGGCGCCCACCGACAGTGCCGCCGAAAGCCGGACGGCCGCATCACCGGAGGTGAGCACGCCCGCGTCGGTGAGCAGCCGCACGGCCCGCCCGACCAGCGCGCCGTGCACGTCGTCGCGGTTCGCCAGCCGGGTGAGCGCGTCGGTCCACATGAGGGTGGCGGCGGCATCGTCGCGGGTGTGGATGGCCAGGTGTGTGGCGTCGAGCTGGCCGCGCAACTGCTCGGCAGCCGCGGTGTCCAGACCGGTGACCGCGCCGGGCAGGCCGGCACAGGCCCGCAGCAGCAGACCGTCGGCCACCCCCGCCAGTGCTGTGGTGTCGGTACCGCGCACATCGCCGTAGCGCAGCGTCCGGACGAGGCCCGGCAGCGCGGCCAGCAGATGGGTGACATCGTGATCGAGCGCGGCGACCTCGGCCAGCCGGTCGATGAGCGCGGGCACGGCGCCGGTGAGGTCGGCGAGCAGTGCTCGTTCGAGGGCGTCGGTGAGGTCGGCCAGGCTGCGATCCGGCCCGGCGGCGGTGTCGAGGATCTTCGCCTCCGCCGCGGTTCGCAGCGTCGTGCCCCAGCGTGACGCGTCGATCACCGCCACCGCGAATTCCGGGCGCCAGCGCAGCGTCCAGCTCTCCCGGAACGTGCCGGTCGCCCGCACGTCGCTGGTGGCCGGGGTGCCCCAATCGATGCCGAGCAGGGCGAGCCGGTGCAGCAGATGCGAGCGTTCCCGCTCCCGTTCCTTGCGCAGGTCCAGATCGACCGCCCGCCCGGTGGGCTCCTGCTTCAACCGCAACCTGCGCGCCGTGGCCCGCAGATCCGCGTCCAGCGGGACCGTGGGGACGCGGTCCGGGATCGCGCCGAGTGCCTCTCCGACGACGAGTTCGTCGGTCACCACCCGCACCATCGTCTCGTCGCCGCCGCACATCACCGCGCGCACCGCCTCGGTCACCTCCGACAATCCCGCCAGCGGACGATCCCGCAGGGCGGCGAGCGTGTCGGCCAGCCGCACGGCCTCGATGACGTGCGCGCTCGACACCGGCAGATCGTGGGCGCGCAACACCCCCGCCACCCGCGTCAGCCAGCGGACGATCGGCTGCTCGGTGGCGGTGAACAAGTGGTGATACCACCCGGGCGAGCCGATCCCCGCGCCGTAACCCGACGTGCTCGCCAGCCGCGAATGCGTCCAGGGGATCCAGGTCAGGCTCGCCTTGACCTTCGGCATACCCTTCAGCAACCGGGCGTCCGGAGCCGCGGGCCCGAGCGGGCCCGCCAGCGCGGGCGCGTGCCAGGCGCCGCACACCACCGCGAGCCTGCGCGCACCGCCTTTGACGGCCTTGCGCATCGCCTGCCGCATGTACGCCTCGCGTCGCAGCGTGTGCTCGTCGATGTGCCCGGCGTCCTCGCGCAGGGCGGCCATCGCCTCGATCAACGCGTCGAAGATGTCGCTGTCGGAGCGGGATTCATCGATCGAGCCCCCGCCGGAGAGTTCGGCCGCGCCGTGCTCGGGCGAGGGTTCCGCGCCGGTTCGGGTTCCCCGATCCGCCCGCGCGGAACCGGCGGTGTCCGTGCCGAGCGGGCGTTTCGCGCCGGGCGCCGACTCGACGACCGCGTCCCACCACCTTTCGGCGTCGTCGTAGCCGCCGGCCGCCGCGAGCCGGGCCAACGGGTCGGAGCGGTCGCCGGGAGCCTCGTCGGCGGCCAGCACCATGCTCGCGGGCAGATCGCAGAAGCCGACCGGGACCGAGTGCGCCGATGCGTAGCGCAGGGCCTGCCACTCGGGGGAGAACACCGCGAACGGCCAGAACGCCGCGCGGTCGGGACCGGCGGGTACGTAGGCCAGCAGCGCGACCGGCGGGATCATGCTCTCGTCGGCGACATGGGCGATCAGCGGATCCGCGTCGGCCGGACCTTCGATCAGGATCGCGTCGGGCCGGAAGTACGCCAATGCCGTCGCCAGCGAGCGCGCCGAACCCGGCCCGTGGTGCCTGATGCCGAACACTCGGGTCACCGCGTCCTCGGCCCGGCCGGTCCCGGGCGCGTACGCCTCGGCTGATTCCGGCGCGACGGAACTCGTTGTCGGCGAGTGGTTCTCGCCCGGCACGCCGGTCATCGTCGTGGGCCCGGCGGCGCCGGGATCGGCCGTTGCCGATGCGCGGGTCAACCGGTGACCTCGCGGCAGGCGCGGTAGAAATCGGCCCAGTCGGGGCGCTCCCGCACGACGGCTTCCAGGTACTCGGTCCACACGGCGGTGTCGGCGACCGGATCCTTCACGATCGCGCCGAGCAGGGCCCCCGCGATATCCGTCGGCCGCAGCACGCCGTCGCCGAAGTGGGTGGACAGCGCTATTCCGTTGGTGAGCACCGAAATCGCCTCGGCGGTCGACAAGGTGCCCGAGGGGGATTTCAGTTTGGTGCGGCCGTCGGAGGTCACCCCGGAGCGCAGTTCACGGAAGACCCGCACCACCCGGCGCACCTCGTCGGCGGCGGCCGGGACCGGTGGCAGTTCCAGTGCGGCGCCGAGTTGTTCGACCCGGCGGGCGACGATGGCGACCTCGTCCTCCTCGTCGGCGGGCAGCGGCAGCACCACGGTGTTGAACCGGCGGCGCAGCGCCGAGGACAGTTCGTGCACACCGCGGTCGCGGTCGTTGGCCGTGGCGATCACGTTGAACCCCTTGGCGGCCTGCACTTCCGTGCCCAGTTCGGGAACCGGGAGGGTCTTCTCGGAGAGCACCGTGATGAGCGCGTCCTGCACGTCGGAAGGGATGCGGGTGAGTTCCTCGATGCGGGCCAGGGAGCCGCCGCGCATCGCCGTCAGCACGGGGGAGGGCACCAGCGCGGCCTCGGTGGGGCCCTCGGCCAGCAGCCGCGCGTAGTTCCAGCCGTAGCGCACGGACTCCTCGGTGGTGCCGGAGGTGCCCTGCACGAGCAACGTCGAATTCCCGGCGATGGCGGCCGAGAGATGTTCCGACACCCAGGTTTTCGCGGTGCCGGGGACGCCGAGCAGCAACAGTGCGCGATCGGTGGCCAGCGTGGCGACCGCGACCTCCATCAACCGGCGCGGGCCGACGTATTTGGGGGTGATGACGGTGCCGTCGGCGAGGGTGCCGCCGAGCAGGTAGGTGACCACCGCCCACGGCGACAGCCGCCACGACGGCGGGCGCGGGCGCTCGTCGGCGGCGGCCAGCGCGCGCAGTTCCGCGGCGAAGGCCTGCTCGGCGTGCGGACGCAACAACTCCGGTGTGGCGGTCCGGTCGGGGGTGGTCACTGCTGCAACTCCTCGAGCATCTTCGAGCGGTGGGTGAGATCGTCGGCGAGCCGGTCGAAGGCTCGCTGCCAGGTGGGGTCGGCGCAGCGGCCCGCCGCCACCCCGACCAGCCCCGTCGCGTCGACGGGCAGGTGGGTGGCGGCCGCGGTCAGCAGCGACCGATGCGCGGCGGGCCCGGTGCCGTGCGCGCCCTGGTTCTGTTCGCAGATCCGCGCCCGCTCCAACAGCAACAGGATCACGTGCTGGGCCAGCTCCTGCGGCCAGGGGTGCTCCATCGCGGGCAGCAGGGCCTCCAGCTCCGACAGCCAAGCGCTGTCCAGGCGGCGCAGGTGGGCCACCCGGGCCTGGCACGGCATGAGCGCGAACAGTTCGCGGCGGCGCAGCAGTGCGGTGTCGGAGGGGACGCCGTTGGCGAACAACGCCGCGGCCCAGGCGGGGTCACGCTGATGCAGGGTGGCGTCGAGCAGGCCGTCCAGCAGCGGCTGGCGGTAGCGGTCGGGAACCCGCGCCCGCAGTGCCGCGCGCGGCTCGCCGGCCGATGCCCGCCAGTGGTTCAGCGGCGTCGCGGCCACCAGCTGCCGCAACCGGCCCGCCGCGTAGTCGGGCACGCCGTTCCAGCGGTAGCTGAACTCGACGGTGCGGTCGGTGATGCCGTCTCGCCGGGCCGTGTCGTCGAGGTCCTCGGGGATGTCCACGTGCACCGCCACGACATCCCCGGTGTGCTCGATCCGCAGCCAGCGCGCCGCGCGCGCCCGCATCCGGCCGGCGAAGGCCGAGTCCGGCAGCACGGCGAGCAGACCCGCGGCGGTGCGACGGACGTCGGAGCGGCGGTCGTCCAGTGCGGCTTCCAGCAACGGCTCGTCGCCGGAATCGAGCCCGTCGGCGAGGACGGCGAGCAGCTCGGCCCTGCCCGGATCGGGTTCCTCCGGCCACGCCTGCTCGAGGACGCGGCGGGCGGTCTCGGGGTCGCGGCGGCGGAGGCCTGCGAGCCGGTCGCGCCGATGCGCGGGCGGGCCGGACAGCCAGGTGTCCGAGGTCGTTCGCCCGGTCGCCGGTGGCATGGCGCCGTGCCCGGGTGAGGCGTCGGCGAACAACTCGTGCCAGGTCGGATGCCGCGCGGCCAGCCAGCGCCCGCGAGCACCGGCCAGGCGCAGCAGCGGGTCGCGAAGGGCCGGGTCGGCGCGGGCGGTCTCGAGCAGTCGCGCGCACAGCGCGTCGGGCGCGCGGTAGTCGTGGGGGAGCGCGGCCTCGAACCACTCGGGAAGGAACGGCGAGCGCACCCGCAGCATGTCCGACAGGCGGACCGCCGCGGGACCCGGCAGGAGCCGTCGCGGGTCGTCGGGCGCGGGAGCGGGCGGCGTGGCGGTCTCCGGAGTGCGCGCGGCGCGGTCGTAGGCCTCGCGCAGAGCCGCGGCCGCCAAGAGCACCCGCGGCGGGTCGCCGGACAGCTCGGCGACCAGCTCGGCGACCGGCGGCGGGAGGCGTTGCGAATCGAGCGACCGGTGGGCCGTGCCGAGCAGCGCTGTCGTGGTCAGGTCGTCGGGTGGGGACGGGGTCAGCATGTCCGGCGCGTCTGCCGCGCGCGTCGGGTCGGCGAGGGCGTCCGGCTCGCGCACGTCGACGATCTCCCCCTGGGCCAGCAACGAGATCGGCACCAGCCCGTCGGCGGTCCACTCGCCCACGACCGTCACCGGATGCCCGCCCGCTGTACCGAGCATCCGCCACGGCTGCTCGAGACCGGTCATCGGCAGCGCCGCACCCGCCCGGTCCACCAGCACCTGCCGCCCGCCGTCGACGGCGGGGATCACCTCGCGCAGCAGAACCGGCCACGAGCGCAGCCACGGGTCCGCCGTGAGTGCCGAGGCGTAGGCGGCGGCCGCCGCAGCGCAGTCGCCGTCGCCTTCGAGGTCCGGGTCGCAGCCGTTCTCGACTTCCGGGTCGCGGGCGCCTCGGAGGTCCGGGCCGCGGCCGTTGGCGTCTCGGATATCCGCGCCGCGACCGCTGTCGGGGCCAGGCCCGCGGCCGGGCCGCGCGTGGCCGCTGTCCGGGACCGATGCTCGGGTGGGCGCCGCGGCGGGAAGGGTGGTGAAAGGCTCCTCGGCCCCGTGCCGGACACCCCACAGCGCTCGTAGCCGCGGGGCGCCCGGGTAGTAGTGCACCTCGGCGTCGACCATCCGCCCCGGCGGCGGGGCGGTCGCGGGAAAGGCGGGATCGTCGCCGAAACTGTGCTCGACGAGCAGCGCCCATTGGTGGGTGCGGCGGCCGCGCAGCCAGGTGCGCCTGGTGTGCAGCCGGTCCTCGGCGCTGACCCGGATCCCCAGGGTCATCCAGTGGTCGCGCACAGCGGGCCGTTCCCGAACACTCGCGGTGGGCATCGGGTAGCCGATGTGGGTTCGGACCGTGGCGGACTGCGCCTCGGGTAGATCGTCGAGATCGCGATGGGCGGTGACCAGCAGGTGCAGAGCCGCGAGTTCGGCCAGCATCCGGCGTGGCCGGTCGGCGGCGGCGCGGTCGCCGTAGGCGAGCGCACGCAGCCGGGCGGCGACGGCGGGAGCCTGGGCATCGACCATCCGCGCCGCCATCGCCTCGAACGCCCCGGTGGACCCGTCGATCCTGGCCAGGCCGGTGCGCACCTGATCGGCCAGCCAGATATCGAGTTCGGCCAGGCCCGCGGTGACCCGGCGCCGCCGCTGCGCGGCTGTCGCCGGATCGGGCGTGCGGGTCGTGGCCGGCCTGGCTGTCATCGGATGAGTGTCGTCCTCGGAGTCGGTGCGGTCGCTGTCTCTGGCCCGATTTCTACCCGAGAGCACCGACACCGCGACCGCTGGCCCCTGGCGTTTTCACGGAAACGATTGTGCCCGGGCGGAATTCGCGGGCGACGTCGACTTGCGCCGAACCAACCGGTCTGGCATTCTGTCCTGTTCGGCTCCGCCGGACCACCCGCCTCGCGGGTGCTTCGCGTCGAGCTGCCCGTCTGGGTTGGTCGAGGGGTGGACATCGAAGCGCAGCGGCTCCTTCGATGGCCATTGCCATCCCTTGCGGGCAGGTTCGCGCGAGGACTTCCGCCGGCGTCCGCTTCCCGGTCGGTGTCCGTTCTTCGGCCGATGTGCGGAACCCGGGCCATCGGGTAGCGTTCCCTTCGGTTTTCGACAACGGACGCCGGACGCGGGGCGGATCCGGCCGTGCTGGAGGGGGATTACCCGCAGTGGGTTGGCAGCGGTCGCTCGACACGGCAGGTGCGGAAAGTCTCGCCGCCCTGGTCGCCCAGCGGATCGCCGCCGATCCCACGGTGTCCGCCGAGGTCGAGACGGTCGTCCTGGACGCACTCGACGCCCGCCTCTCCGATGCGCCCGCAACCGGTTTCGGCGCCACCGACGGCGTCGATGTCGCCGGGGTCTTCCTGCGGGCGATCCGGGTGCGCGGATTCCGTGGCATCGGCGCGCAGGCCGAGCTCGAGTTGCGGCCCGGACCGGGCCTGACCTTGGTCGTCGGGCGCAACGGCAGCGGCAAGTCCAGTTTCGCCGAGGCCGCCGAACTCGCCCTGACCGGTGGAAACCGGCGATGGGACGGTCGTTCGGCCGAGTGGCGGGAGGGCTGGCGCAACCTGCACGACGGCGCGGGCACCCGCATCGAACTGGAATTGCTCACCGCGGGCGCCGAACCCGCGCCACTGGTCGTCAAGGAATGGGACACCTACGCGGCGCTCGACGAAGCCCGCTGGTCGCTGCACCACCCCGACGGCACCGCCACCGATTTCGACGTCGCCGCCTGGTCGCCGATCCTGGACCTCTATCGCCCGTTCCTGTCCTACAGCGAACTCGGCAGCCTGGTCGACGGCCGCCCCAGCGACCTGTTCGACGCCCTGCACCAACTCCTCGGCCTCGACGAACTCATCGCCGCCCAGGACCGGCTGCGGACCCGCAGGCTCGACGGCGAACGCGCCGCCAAACACTCCCGCCTCGACCGCGCCGCCCTGATCGCCGAACTCGACGCCCTCGCCGACGACCGCGCCGCCCGCGCGGCAGCGGCCCTGCGCGCGGATCCCCCGGATCTGGGGACCCTCGCCGGCTCCCTGCGTGGTGACGCCGACACCGGCGACACCACCGCCCTGCGGGCCATCCTCGCCCTCACCATCCCCGACCCTGCCGAGGTCACCGCTCTCGCCGACCGGCTCACCGCGTGCGCCGCCACGCTCGAGGAGCGCACCACGACCGACAGCGAAGCCGACCTGCGCACGTTCGACCTGTTGCGCCGCGCTCGCCACCACGTCGCGGCCACCAGCGCCTGCGCCTGTCCGGTCTGCGGTCAGGGCACCCTGGACCAGGACTGGCTCGCCGCCACCGACCGCACCCTCACCGAACTCGGCGCCCGCCTGGCCGCTGTGACCGCCGCCCGCGGCGACCTCGATGCCGCCTGGCAGGCCGCCCGCGCCCTGCCGAGCCCGGTGCCCGCCGAACTCGACCCGTCCCGCGCCGTCCCGCCCGCCGTCGACACCGCTGCCCTGTGCCGCGCCTGGTCCCGCTGGGCCGACATCGGCTTCGCGCCCGCGACCGGCCGGACACCGGTCGATCGAGCCGCGCGGGCCACCGGCGAAGAAGATCGTCACGAAGCCCGTCCGCTCGCCGCTGGGCGTCCGGTCGCCGCCGCGCAGTCGGCGGACGCGCCTGTGGTGACCGCGGCCGACGCGCGCGACCTCGCCGAGCGTCTGCGCCATGCCCACCTCTGTCTCACCGACGAACTCACCGCCGTGCGCGCCCGCGCCCGGAAGGAGCTCGAACGCCTCGACAGCGTGTGGAGCCCCCTGGCCCCCCGCCTGGTCGCCTGGCTCGACGACGCCCGTGAAGTGCACAGCCATGCCGCCGAACTGCGCACGCTCAAGCGGGCCGAGGAATGGCTCAAAGCCCTGACGGTGCGGATGCGCGACGAGCGGATGGCCCCGCTGCAGGAACAGTCGCGCTGGATCTGGCAGACCCTGCGCCAGCAGAGCAATGTGGAGTTGGGTGGCATCCGCCTGCAGGGCAATGCGGGCAGTGCCCGCCGCGTGCTGCTCGATGTGACCGTCGACCAGGTGAACGGCGCGGCGCTCGGCGTGATGAGCCAGGGCGAGTTGCACGCTCTGGGACTCTCGCTGTTCCTGCCTCGGGCCACCGTGGCCGACAGTCCGTTCCGCTTCGTCATGATCGACGACCCGGTGCAGGCGATGGATCCGGCCAAGGTCGACGGCCTGGCGACGGTCCTGGCCGCGGTCGCCGAGACCCGGCAGGTGGTGGTGTTCACCCACGACGAGCGCCTGGCCGAGGCGGTGCGCCGCATGGATTTGAACGCGCACGTGCTGGAAGTCCAGCGCCGGGAACGATCCGTGGTGGAGGTGCGCACTGTCGGCGACCCGGTCCGCCGCTACCTGGCCGACGCCCGCTCGCTGCTGCGGACTCCGCAGCTACCGCCCGCCATCGCCGACGAACTCGTCGCCACCTGCTGCCGTTCGGCGGTGGAGGCGGCGGCACTGGCTCGCAGCAGACGTGACCTGCTCGCCGCGGGTATGGACCACCGCGAGGTCGAGCGCCACATCGAGAACGCCCAGACCACCCGTGCCATGGTCGCGCTCGCGGTGATGGGCGTGACCTACAACGTCGACCACCTCAACAAACACCTCGCCCGCGAGGGCAAGTGGCTGGTCGACGCCCTGCGCGACATCACCGCCGCCGCCCACGTGCCGATCGGCCGCGGCATGCGCGAACTGATCGGCGAAACCGAACGATTCATCGCCTGGCTGCGACGGTGAGCGACCGGACCCGCGGCGCCCGCCGCACCCGCACGCGTCGCCGCGACCACGATCCCGCGCCACGCCCGACCGTCGCCGAACGCCTGGCAGCTGTCGACCGCCTCCTCGACGGCGAGGTCACCGCGGCAGGCGGCGTCTGGTCGCGCGCGACCGCCTGGATCCTGCGCCTGGCCCTGGAACAGGCCGTCGACGACCTGTGGGACCGCCTCGCCCCCGCCCTCGCGCGCTGCCCGATGCGCGCCCAGTTGCTCGCCCTGCGCACCTACGCGGGCCCCGACACCGCCGCCGCCGTCGCCGCCCTGTGGTCGGCTCTGTCCCGCGCCGCCCACCACCACGACTACGACCTCGCGCCCGCCGTGGCGGACCTGCGCCGCTGGCGCGAACAGACCGCCACCCTGTCCTCCGTTCTGTCGCAGACCGGCCGCCCCGCCGGATTCGCCTGGGTGCGCACCGAACTCGACTGACCGCCGCGTCCGCACGGGCCATCGCGCTCGGCGATCGGCGATCGGCGGCCGCGCGGCCCGCGGATCAGTTTCTCCCGGTGGAGCCGTCTCCGACCGGATGGTCAGCAGAGGGGACACCGGCGAGAATGGGTTCATGAGCGCATCGCGGAGCTGCCCCTGCCGTCGCGGCCAGGACTACGCCCTGTGCTGCGGGCCGTTGCTGGCCGGTGACCGCCCCGCGGCGACGGCCGAAGCGCTGATGCGCTCGCGCTACACCGCGTTCGCCGAGGGCGACGCCGGCTACCTGCTGCGCACGTGGCATTCGAGCACCCGGCCCGCGCGGCTGGATCTGGACGACACCCGCTGGCAGTTCCTGGAGATCGTGCGCACCGAGCGCGGCGGCCTGTTCGACGACACCGGGGTGGTCGAGTTCGTCGCGCACTATCGCACGCCCGCCGGGCGTGGGGTGCTGCACGAGGTGAGCCGGTTCACCCGCGAGGACGGGCAGTGGCGTTACCTCGACGGCGATATCGACGGCTGAGCGATGTGCTCGGCGCGGCGGTAGCGTTCTCACCCATGAAGCGGGTCGCGATCGAGTACTGCACCCAGTGCCGCTGGTTGTTGCGGGCGGGCTGGATGGCACAGGAACTGCTGAGCACGTTCGGCACCGAACTCGGTGAGGTCGCGCTCGTCCCCGGCTCCGGCGGGGTGTTCCGGATCACCGTCGACGACGAGCAGGTGTGGGAACGCCGAGCAGACGGCGGTTTCCCCGACATCACTGTCCTCAAGCAGCGGGTGCGTGATCGGGTGGCGCCGGATCGCGACCTCGGGCACTCCGACCGCAAGCACTGACGCCGCCGACGGACTCCGGGCGTGCGTGAGCGGGAGAGTTACCGAGGCGCTAGCCGCAGCAGCCGCCGCCGCAGCAACCCCCGCCGGCCGGGGCGGCGGGCGCGGGGGTCGCGGCGGGCGCACCGCCGGAACGGCCGACCGTGGCGAAGGTGGTCAACAGTTTGACCGTGTCCTCGTGCCCGGCCGGGCAGGTCGCGGGCTCGCCGGAACGCGCCATCGGACGGTTTTCCTCGAACGTGTCGCCGCACTGGCGACACCGGAAGCTGTAGTTCGGCACAGGCCCAGGTTAGCGGGCGGTGCGCGCCGCGGGTAGCGCCGCGAATGCCCGGCTCGCGTCGGCGATCCGAGACCGGACAGTCGTTCGCGGACGTACCCTCGAAAGAGATCACCAGGTGCGGGCCCCGCGGATGTGGCGCACCGACGCCGCCGAGGTCGCGGCGCATTCGTCGTCGCTGCTGCGGGCCGCCGCCGCAGGACATCAGGAGGTGCGCGATGACGACACGACACGACACCGACGCGGGCATCCACTTCGAGGACTCCGGGCCGATCGCGCACACGCGAAGCGGCCGCGTCCGGGGGGCCACGGCCGGGTCCGTCGCGGTGTGGCGCGGCATCCCCTACGGCGCCCCGGTCACCGGTTCCCACCGCCTGCGCCCGCCGCGCCCGCCACGATCCTGGGACGGCGTCCGCGACTGCCTGACCGTGGGCGAGGTCTCCCCGCAATCCCTCGGCCCGATGGTGCCGGTCGATTCCGCGCTGCGGATGGGGGAGGACTGCCTGTGGCTGAATGTCTGGGCGCCCGCCGCGCCGAGCGAATCCGGGGCGCCGCGCCCGGTCATGGTGTGGCTGCACGGCGGCGCCTACTGCCTGGGCACCGCGGCCCAGCCCATCTACGACGGACGCGCACTCGCCGAGCACGGCGGGGTGGTCGTCGTCACGGTGAACTACCGCGTCGGCGTGCTCGGCTTCCTCGACCTGACCTCGCTGTCGGCGGACTTCACCGCCAACCTCGGCCTGCGCGATCAGATCGCGGCGCTGGAATGGGTGCGCGAGAACATCGCCGCGTTCGGCGGCGACCCCGGCAATGTGACGCTGTTCGGCGAATCCTCGGGCGCGGGCTGCGTGACGGCGTTGCTCACCGCCCCGGCGGCCGAGGGCCTGTTCCACAAGGCCATCGCGCAGAGCCCGCCCGCGACCACGGTATTCGGCCGACAGCGCGGGGAATCGGTGGCCAAGCGCTTCGCCGAACTCCTCGACCTGTCGCCGCACCGCGTCGCGGACCTGACGGAGTTGCCGATGCAGCGGCTGGTCCAGGCCGCGGGCACCCTGTTCGACGAGGTGCCCACCAAGGAGCCGGGCCGGCTGGCGGCCGCGCCGGTGGTCGATGGGGACCTGCTGCCCGACTATCCGATCAACCGCTTCCAGCGTGGCCGATCCCATCGGGTGCCGTTGATCGTCGGCAGCAACAAGGACGAGGCGTCGCTGTTCAAGGTGTTCCGTTCGCCGATCATGCCGGTCACTCCGGAAGCGGTGAACATCATGCTGCGCGATGTGGCCCGGAGCCATCCCGACCTCTCACCCGAGCGGCTCGCCGAGATCGCCTCGGCCTACCCGGATCTCACCACCCCGCGCGGCGCCATGGCCATCTCCACCGACGCCGCCTTCCGGCTGCCCGCCCGCTGGGTCGCCGACGGCCACTCCGCCCACTCGATGACCTGGGTCTACCGCTTCGACCACGCCACCCCGATGTTGCGGGCGGCCCGGGTCGGCGCCGGGCACGCCACCGAACTGCCCTATGTGTTCGGCAATTTCGGCACATTCAACCGGGATCCGACGTTCTGGCTGGGCGGGCGCAAACAGGCGGTCGAGGTGTCGGGGCGGATGATGCGCCGCTGGCTGGCCTTCGCCGAGCACGGGGTGCCCGCGGCGTTGGACGGCTCCAAGCACTGGGCGCCGTATCGATCCGACACCCGCCACACTCTGCTGGTCGACGCCATCGACCGCGTGGTCGCAGATCCCGACCACGCGCTGCACAGCGCGTGGGGCGATCAGGCCGTCGGCTTCCGCTGACCGCTCAGGCGAGCGAGGTCTGCCCGGCGGGCGTGCGGGTGCCCAGCCGCACGGGCAGCCGCTGATACCCGTGCAGGGTGAACAGTTCCCGCCTGCGCGGCGTCGCGGCCAGGCTCAGGCCGGGGAAGCGTTCGAACAGTGCCCGCAGCGCGTAGACGCCTTCCATCCTGGCCAGGCTCGCGCCCAGACAGACGTGGATGCCGCTGCTGAACGACAGGTGGTCCTTGGCGTTGGCGCGGGCGATATCGAAGCGCTGCGGGTCGGCGAACACCTTCGGGTCGCGGTTCGCGCCTGCCAGCGACACCGTGACCGCCTGACCGGGCCGGAACGGCACCCCCGCCAGCTCCAGTTCGGTGAGCGCCACCCGCCCGGTCACCTGCACCGGTGGGTCGAAGCGCAGGATCTCCTCGACCGCGTTGGGCCACAGATCGGGCTCCTCGCGCAACCGGGCCAGCTGATCGGGATGGGCCAGCAGTTGCACCACGCCGTTGCTGATCAGATTGACGGTGGTCTCGAATCCCGCGCCCATGAGCAGACTGGCCGTCGCCTTGAGCGCGTCGTGGTCCAGATCGCCCGCGCTGACCAGCGCGCTGAGGATGTCCTCGCCGGGTTCGCGGCGCAGGGCCGCGATGTGGTCGTCGAGGTAGTCGTTCATCAGGTGCATCGCCCGGTTCGCGCGCCGCTGCACCCGCCAGGAGATGCCCAGGTCCAGCAGCGGCGACATCACATCGCCCCAGTCGAGGAACATCTCGCGGTCGGCGTCGGGGAAACCGAGCATCTCGGAGATGATCGCGATCGGCACCTGCGCGGAGTAGGCGGCCACCAGATCGGCCGATCCGTCCGAGGGCAGCCCGTCGAGCAGTTCGGCGGTGACCCCGGCGACCCGGTCGCGCAGCCTGCCGATGGCGCGCGGAGTGAACGCCGCGGCCACCGGTTTGCGCATGGCGGTGTGCTCCGGCGGGTCGATCACCAGCATGGACGGCGGCTCGACCGGGCTCGGCGGCAGCGGGGTGGTCGGCATCAGCGACCTGACCGCCTCGAACGGCACGAAGTGCTGCGGCGACTGCACGCCGAAGCGGCTGTCGCGCAGGATCGTCCGCACCGTCTCGTGGTCGAACGACGCCCAGGTGAGCGGCGTCCGGACCAGCGGCTGATCTCCGCGCAACTGCTCGATCAGCGGATAGGGATCGTCGATCCCCTCGTCCCCGGCGATCAGCCGTGCGAAGGGGTCACCACGCCGCGCCTGATTGCGCAGGACGAACCTCGGCACGCCCTGCGCGAAGAGCCACCGCCACCATGCTGCCGGATCCATGTCTTCACCACCCGCTCTCCTGTGATGCAGACCACGGTACGGGCGTTGGCGGCGGGAGGGAACGGCCTGCGGGCGGATCGGTGGCTCCTACTCCGGTAGGAGGTCAGTCCAGCGTGACGGTGATGCGCTCGGTCTCGATCCGCCGCTGCTGCGCCGCCGGATCGGGGTTGACCACCTGAACCAGCGAGGCTCCGGCCACCAGCACCGCGAGCAGTCCGTCGACCAGATCACTCGCATGTTCCCACGGCCTGCTCGACAGCACCCGGTCGCCCGCGCCGATGCCCTTGCGCAGCGCCGACTTGCGCGCGGCGTCGAACACCTCGGCCACCAGGTCGCCCTCCAGCGCGACTCCGGTGCCGCGCGGCATGAACTGATCGCCGTGCACCCGCACCGAGGTCGCGAAATCGGTGACGCCGACCGGCAGATCCCGCACGGGCGCACCCATCGGATCCAGCGACAGCGCCGCCACTTCCGCGAGGGCGCCCACCTCGTCGATCCGATCCGGGGTCACCAGCGCGAGGTCGGCATCGGGGTCGGCGTTCAGCACCACCTCCGTGCCCGCCCACCAGCAGCCGAGCAGTACGGCGGCGGTCTGCCAGTGCGCGGGCAGCAGCACCGCGACACGCGCGCCGATGGTGAGCCCGAACTCGTCGCGAATCAGATTGGCGGTTTTGGCCGCCCAGTTCGCCAGGGTCGCGCCGGATAGTTCGACGCGGGCGCCGAGGGCGTCGTCGTAGTAGGTGATGCGCGGCGCCGCCGGGTCCTGGGCCAGGATCGGGTCCAGGATCGCCTCGGTCAGTGTCGAAGTCTTGGTCAGTTCACGCATTTCGGTCCGTTCTGGCCTGCGTCGATCGGTGGTGCGGGTGGCACGGGCGTCGCGGTGGTCGAGGTTTCGGAGAAGTCGAACATCGCGGCCGCCTGTGAGCCCGGGCCACTGTAGTCGCTCGACAAGACCACCGATACCGCCCCTGCGGGCAGTGTCGCGTCGGCCACGATCGGCAGCCCGCCGAGCGCCTCGGCCACCGTTTCGGCCGCCGCGTCATCGCTGTCGGCGGCGAGCACCCGCGAACCGGTCACACCCATCCCGGTGTAGTTCCCCACCGCACCGGCCCGAAAACCTCTGCCCACCAGCGCCTGCGACACCTCGCCCGCGAGCCCGCCGATCGAGCTCGCGTTGTAGACGTTCACGGTCACGCTCGACGGCGCGACGCGCGGGGTCGTGGCGCCGGTGTCGGTACCGGCATCGGCCCCGACCAGCGAAGCCACATAGGACTTCACCTCTTTCGGCTCGACCCGGACCACGGATTCGCCGTCGCTGGTCATCCCGTTCAGGTCGGCCACCGGGATGGTCTCGAACCGCACCTGCCCGCCGGACAGGTCCTGCAATTGCTGCAGGAAGGCCAGCACGTCCCAGTCGTCGTCGAGGACCACCGTGCGGCCGACCGCCTCACCGAGTTCGCCGAGCCGGCCCGGGTCGGTGAGCGTCTTCGCGCTGAGTACCTGCCCGACCAGCTGGGCCATGAACACCTGCTGGCGCACGATCCGATCGAGGTCGCCGCGCTCGAGGCCGTGCCGCTGCCGCACGAAGCTCAGCGCCTGCGGTCCGTCGAGGCGCTGCTCACCCGCCGGGAAGTGCGCCCCGGACCACTCGTCGTCCACCGGGGCGTTCAGGCACACCTCGACCCCGCCGACGGCTTCGGTGAGCAGAACGAAACCGAGCAGGCTGACCTCGGCGTAGTGGTCCACCGAGATGCCGGTGAGCCCGGCGACGGTGTCGATCAGCGCCTGCCGTCCGGCCTGGGTGGACCGCTTCTCGGCGTCGGCCTCGGACACGCCGCTGTCGAGCAGTTCCAGTCGCTCGTTCTCCTTGGTGATGCCGTAGGCGGAATTGATCTTGCCCTTGCCGAGCCCGGGAATGTCGACGTAGGAGTCGCGGGGCAGCGAGATGGCGGTGGCCGAACTGCCGTCGTTGGGCACCCGGATCAGGACAAGGGTGTCGGTATTGGTGCCGATCTCGTCGCCGGCGTGCAGCATGGCGCGTTCGCTGTCGGTGAGCGGGTTGCCGTGCGCGTCGGTGCGGCTGTCCACCCCGACGAGCAGGATGTCCACCGCGCCGTCGCGGCCGCCGCCGAGACCGAGGTCGCCGATGCGTTCGATCTGGGAGACCAGGGAGTCGACGCTGCGCCAGGCGAAGCCGGTCGCCACCAGCACCACCGCGGTGAGCACCGCGAACACGACCCGCGCCAGGCGCGGCGATGCCTGGGCGTTCACGGGTCCGGAAGGCCGCGCCCGCAGCGGTTCCCGCCGACGTGGCCCCTCCGTGTCGCGCCGGCCTACGCTGCGCGACGAGTTCCTGCTTCGCGGCAAACCGAGCATCCTCTCGACGAATCGGCGACACCCCCGGAAAAATCCCCCGCACCACCGTCGACCCTCACCCCACAGCGCAACTCACCGGGCCGACCGGACTCAGGCTATCCAACGGTTACCGTCGCCGTGGGCACCTCGGCGCTTTCCGGCGTGCCAGACTTGCCGCGTGATCGTCGCACCACCGCGCCTTCCCTCCGCTCGACTCGTCGTCACCGGCGCGAGCGGACAGGTCGGCAGGCAGCTGACCCGTCTGGCTCCGCACGCGCTCGGATATACCCGCGCGCAACTCGACATAACCGACGCCGACGCCGTCCGCGCCGTTCTCGCCCCCGGTGACGTGGTGGTCAACTGCGCCGCCTACACCGCCGTCGACCGCGCCGAGGCCGACCCCGACGCAGCCTTCGCGATCAACGAGACCGGTGCGGCGGTCCTGGCCGCCGCCTGCGCCGCCGCGGGGGCCCGCCTCATCCATCTGTCCACCGACTACGTCTTCGCGGGCGCGCACGACACCCCTTACGAGACCGACGACGACACCGGTCCCGTCACCGTCTACGGCCGTTCCAAACTCGCGGGCGAACGCGCCGTCCTCGACCTGGCGCCCGCCGCGCACGTGGTCCGCACCGCCTGGGTCTACACCGGCGATTCCGGCGACTTCGTCGCCACCATGCGCGCACTGGAGGCCGAGCGGCCCACGGTGGAGGTCGTCGAGGATCAGATCGGTTCCCCCACCTACGCCGCCGACCTCGCCGCGGGCCTGCTCGAACTGGCTGCCACGCCCACCGCCCCCCGCGTTCTGCACGCCACCAACGCCGGCTCGGCCAGCTGGTTCGAGCTGGCCCGCGCCGTGTTCGCCGAACTCGGCGCCGATCCCGAGCGGGTGCGCCCCTGTGACTCCTCGGCCTACCCCCGACCGGCGGCCCGGCCCGCCTACTCGGTGCTGTCCGACCGCGCCTGGCGCGCGGCGGGCCTGACCCCGCTGCGGGACTGGCGGTCGGCACTGCATGCCGCGCTGACCGACGGTTGAGGCGGTTGCCGCGACCGCTGCGATCGCCGCCGCCCCCGCGCTCGTCACGCACTCCGGACGGCGCGCACCTGCTCGCCCGCCGCGGCGCCCCGTGGTTCTCCGGCATCCGCTGTCGACGCTGATGGCGAGCACCGAGCGGCCGGTCCGGAGGGCCCGGACTTGCGATTCGCTCCCGAAGTGCGGTTCGATCTGCGCTGCGCCACCAGGCGCGCTGTCGCGATCGGTAGTACCAGTGTGAACAGGGGAACAACGATGGCAGGAGATTCCGGCACCGACGCCGTGATTCTGGTCGGAGGTCAGGGCACGCGGCTGCGTCCGCTGACCTTGTCGGCGCCCAAACCGATGCTGCCCACGGCCGGACTGCCGTTCCTGACCCACCTGCTGGCGCGTATCGCCGAGGCCGGGATCACCCACGTCGTGCTCGGCACCTCGTTCAAGGCGGAGGTGTTCGAAGAGCACTTCGGCGACGGCTCCGACCTGGGGCTGGAGATCGAGTATGTGACCGAGACGGAGCCGTTGGGCACCGGCGGCGCCATCCGCAACGTGCTGCCCAAGCTGCGCGCCGACACCGTCATGGTGTTCAACGGCGACGTGCTCGGTGGCACCGACCTGCGCGCGGTGCTCGACACCCACCACTCGACCCACGCCGATGTCACCCTGCATCTGGTCCGAGTCGGCGACCCCCGCGCCTTCGGCTGCGTGCCCACCGACGCCGACGGCCGGGTGACGGCGTTCCTGGAGAAGACCCAGGACCCGCCGACCGATCAGATCAACGCGGGCTGCTATGTCTTCCGCCGCGAATACATCGAGAAGATCCCCTCCGGCAGGCCCGTCTCGGTCGAACGCGAGGTCTTCCCCGCGTTGCTCGCCGAGGGCGCCCGCGTCCAGGGGCATGTCGACACCTCCTACTGGCGGGACATGGGCACGCCGGAGGATTTCGTGCGTGGCTCCGCCGATCTCGTCCGCGGCATCGCCCCCTCGCCGGCCCTGCCCGGCCAGCGCGGCGAATCCCTCGTCCACCCCAGCGCGGGCATCGCCCCCGGTGCGCTGCTCATCGGCGGCACCGTCGTCGGCCGCGGCGCCGAGATCGGCGCGGGCGCACGGCTGGACGGCGCGGTCATCTTCGACGGCGCCCGCGTGGAGGCGGGCGCGACGGTGGAACGCACCATCGTCGGCTTCGGTGCCCGCATCGGCCCGCGCGCCCTGGTCCGCGACGGCGTCATCGGCGACGGCGCGAACATCGGCGCCCGCTGCGAACTCCTGCGCGGCGCGCGCGTCTGGCCGGGCGTCGAGATCCCCGACGGCGGTATCCGCTTCTCCACCGACGTCTGACACTCGCCGCACGCGGCGAGACGCGAGGGCCCGTGAATGATCCATGGACCCCCCGCGTTGCAGGCGTTCGCCGCGGCTCGCGGGCCGGATCGGCTGTCCTCCGGACCATCAGCACGACAGTGTCGCGCACGCCTGGTGCCCGAGTTCCGGGATCGACGCTGGAGCTGCCTGCGGCGCAATGGCGGCGGGAGTCGGCGCTGCGCCTGCCGAACGGCGCCGTCGGCGGTCGCTCCGGCGGGAACGGCAGCCGGAGCTGACCCACGGCATCGGAACTGAATCGAGGCCGCGGAGGTGTGGCCGGGAGGTGCCCGACCGCCTAGCGTGGGGGCGTGGCTGATGTGGCGGTGGTCGGGTCCGGTCCCAACGGTCTCGCGGCGGCGGTGACGCTCGCGGCGGCGGGCTTGTCGGTCGAGGTGTTCGAGGCCGAGCAGACAGTGGGCGGCGGGTGCCGGACGGCTGAGCTGACACTGCCCGGGTATCGGCACGATGTCTGCGCGGGGGCGCATCCGATGGCGGTGGCCTCGCCGTTCTTCCGTGCCTTCGACCTCGTCGCGCACGGAGTGGAGTTGCTGCGGCCGGAGGCGTCCTATGCGCATCCGCTCGACGGAAGGCGGGCCGGCGTCGCCTGGGTCGATCTCGAGCGCACCGTGGAGGGGCTGGGTCCGGATGGCGCGGCCTGGCGGTCGCTGTTCGGGCCGCTGGTGCGCGAGTGGGAGGGCGTCGTCGGCGTGGCGATGTCGGACCTGCGTCGACTGCCCCCGGACCTGCCCACCGCGCTCCGGTTCGGGTTGCGGATGCTGGAACAGGGGTCTCCGCTGTGGAATTCGCGCTTCTCGGCGGATATCGCGCCCGCGCTGTTCAGCGGGGTGGCCGCGCACGCCATCACTTCGCCGCGGGCGGTGTCCGCCGTCGGAGCCGCGCTGCTGCTCGGCACGCTCGCGCACGTGGACGGGTGGGTGATACCGCGTGGCGGCAGCCAGGCCATCGTCGACGCGCTGATCGGGGAACTCGTGCGGCTCGGCGGTCGCGTGCACACCGGGCACCGGGTGGATTCTCTCGCGGAGGTGAGTGCGGCGAAGGCCGTGCTGCTCGACACCTCGCCCGCCGAACTGGTCCGGCTGGCCGGAGATCGGCTCCCGAGCCGATACGCTCGGCAGCTCGGAAACTTCCGGTACGGGAACGCAGCGTGCAAGGTCGACTTCGCCCTGTCGGGTCCGGTGCCGTGGGCGGCGCGGGACTGTGCGAAGGCGGGCACGCTGCACCTGGTCGGCAGCCGGGCGGAGGCCATGGCCGCCGAAGGCGCGGTGGCGTCGGGCAGGCATGCCGAACGCCCCTACGTGCTGGCGATCCAGCAGGGCGTGGTGGACGATTCCCGCGCCCCGGCCGGGCATCACGCCTTCTACACCTACGCCCACGTCCCGAACGGCTCGCAGCGCGACATCACCGATCAGGTCATCGCCCAGGTGGAACGCTTCGCGCCCGGCTTCGGTGACCTGATCCTCGCGCACAACACCCGCACGGCCGTCGAAATGCCCAGCTACAACGCCAACTACATCGGCGGCGACATCTCCGCGGGCGCCATGACCGTCAAACAGATGCTGATGCGCCCCGCCCCCCGATGGAACCCGTACGCCACTCCGCTGCCCGGCGTCTACCTGTGCTCGTCGTCCACCCCGCCCGGCGGCGGCGTCCACGGCATGTGCGGACTCAACGCCGCCCGCCACGCCCTGCGCCGCGAATTCGGCGTCACCACCGACCCGCCGTCGCTGCTGCGCTCGGTGGTTCCGGCGCGCGGGTGACATCGCGCCCGCGTCGGATCAGAGGAGCCGATGACCGCTGTGGACATGCAGCACGGGCCGACAGGCGTGGATTCCGGAGGCGTTGCCGGGGACGCCGGAACACGATGCCCTGACCCTGCCGGTGCTCGCCGTCGTGGACAGCGTGGTGGGGTGAGCGACAGGCATCGCGATCACCGAGCTGGTCGGTGGCCGGCCGTGGCGTGTCATAGGTCCGGCACCGCCGCCCGTACCCGCGAAGCGGCGTGTCAGCTGCCGTCGCCGACGCACGCGCCGTCGCCGTCGCCGACGCACGCGCAGAACAGCTGAGCGGGACCATCGACCGCCTGTGCGCGGACTCCGGTGTCCGCGGCGGAGATCCACGCGGCCGACCCGCGCGCCACGATCAGCTCGTCGTCGCCGTGGAGCAGCCGGGCGGTGCCCGAGGTGCACAACACGATGCCCGGGCCCGCGTCGGTCAGCGGGACCTGGCCGGAGCCCTCGGTGAGGTCGAACCGGCGCAGCGCGAACTCCGGTGCGGGGGTGCTGTAGCGGACCGAGCCGTCGCCCGCGGGCTCGGGGAGCACGATCGGCAGATCGAGGGGCTCGAAGTCCAGCACGCGCAGCAGTTCGGGGACGTCGACGTGTTTGGGCGTGAGGCCGCCGCGCAGCACATTGTCGGAGTTGGCCATCAGCTCGACGCCGACGCCGTGCAGGTAGGCGTGCAGGCTGCCCGCGTCGAGGAACAGCGCCTGACCGGGTTGCAGGGTGAGGCGGTTGAGCAGCAGGGCGGCCAGCACGCCCGCGTCACCGGGGTAGTTCTCGGCCAGTTCCAGGGTGGTGCGCGCCTCGGGGGTGAAACGGCGCATGCCGCGCGCCGACAGATACCGCACGCAGCCGTCCAGCACGGCGGGCAGCAAGGTGTCGAGCACCCGGTGCGGCAGGGTGATCCAGGTGGTGAACAGCGCCCGCAGCCCCTGGGAATCCGGCTGCGAGGCGAGCATCTCGGTGTAGGGCTCCAGCTGGGGCACCGCGAGCGCCCGGAAGAGTTCGACCGTGCGCAGCGGTTCCCGGAAACCGGCCAGCGCCTCGAAGCGGCCCAGCGCGACGACCAGTTCCGGCTTGTGGTTGTCGTCGCGGTAGTTGCGCATCGGCGAGTCCAGCGGCACCCCGTCGCGGTTCTCCCGGTCGAACCCGGCGCGCGCCTGCTCGGCGGACGGATGCGCCTGCAACGACAGCGGCTCCTCGGCTGCCAGGATTTTCAACAGGAACGGCAGCTTGTCGCCGAACTGCTCGGCCGCCGCACCGAGTTCGCGCTCGGGATCGGCCGCGACGAGATCCAACAGCGACTTGGTGGTGCCCTCGGCGAGGGTGACGTAGGCGGGATCGGCCGGGTGTGCGCCGAACCACAGCTCGGCCTCGGGATGGGCGGAGGGCACCGGCCGGCCGCACAGTTCGGCTAGGGCGGTGCGTGAGCCCCATGCATAGGAACGCAGCGCACCAACGAGTTCGTGCACTAGAAGCGTCCCCCGTCGTACCGGTCGGTGGGGTCGAAGTCGTCCCCACCCGCGTATTCCGCGCGGCCCACAGCCTGCGGCTGCTGCCCGTTGATCAGACGCAAGTAGGCGGCGGCCATCTCGATGCGGAGGGCGAGCACGGCCAGTTGCTCCACCTCGTCGCCGCTGGTGGCCTGCGCGCCGTCACCGGCGTTCGCGGCGGGTGCGGCGGGGTCGGTCAGCGAGGATCGCAGCAGATCGATGTCGGCGTTCACCAGGTCGGCGTCGACGAGGCCGCCGGTGCCGAACACCGCGATCCTGCGCCGGGCCGCGGACTCGTCGCGGTCGGTGCTCAGCACCAGCACCCGCACTCGCTCGACCGGTGCGGGACCGTCGAGTTCCTCGTCGTGGAACATCGGATCGAAGCCGGGCGCGGCCTGTCCGGCCGCCGCCACGATCCGCGGCTGCGCGGCCACGACCTCGGCGAGGCTCGCCGCGCTCGACACCCGCCCCGCCGCCTGCAACAGCACCTCCGCGGCGTGCTCGGCCAGCGCCGTGGTGGCGGGGGAGTCGCCCGCGAACACCACGCCGTGCTGTTGCATGCGCGCGGCCAGCGTCTTGGCCGGATTGCGGAAGACCTCGATCTGCGGAGACGCGCGCAACGCCTCGGCATCGAGGACATCGGCCAGCGCGGTCAGCTCCGGCGTCACCGGGCCGCTGCGGGAGGAGTCGACCAGGCGCAGCACCGCGACACCCACCGCCAGGTAGCGCAACAGGCGATTGTGATCGAGCACGGGAACGCGCGGAGGCAGCATCAACGCCCGGCCCGCCGCGGCCATCCGCAACGGCCCCTCGTCCGGCGCGGCGACGACGACTTCGGCGCCGCGGCGCAGGCCGCGGTCCACCGCTTCGATCAGCCGGGGATCCCCGGCGTCGTCGCCCGTCACGAGCACCACGTCCAGCGGACCGACCCACGGCGGCAGACCGGAGGTGAGCACGATCGGCAATCCCGCCCGCTCGCCCAGTGCGGCGATCAGCAGTCCGGCCGCACGTGCGGCGCGGCCCGCGCCGCACACGAATACCACGCTGCGTGGCTGCAGACCGCTCAGGCGGGCGAGCACATCCTCTCCGACCGCCGCCGCGGTGGCGCGCACCAGCGCGCCGCCCGAGGCGGCCGACCGGAGTGCGCCGCCGCTGTCGGCCGCTTCGAGTGAATCGGCATCGTCGAGGTCGAGTACCGGTGTTCCAGCGATCATCCGGCCTCTCACCTCCCCTCGTCGCGCTGTGTCCGGATCGTTCACACCGAGCCCTGGTCGGGCGAAATCCAACGTCTGTTATTCCACTATCGCAGTCAGGACCGAACGACGCTCAGGATCTCGGTCACGAGTGCGTCTACTTCTTCGGTCGATCGGGCTTCCACATTGAGCCGCAACAGCGGCTCGGTGTTGGAGGCGCGCAGATTGAACCAGGCGTCGTCGGCCAGTTGCACGGTGACTCCGTCGAGCCGGTCCACCGACCTGGCGCGATCGGCGAAGGCGTCCAGCACCGCGGCGGTGCGGGCCGCGGCGTCGTCCACGGTGGAGTTGATCTCGCCGGATGCGGCGTAGGTGGTGTAGGACGACATCAGCTCCGAGACCGGCCGATCGGTTTCGCCGAGGGCGGCCAGCACGTGCAGTGCGGCCAGCATGCCGGAGTCGGCGCCCCAGAAGTCGCGGAAGTAGTAGTGCGCCGAGTGCTCGCCGCCGAATACCGCGCCGGTGGCGGCCATCTGCTGCTTGATGAAGGAGTGGCCCACCCGGGTGCGCACCGGGGTGCCGCCCAGCGAGCGCACCAGTTCCGCAACGGCCTTCGAGGTGATCAGGTTGTGGATGATCGCCGCCCCCGGCTCCTTGGCGAGTTCGCGCTCGGCGACCAGCGCGGTGATCGCCGAGGGGGAGACCGGGTCGCCCTTCTCGTCCACCACGAAGCAGCGGTCGGCGTCGCCGTCGAAGGCCAGGCCGATGTCGGCGCCGGACTCGCGTACGAGGTGCTGCAGATCGACCAGGTTCTTCGGGTCCAGCGGGTTGGCCTCGTGATTGGGGAAGGTGCCGTCGAGTTCGAAGAACAGCGGAACGATCTTCACGTGCTCGAGTGCGCCGAGCACAGCGGGGACGGTGTGCCCGCCCATGCCGTTGCCGGCGTCCACCGCGATGGTCAGCGGGCGTTCGGCCGACAGCCGCACCAGCTCGCGCAGGAACTCGGCGTAGTCGTCGAGCAGATCGACGGTGTCGATGCCGCCCGGCTCGCCGTCGTACTCAGGGACGCCCGCGACGAGTTCGTCCTTGATGGTCGCCAGGCCGGTGTCCTGGCCGACCGGGAGCGCGTTGGCTCGGCACAGCTTGATGCCGTTGTAGCGGGCGGGGTTGTGGCTGGCGGTGAACATCGCGCCCGGGCAGCCGAATCGGCCGGAAGCGAAGTACAACTCGTCGGTGGAGGCCAGGCCGATATGGGTGACGTCGAGACCCTGCGCGGTGACGCCCGCGGCGAAGGCGTCGGCGAGTTCCGGGGAGGACTCGCGCATGTCGTGTCCGATGACCACCCGGGTCGCGCCCTCGGCGCGCATCAGTCGGGCGAAGGACGCTCCCACGTCCCGGGTGAAGCGGGCGTCGATCTGGTCACCGACCACACCACGCACGTCGTATGCCTTGATCACCGCATTAACGGACTCGGCAGAGCGGGCCACTGTCATGCCCCACACCCTAGTGGGCGCCTTGTTGCGCCGGCGCGACTGCCCACCCGAGCGCATTCACCGGACCGGCGCAGGTCAGCTCGGGAACACATCAGCTCGGGAAGATCAGCTCGGGGAAAGATCGGCTCGGCGGGAAGACCGGCTCGGGGCCGGATCAGCTCGGGGCCGGATCAGCTCGGCGGATCGGGCAGCACGCGCAGGTGGCCACGGCGTCCGGTTCGGGTGGCCCGTTGCTGCGGCGGCGCGTATTCGCGATAGCCGCGATGGTCGGACTCCGGGGGGCGCCTGCGCAGTCCCGCCTCCCGCACGGCCTCGGCCAGCGCGGTCAGATCGTCGTCGTCGGTATTGCTGGAGAAACTGCCCTCGTGGCGGACCAGTTCCCAGCCCTTCGGCGCGGTGATCCGGGATGCGTGGGTTTCACACAGATCCCAGGAATGCGGTTCGGCCACTGTCGCCAGCGGGCCGACCACCGCGGTGGAATCGGAATAGACATACGTGAGCGTCGCGACGGCCGGGTTCTTGCAGCCTGGTCGGCAGCAACGACGCATGGGGATCACGACGTCGAGGGTATCGCGCCCGCCTCCGGGATGTGTACAGACACGCTGGCCGACTTCGCGCCTGCCCGATCGTGGGCGCAAACGTGCGAACTCCCGGGGCGTGAATTGGGACACATCACACGACGGGGACTATTTCGCCGGTCGTCATTGCGCGTCCGGATCGATCACATCGGGATCGACACCGAGGTAAGTCGCGACCTGCTGGATGAGCACCTCGCGCAGCAGATCGACCAGATCGTCCGGGTCGCCCGCGCGCAATTCCAGCGGTTTGCGGAACAACACCACGCGCGCGCGGGTGGCGGCGCCGTGCCGGTCCACGCCCGCGGGTACCAGACGCGACAGCGGCACCGGGCCGTCGGCGACCACCTCGTCCGGCCAGGTGACCGAATCAGGGTGGAGCGGGCGGATTTTCGGCACGTCGTCGACAGCGATGTCCAGTTTGGTGAGCCGGTCGTGCCAGCGCGAATCGATGGGGGCGAAGGCCTCGAGGACCAGGCGGTCGAACTGCTGGCCCCTGGTTCGCCAGGCGGGCACGGTCGGCGGAAGCATCGGACCGCGCACTCCGCGGCCGCGGCGGATGACCGACCGGGCGGTCGGCGGTCGTCGATTGCGAGAGCGGGCCATGAAAGAAAATCTAGGCGAAGACTCCGGACGCGGTGCGGACCGGGGACCGGGGAACGCGTACCGGCCCCGCGAACGGGGGCCGGTACGAGTCGAAGCCCGTCAGATGATGCCGCGCTTGAGGCGACGGCGCTCCCGCTCGGAGAGCCCGCCCCAGATACCGAAACGCTCGTCATGGGCGAGTGCGTATTCCAGGCACTCGTCGCGCACCTCGCAACCCATGCAGATCCGCTTCGCCTCGCGCGTGGAGCCGCCCTTTTCCGGGAAGAACGCCTCCGGATCCGTTTGCGCGCACAGCGCGCGTTCCTGCCACTGCTCTTCGATCGATTCGAACATCTCGTCAAAGCCTGTGATCACCAGGCTGAGCCGAGGAGTCGACACCGCTTCACCCCCATCGTGTTCGCGGCCGATGTCAGCGCAGACGCCACGTGCTGCGCCTGCTGTGGAATCGGTTCGCGCGACCATGTCTTCGGTCATCGCTCCGCCTCCTCACTGTGTGTTAGCGCAGAATGCTTCTTTCCGTCGGACCAACACGCACACCGACGGCCCTACCCCGCGACGTAGTCCCGCGGACATCCCCGAGCACATCAATCCGATGCGAACACCTGTTCGAAATGCTGTTCGCGCCATGCGGTCTCGCGCGAACTCGGAATGACATGTTGCGATTAGACACGCCGGATGTATCGATGGTCAAGCCGCTGTCGCTATTCCGTTACTATCCGGACCCGATTTATGCAGCCCTCCGCTGAGGCGGTATAGCAAATGAGCAGCAAATATGCTGGATCGTGAGCTTCCCGATGCAACGCATAGGCTGTGTGGATGTGACTGGACAACACGCGGACATCACGCCTGCCGCGGGCCCCGAGATCGCCGTGCTCGTCGGCGGCGTCGGCGGCGCGCGCTTCCTGCAGGGCGTGCGTGAACTTCTCCCCGATTCCCGGATCTCGGCGATCGTGAACGTCGGTGACGACGTCTGGATGCACGGTCTCAGAATCTGCCCCGACCTCGATACCTGCATGTATACGCTGGGTGGCGGCATCGATACCGAGCGTGGCTGGGGCCGGGTCGGCGAGACCTGGCACGCGAAGGAGGAGCTCGCGGCTTATCGTGCGCAGCCCGACTGGTTCGGCCTGGGGGATCGTGATATCGCCACGCATCTGATTCGCACCGAAATGTTACGGGCCGGCTACCCGCTGTCCGCGGTCACCCAAGCGCTGTGCAACCGGTGGCAACCAGGCATTGAACTCATCCCGGCAACCGACGACCGGTGTGAAACGCATGTTGTTGTGAGTGATCCGGAGAACCCTGGCGAACGTCGCGCGATCCATTTTCAGGAGTGGTGGGTGCGGTATCGCGCAAACGTCGAAACTCATGGTTTTGCCTCCATCGGAGCAGAAGACGCGAAACCGGCACCAGGTGTGATCGATCTCATAGAACGCTGTGATGCGGTATTGCTGGCGCCGTCGAACCCGGTCGTCAGCATCGGTTCGATCCTGGCCGTCCCCGGAATCCGCGGCGCGTTGCGCACCACGAAGGCGAAGGTCGTCGGGGTGTCCGGAGTCATCGACGGAAAGCCGTTGCGCGGTATGGCCGACGAGTGTCTGTCGGTGATCGGGGTGGAGACCACCGCCGAGGCCGTCGGCAGGCATTACGGCGCCCGGTCGGCCAACGGCATTCTCGACGGCTGGCTCGTCCACAGCACCGACACCGCCGACGTGCCTGGCGTCGAGGTGCGCAGCGTGCCGCTGCTGATGACCGATCCGCCGACCACCGCCGAAATCGTGCGCGAGGCATTGGATCTGGCCGGGGTGCGGCTGTGAGCGCGCCCGCGGCCCACGGCGGCCCTGTCGATCACGCGGCGGAGGGCCTGAGCATCCTGCCGGTGGCCGGACTGCCGGAGTTCCGGCCCGGCGACGATGTGACCGCCGCGATCGCCGAGGCGGCGCCGTGGTTGCGCGACGGCGACATCCTGGTGGTCACCAGCAAGATCATCGCCAAGGCCGAGGGCCGGGTGGTGGCCGCGCCGGTGGATCCCGAGGAACGCGATGCGGTGCGGCGCGCACTGGTCGAGCAGGAGGCCGTGCGGGTACTCGCGCGCAAAGGCAGGACCCTCATCACCGAGAACAAGCTCGGCATCGTGCAGGCCGCCTCGGGTGTGGACGGATCCAACGTCGAGCGCGGCGAGTTGGTGCTGCTGCCTTCCGATCCCGATGCCAGCGCCCGTGAATTGCGCGCCGGCCTGGCGCGGCGACTGGGCGTCCGGGTCGCGGTGGTGGTCACCGACACCATGGGCCGGGCCTGGCGCAACGGGCAGACCGATGCCGCGATCGGGTCCTCTGGTCTGCGGGTGCTGCACGACTACGACGGCGCGATCGACGGTCAGGGCAACGAACTGCACGTCACCCAGGTCGCGATCGCCGACGAGCTGGCCGCCGCTGCCGATCTGGTGAAAGGGAAGCTGCGTGCGGTCCCGGTGGCCGTGGTGCGTGGATTGCCCCACGACGACGACGGTTCCGGCGCGGTGGACCTGTTGCGTTCGGGGGACGAGGACCTGTTCTGGCTGGGCACCGCCGAAGCCCTGGCGCGCGGCAGACGGGAGGCCGTGCTGCTGCGTCGCTCGGTGCGCGAATTCGCCGACACCCCGGTGGAACCGGAGCACATCCGCTCGGCGGTCGCGGTCGCGCTGACCGCGCCCGCTCCACACCACACCAGGCCGGTGCGCTTCGTGTGGGTGCGCGAGGCGGACCGGCGCGAGCGGTTGCTGACCGCGCTGGCGGACAGATGGCGCGCCGATCTCACCGCCGACGGCCTCGACCCCGAGCGAGTGGAGCGGCGCGTCGCGCGCGGGCGCATCCTGTTCGACGCGCCCGAGGTGATCATCCCGTGCATGGTGCCCGACGGCGCCCATCACTATCCCGACGAGCGCAGGCAGGCGGCCGAAACGACCATGTTCACCGTCGCGGCGGGCGCGGCGGTGCAGGGTCTGCTGGTGGCGCTGGCCGCCGAGGGTGTCGGCAGCTGCTGGATCGGCTCGACCATCTTCGCCCCGGAGGTCACCCGCGCCGAGCTGGGCCTGGCCGCGGACTGGCATCCGCTGGGCGCGGTGGCGGTGGGGTATCCGACCGAGGAGCTCGCGCCGCGGCCGCCGCGGACGGGTGGGGAAGGACTGCTGGAGCTGTGAGCGCGGAATCCTTGCACGCGTCGGCGACCGAATTGCTGCACGGCTGGGACATCCGGTCCGCGGCCGAGGGGTCGATCCGCGAATCGATGCTCGCCTTTCTCGGTTCGGCGCCGCGTGGCTGTCTGCGCGAGCACGTGCCGGGGCATATCACCGCCTCGGCGGTGGTGTTCTCGGCCGACCGGCGCGAGGTGCTGTTGACGCTGCATCCGCGGGTCGGCCGGTGGCTCCAGCTCGGCGGGCACTGCGAGGAGTCCGACGAGTCGGTGGCCGACGCGGCGCTGCGGGAAGCGACCGAGGAGTCCGGTATCGCCGGACTGCGCCTCGAGCCGGGGCTCTACGGCGCGCACGCGCATCCGATCACCTGCTCACTCGGGCAGCCGACCCGGCATCTGGACCTGCTGTTCCGCGTCACCGCGCCGTCGGGCGCGGTGCCGGTGCGCAGCGCCGAATCCACCGACCTTCGCTGGTGGCCGGTCGACGGGCTGCCGCCCGGTTTCGACGTGCCGATGCGGTAGGTCGGCCGAGAGGGGCTGAGAACGTTCCGGGGATCGTCACGGTCCAGCCGCGTCCGGCGTCGCGAGTCACAGCTGTACAAATTTCACGATTTGTATAGACGATCGACAGGAATCGTCGTATTGTCCATGGCGTATGTAACGCGTGTCACAAGCGTTCCCGAATGGAGACGACGATGTCTACTGATGCCGACGCGGCCGACCGGACGGTCGAGACCCCCGACTGGCGCGACCGCAAGCGCTACTACTGGCTGTGGGGCCTGTTCGTGCCGACGGGCCTGTTCACCATCGGCCTGCCGTTGATCTGGCTACTGAACGAAGGGGGTCTGCACGGTCTGGCCCATGTGCCCTTCTGGCTCGGGCCGATCCTGCTCTACATCGTCATCCCGCTCGCCGACAGGTTCATCGGCCCGGATGGGGAGAACCCGCCGGAGGAGGTGATAGCCCACCTCGAGAACGACCGCTACTACCGCTATCTGACCTACCTGTACCTGCCATTCCAATATGCCGCCCTGGTCATGGCGTGCTACCTGATCACCGCGAACGACCTCGGCTGGCTGGGCATCGACGGCGGCCTGCACGTGGTGGACAAGGTCGGTCTGGCGATCACCGTCGGGCTGATCGGCGGCATCGGCATCAACACCGCGCACGAACTCGGCCACAAGAAGGTCGGCCTGGAGCGCTGGCTCTCGCGCATCGCGCTGGCCCAGACGTGCTACGGCCACTTCTACATCGAGCACAACCGTGGCCACCATGTGCGGGTGGCCACGCCCGAGGACCCGGCCAGTTCGCGGCTGGGCGAGTCGTTCTGGGAATTCCTGCCGCGCACCGTCAAGGGCAGTGTGCTCTCGGCGTGGCGGCTGGAGAAGACACGGCTGGAGCGGATCGGGACGGGGCCGTGGACCTGGCGCAACGAGGTGCTGCAGGCCTGGGCGATGTCGGTGGTGCTGTACGCGGTGTTGATCGCGGTGTTCGGGGTCGGGGTGGTGCCCTGGCTGATCCTGCAGGCGGTGTTCGGATTCAGCCTGCTCGAGGTGGTCAACTATCTCGAGCACTACGGGCTGGCCCGTCAGCGCGCCGCCTCCGGGCGCTACGAGCGAGCCGCCCCGACGCACAGCTGGAACAGCGACCACCTGGTCACCAATGTCTTTCTGTACCATCTGCAGCGCCACAGCGACCATCACGCCTATCCGACCCGGCGGTATCAGACGCTGCGGAGCTGGGACGGCGCGCCGAACCTGCCCAGCGGCTACGCGTCCATGATCATGCTGGCGTACTTCCCGCCGCTGTGGCGGAAGGTGATGGACAAGCGGGTGCTCGCGCACTACGACGGTGATGTGACCCGTGCGAACATCCATCCACGTACCAGGGACAGGGTGCTGGCCCGATACGGGGCGGAGGCTTCGGCATGAGCGCTTTTCGGTGCCCCGTGTGCGACTACGTCTACGACGAGTCCGAAGGCGCTCCGCACGAGGGGTTTCCGGCGGGAACCCCGTGGACGGCCGTGCCCGACGACTGGTGCTGCCCGGACTGCGGAGTCCGTGAGAAGATCGATTTCGAACCGGTGGGAGTAGCGCTGTGACCGAATACAAGGTGTATCAATGCGTCCAATGCGGCTTCGAATACGACGAAGCCGAGGGCTGGCCGGAGGACGGCATCGCCGCGGGCACCCGCTGGGACGACATTCCCGACGATTGGACCTGCCCCGATTGCGGCGCGGCCAAGTCCGACTTCTTCATGGTCGAGATCGAGCGGTCCTGAGGTGGCGGGCCGCGGACTGTCCTCGCCGTATCAGGAGGCGAGCAGGGAACTGCTGCGCGCCTCGATCCTGGACGCGATGCGCGAACTGCTGACCGAGCGGGACTGGTCCAAGATCACCGTCGGCGATGTGGCGGGACGCGCGGGGGTGAGCAGGCAGACCGTCTACAACGAGTTCGGCTCACGGGCCGGCCTGGCGCAGGGCTATGCCCTGCGTCTGGCCGACGACCTGGTCGATCACGTGGGCGCCGCCGTGGCGGCCAACGTGGGCGCCGCGGGCGCCGCGATCCGCGAAGGGTTGTCCGGCTTCTTTCTGGATGCGGCGACGGATCCGCTGGTCTGCTCGCTGCTGGCCGGGGAGGCGAAGCCGGATCTGCTGCGGCTGATCACCTTGGACGCGGGACCGCTCGTCGAGCACGCGACCGCGCGGCTGACAGCGGTGTTCGTGGACAGCTGGGTCGAGGCCACCCCCACCGAGGCCGATGTGCTCGCCCACGCGCTCGTGCGGATCGCGCTGAGCTACATCCCGAATCCGCCCGGTCCGGGGCGCAACGGACCGGCCGAGCTGGCGGATTTGCTGAGTCCGTACGTGGCCGGAATTCTGGCCGCTCGGGAGGCGAATTAGTGGACCTGCTCTCCTCGAATTTCGCTTTGCTGGACGTGTGCTGTATGCTTTGATCTTGCGCTGTAGGTCGGTCGAACCGACTGATCGAGTGTTATCGTGACCCCATTTTCGGGGGTGGGCACCCTGTAACGGCCGGTGACCCTGTATGTATGTCCTTGCAATGTCGTCGGGATTCATTTAGCGGGGCAAAGTTGCAAACGGATGGCAAATCGGCGATTGCGCTGGATCCCAAACGCCACCTCTGGATTCTCGGGCTGATCGCCCCAGCGTCCGCGTTGCTGCCTTCCCAGCTCGTGCTGCGGACCGGCATGGAGTTCTTCTGGTGGATCGGGCCGATCATCGTGCTGGTGATCATCCCGCTGCTGGACTGGGCGGTCGGCGAGGACGGCAGCAATCCCCGCGACGAGGACTACGAGCGGCTGTCCAACGACCGCTATTACCGGTGGTGCACCTTCCTGTTCCTGCCCGTCCAGATGATCGGGCTGATGATCGCCTCGGCCATGTGGGCGGGTGACGAACTCAGCCTGCTCGACAAGGCGGGCCTGGCCACCACGCTCGGCCTGGTCAGCGGTATCGGCATCAATGCCGCCCACGAACTGGGCCATCGCGTCGAGAGCCTGGAACGCTGGCTGGCCAAGATCGCGCTCGCCCAGTCCGGCTACGGCCACTTCTTCGTCGAACACAACCGCGGTCATCACGTGCGCGTGGCCACGCCCGACGATCCCGCCAGCGCCCGGCTGGGCGAGTCGCTGTGGGAGTTCCTGCCGCGCAGCGTGGTCGGGGGCTTTCGCTCGGGTATCGCCTTGGAGAGGGAGCGCCTGGCGCGTCGGGGGAAGTCCTGGTGGAGCGTGCACAACCACATCCTGCAGGCCTGGTCGATGACGGTGGTTCTCTTCGGCGGACTCATGCTGGCTTTCGGCTGGCACATCCTGCCGTGGCTGCTGCTGCAGGCGGTGATCGGCGCCGGTCTGCTCGAGACGGTGAACTACGTCGAGCACTACGGATTGCTGCGGGAGCGGCGTGAGGGCGGCCGCTGGGCGCGCTGCTCACCGCGCGACAGCTGGAACAGCGACCGGCTCGTGACCAATATCTTCCTGTTCCATCTGCAGCGTCACAGCGATCATCACGCAAACCCGGGCAGGCGCTATCAGACCCTGCGCACCTGCGATGTCGCTCCGCAGTTGCCCGCGGGCTACGCGACCATGATCCTGTTCGCCGCCATCCCGCCGCTGTGGCGCGCGGTGATGGATCACCGGGTGCTCGAACACTACGGTGGCGACGTCACGCGCGCCAATATCGCGCCGCGCAAGCGCTCCAGGATCCTGACCGCTCACGGCGTGTCGGCCTGAGCGCGGCGATCGGTCCCTGGCAGGGACACCCGAGTGCGTAGGTTGGGGGGCGTCCGCCGTGCAGGCGACGCTAGCCTTGCACCGGTACAGCCGAACCAGGAGAGGCAGATGACGACCTCAGAACTTCCCGCTCGCACGTCCCCGACCGCGGATGTCCGCAACGGCATCGACTACAAGGTGGCTGATCTGGCACTGGCCGATTTCGGCCGCAAGGAGATCCGGCTGGCCGAGCACGAGATGCCCGGCCTGATGGCCCTACGCCGTGAATACGCCGACGTGCAGCCGCTGAAGGGCGCGCGCATCTCCGGCTCGCTGCACATGACCGTGCAGACCGCCGTGCTCATCGAGACCCTGGTCTCCCTCGGCGCCGAGGTGCGCTGGGCCTCGTGCAACATCTTCTCCACCCAGGATCACGCCGCCGCCGCGGTGGTCGTCGGGCCGCACGGCACCGTCGACGAGCCCAAGGGCACCCCGGTCTTCGCCTGGAAGGGCGAGACCCTGGAGGAGTACTGGTGGGCGGCCGAACAGATGCTCACCTGGCCGGGCGAGCCCGCCAACATGATCCTCGACGACGGTGGCGACGCCACCATGCTGGTGCTGCGCGGCGCCCAGTTCGAGAAGTCCGGCATCGTCCCGCCCGAGGACGAGACCCACTCGGCCGAGTACAAGGTCTTCCTTAACCTGCTGCGCGAGCGCTTGGCCTCGGACAAGGGCAAATGGACCGCCATCGCCGAGAGCGTCAAGGGCGTCACCGAGGAGACCACCACCGGCGTGCTGCGTCTGTACCAGTTCGCCGCCGCGGGTGAACTCTCCTTCCCGGCGATCAACGTCAACGACTCGGTCACCAAGTCCAAGTTCGACAACAAGTACGGCACCAGGCACTCGCTGATCGACGGCATCAACCGCGGCACCGACGTGCTCATCGGTGGCAAGAAGGTGCTCATCTGCGGCTACGGCGACGTGGGTAAGGGCTGTGCGGACTCGCTCGCCGGCCAGGGTGCCCGCGTGCAGGTCACCGAGATCGACCCGATCAACGCGCTGCAGGCGCTGATGGACGGCTACGACGTGGTGACCGTCGAGCAGGCCATCGGCGAGGCCGACATCGTGATCACCGCGACCGGCAACAAGGACATCATCACCCTCGATCACATGAAGGCGATGAAGGAACAGGCCATCCTGGGCAATATCGGCCACTTCGACAACGAGATCGACATCGCCGCCCTGGAGAACTCCGGCGCCACCCGTCTCGAGATCAAGCCGCAGGTGGACCTGTGGACCTTCGGCGAGACCGGCCGCTCGATCATCGTGCTCTCCGAAGGCCGCCTGCTCAATCTCGGCAATGCCACCGGGCATCCGTCGTTCGTGATGTCGAACAGCTTCTCCAATCAGGTGATCGCGCAGATCGAGCTGTGGACCAAGCCGCAGGAGTACGACAACGAGGTCTACCGCCTGCCCAAGCACCTCGACGAGAAGGTCGCGCGCATCCACGTGGAGGCGCTGGGCGGTCAGCTCACCAAGCTGACCAAGGACCAGGCCGAGTACATCGGCGTGGACGTGGAAGGCCCGTACAAGCCGGAGCACTACCGCTACTGATGTCCGATCATCAGGTGCTGATCGCACTGGAGGGCCTCGACGGCGCCGGGAAGCGCACGCTGACCGACGCCGTCGTCGCCGCGCTCGGGGCGCGGGGAGTGCGGGCGGCGACGCTCGCCTTCCCGCGCTACGGGCGTTCGGTGCACGCGGATCTGGCGTCCGAGGCGCTGCACGGCGCCCACGGCGACCTCGCGTCCTCGGTCTACGCGATGGCGCTGATGTTCGCCCTCGACCGCGCCGACGCCCGCGACGAGCTGTCGAAATTGCTGGCCGCCAACGACATCGTGATCCTGGACCGCTATGTCGCCTCCAACGCCGCCTACAACGCCGCCCGACTGCACCAGTCCGCCGACGGCGAGATCGTCGGCTGGACAGCGGATCTGGAGTTCGGCCGGTTCGGCCTGCCCGTACCGGACGTGCAGCTGCTGCTCGACGTGGACACCGAACTCGCCGCCGAACGCGCCCGCAAGCGCACCGAACTCGACGGCAACCGGCCGCTGGACGCCTACGAACGCGACGGGGGACTGCAACGGCGCACGCTGGCGGTGTACCGTGAGCTCGCCGATCGGAACTGGTACGGACCGTGGTGGACATACCGGCCCGGCGACGATCCGACGGCACTGGCCGCGCGTCTGGCCGAGATGATCGCTCGATAAAGTTCCATGGGATTTCCGGCTCGCCTGTGCCGTCTCGGCTGCTTTCGGCAATTCGGCGACCTATATTCCTTCGGCTGCTCGCCGTTATTTGGCGTGGCGGCCCGATACTCGCCTGGGAGATGACAACATATAACTATGAAGCCGAAGATTCTGGTCGTCGACGACGATATGGCGCTCGCCGAGATGCTGACGATCGTCCTACGCGGGGAGGGTTTCGACCCGCACGTGGTCGGTGACGGTACACAGGCATTGGCGGCGGTGCGCGAGATCCGCCCCGATCTGGTCCTGCTCGACCTGATGCTGCCCGGCATGAACGGCATCGATGTATGCCGGGTGCTGCGGGCCGACTCCGGCGTGCCGATCGTCATGCTCACCGCCAAAACCGACACCGTCGACGTGGTGCTCGGGCTGGAATCCGGCGCCGACGACTACATCGTCAAGCCGTTCAAGCCCAAGGAGCTCGTCGCGCGCGTGCGTGCCCGGTTGCGTCGCACCGAGGACGAGCCCGCCGAGCAGCTCCAGATCGCCGACATCCTCATCGATGTGCCCGCGCACAAGGTCTCCCGAGCCGGGCAGCAGATCTCGCTGACGCCGCTGGAGTTCGACCTGCTGGTGGCGCTGGCCCGCAAGCCGCGTCAGGTCTTCACCCGTGAGGTGCTGCTCGAGCAGGTGTGGGGCTACCGCCACGCCGCCGACACCAGGCTGGTGAACGTGCATGTGCAGCGGCTGCGCGCGAAGGTGGAGAAGGATCCGGAGAATCCGGAGATCGTGCTGACCGTCCGCGGTGTCGGCTACAAGGCCGGACCGCCGTGACCGATGGGAAGCGTCCCGCCTCGCGCGGGGTGATTCCACGACTGGAACGGTCGCTGGCCCCGATCGGCGCCTGGTTCACCGATCTGGGCACCGCGTCGGGGCACCTGTGGCGTCGCTCGTTGCAACTGCGCGTCATCGTCTCGACGTTGACGCTGTCGTTGATCGTCATCACCATCCTCGGCGTCGTGCTGACCAGTCAGATCACCGACCGCCTGCTCGACGCGAAGGTCAACGCGGCGGAGGAGGAGATCAACCGGGTGCGCGCGGTGGTCGAGGACAAGGTCTCCGGCGTGTACGACGTGGACACCCTGCGCAAGACGCTGACCGACGCGCGCGGCGAGGTGTCCGACAGCGGCGGCACGGGCCGTTCCGGTGGCGCGGCGGGCAGCTTCGACACCGCCCTGATCGCGGTCGGCGGTTCCACCCAGCAGCAGGTCGAAGCCGGGCCGGTCGCCGAGGTGCCCGCCGAGTTGCGTCGCTTCGTGCAGCGCAACCAGATCAGCTACCAGTTCGCCACGGTCGCCGACCCCGACGGCTACCACGGGCGCGCGCTGATCATCGGCAGCCCCAGTGCCGAGGTGCCCACGCTGGAGGTCTATCTGATCTTCCCGCTGGCCAACGAGGAGAGCAGCCTCGCGCTGATGCGCGGCACCATGATGATCGGCGGCCTGGTACTGCTGGTCCTGCTGGCCGCCATCACCGCGCTGGTCACCCGGCAGGTGGTACTGCCCATCCGCTCGGCCGCGCGCATCGCCAGTCGCTTCGCCGACGGGCGCCTCAAAGAGCGCATGCTGGTGCGAGGTGAGGACGACATGGCGCGGCTCGCGCAGGCGTTCAACGAGATGGCCGAAAGCCTGTCCAACCAGATCACTCAGCTGGAGGAGTTCGGCAACCTGCAGCGCCGGTTCACCTCCGATGTCAGCCACGAGCTGCGTACCCCGCTGACCACCGTGCGGATGGCCGCCGACCTCATCCACGGCTCTAGCGACCAGCTGGATCCGGCGCTGGCCCGCAGCGCCGAGCTGCTGGTCACCGAACTCGATCGCTTCGAGGGGCTGCTCAACGACCTGCTCGAGATCAGCAGGCACGACGCGGGCGTGGCCGAGTTGCAGGTGGAGTCGCTGGACGTGCGGATGTGCGCGCGTGCCGCGATCTCCACCGTGCGCCACCTGGCCAAGGACGCGGGCGTGGAGGTGGTCACCGACCTGCCGGAGGATCCGGTCGTCGCCGAGGTCGATCCGCGCCGGGTGGAGCGCGTGCTGCGCAATCTGCTCGCCAACGCCATCGACCACAGCGAGGGCAAGCCGGTGCTGATCCGGATGCGCGGCGATGCCGAGGCCAACGCCGTGGCGTTCGTGGTTCGTGACCAGGGCATCGGTCTGCGCCCGGGCGAGGACAAGCTGGTCTTCAACCGGTTTTGGCGCTCGGACCCCTCCCGGATGCGTCGCTCGGGCGGCACCGGCCTCGGCTTGTCCATCAGTGTCGAGGATGCCCATCTGCACGCGGGCAGGCTCGAGGCGTGGGGCGAGCTCGGCGTGGGTGCGTGCTTCCGGCTGACGCTGCCGATGACGCGCGGTCGCAAGATGGGCATCAGCCCGCTGCCGCTGGAGGCCGCGGTGCGCAAGTCGCCGCCGCGGGCCTGCGATCCGGTGCCGATCGAGGGCGACCCGGTGGACATCCCGACAGCGCCGACATCCCGGCCCGCGCTCCGCGCGCCCGCCGCCCCGGTCGGGTCGGAAGGAACCGGCCGGACAATGCACTCGGACACCGCCGCCGATACCGATGCCGTCGAGACCGAAGGGCTGGTTCCTCCTGTCCCGAGCGAGAACGGCGCAGGCGGACGTTCGTCCGATTCCGCGGGCGGGGGCCACGTGCTCACCGAACGTGGAGGTGAACAGTCATGACGATGCGCGCTGTCCGGTCCTCCGGTCGTACCTGGCTCTCCGCGTTGTTGCTCATCGTGGCGATGGTGTCGACCGGCTGCGCGAGCCTGCCGGCATCCTCTGCCCCGCAGGCGCTGCGCACCATCGACCGGGAGCCCGCTGCCGAGGGGCCGACCCCGCCGATCTCCGGCCGCGACCCTGATCTGCTGCTGCGCGATTTCCTGGCGGCCACCGCCGACCCGGCCAACCGGCATCTGGCCGCCCGCCAGTACATGACCCCGGCGGCGTCGGCGCAATGGGACGACACGGTGAGTACCACCATCGTGGAACGTCCCGACACCCTGCTGGAATCGCGCGAGGGCGAGCGGGCCGTCTACCGGATCCGCGCCCAGCGGGTCGCCGAGCTGTCCGCCGACGGCGCGTACAGCGCGGTCACCGAGCCGACGCTCGAGAACAAGATCGAGTTGGTCAAGGTCGACGGCGAATGGCGCATCGAGTCCCTGCCACCGGGCGTGGTCATGGACACCGCCGCGTTCGCCAAGTCCTATCGCCGGTACGTGCTGTATTTCGCCGATCAGGCCGGCACCGCGGCGGTTCCGGACCTGCGTTGGCTCTCGGTGCCGAAGAACCAGCTGACCCAACGGCTGCTCGGATTGCTCATCGAGGGGCCGAACGACACGCTGGCGCCGGTGGTCCGCAATCGGCTGGCGCCGCCGGTCACGCTGCGCGGCCCGATCACCAAGGCCAACGGCGACCCGCAGGACGTCGGGCTCGGGCTCGGCGGCGTGCGCATCGACTTCGCGGGCGCGAGCGAGCTGAATCAGCGCGACAAGGAGATGCTGGCCGGGCAGGTCGTGCTCACCTTGTCCAAGGCCGACATTCCCGGGCCCTACATCCTGCTGGCCGACGGGCAGCCGCTCGACTCCCGTTTCGCGGTCGCCGGCTGGACGGTGGGCGACGTCGACTACCTCGACCCGTCGGTGCGCGCGGCCGATCGCACCGGCTTGCACGCTCTGCGCGGCGGCACGTTGGCACAGGTCACCGACGGCGGGGTGGTCGACGTCCCCGGCTACTTCGGCACGGTCGACAATCTGCGCTCGGCGGCGCTGTCCCCGGATGGCCAACTCGTCGCGGCGGTCGCCGACGCGGGCCGCCCGGCGCCCGAGCCGCAGCGCACGCTGATGGTGGGCACCTACGGCGGTACGGCCATTCCGGTCGCCGAGGGCACGACCATCTCACGGCCCTCCTGGAACGCCGACGGCAGCGCGGCATGGGCGGTGATCGACGGCACGCAGGTGATCAGGGCGGTGCGCGACAGCGCCACCAACACCGTGTCCAGGCAGGGTGTGGACATCAGCGGGTTGACCTCCGACCCGTCCGGGCCGACGCTGCGGATGCCGATCACCGAACTGCGCATCTCCCGTACCGGCGTCCGCGCGGCCCTCATCGCCGACGGCAAGGTCTACGTGGCGTTGATCGAACGCCGCCCCGACGGCGGCTACGCGTTGACCACGCCGGTCCCGGTCGCGGTCGGCCTGAGCAGCAGCGCGGTGTCGCTGAGCTGGGTCGGTGGGGACACCCTGCTGATCGCCAGGGAGGGCAATATCGACCCGGTGTCCACCGTGCGCATCGACGGCTCGGAGTGGCGTCCGGTCACCTCGCCGAACCTGACTCCGCCGGTGCGTGTGGTCGCCGCCGCCGCGAGCGCCCAGTATGTCGCCGACGCGCGCGGGGTGCTGCAACTGACCGGCAGTGCCGGCGAGCCGACCTACTGGACCGACGTGCCCGGCCTGGTCGGCAACGACGCCACCCCGGTACTGCCCGGCTGACCTCCCGGCCGAGCTTTCGGGACGGGCCGGGTTGTCCACAACCGCTGCGGCTGTGGACAACCCGGTGCTCGCCGGTCGTTCGGACGCCGGGGTGCGCGCACACTCGGCCCATGCGAACCCTGCTGGATCTGATCCTCCCGGCGGCCTGCGGCGGTTGCGGCCGCGCGGACACGGCTTGGTGCGCGGATTGCGACGAGGCGTTGTCCGGTCCGCCTCTGCGCGTGCGTCCCCGGACCGATCCCGGTGTCCCGTGCTGGGCGCTGGCGCCCTACACCGGCCCCGCGCGTTCGGCGGTCCTGGCGATCAAGGAGCGCGGCCGCCGCGATCTGGCGCGGCCGCTCGGTCTCGCGCTGGCCCGCGGACTGGCCCGGTTGCGCACGCCGGGGCGGCCGCTGCTGCTGGTGCCCGCGCCCAGCCGATCCGCGTCCGCCCGTGTGCGCGGGGGAGATCCGGTGGTTCGTGTCGCCGGTATTGCGACCGGATGGCTGCGAGATTGCCGCACGATTCCGATGCTGCGTGTGTGGCGCGGGGTACACGACTCGGTGGGCCTGTCGCCGGGTGAGCGCAGGCACAATCTGCGGGGCCGGGTATCGCTGGCGCCGGGCACCCGCGCGCGGGCGGGCTGGAGCGCGAAATGCGAGGTCGTGGTGGTGGACGACGTGCTCACGACCGGCGCGACCGCGGCCGAGTCGGTGCGGGTGCTGCGGGCTTCCGGCCTGCCCGTGGTGGCCTTTTTCGTGACGTGTGTTGCTTGACTCGAGGAAATTTGCGTGAACAGTGGCAAACCTCCCGTGGTCGGACTACCGTCGCGATCACACACCCGAACCGGGAGTTTGGAGGTGGCGCCTCGGAAACTTCGTGCCGTGTGATTCGCGGCGTGAACGGGTCGAATGGAGCCCGTGAATTCTCATCGCCGGAATCAGTCAGCCACGGTACGGCTCAACCCCGCCGCACACGCAAAGATCGGTGCGGCCAGATCCGGGAGGTACGCGTGACGTCTTCACGACCTTCAGTGAAAGAACCCTCGACCATCGATGCGCCGGAGCGCGATACGACGCCCGCCGCGATGGCACCAGACGAATCCGCCGAGCAGCTACGGCCCAACCGTGCGGAGATCGTGGTGAAGGGGCGCAATGTGGAAGTACCCGACCACTTCCGAATTCACGTGTCCGACAAGCTCTCCCGGCTGGAGCGTTTCGATCCGACGATCTTCCTCTTCGATGTGGAGTTGTTCCACGAGCGCAACCGCCGCCAGCGCAAGGCGTGCCAGCGCATGGAGATCACCGCTCGTGGCAAGGGGCCGATCGTCCGGGCCGAGGCCTGCGCGGACAGCTTCTACGCGGCCTTCGAGTCGGTGACCGACAAGCTGGAGAGCAGGCTGCGGCGCACCAAGGACCGCAGGCGCGTGCACCACGGCGACAAGACGCCGCTCTCGGTCGCCGAGGCCACCGCCAGCCTGCTCGACGACGCGCTGTTCACGCGTAGTCCGGACGGGCAGACGGCGCACGCCCACGATGTCGCCCACGATGTCGAAGCGCCCGAGAACCTCGGGCCGGGCCACATCGTGCGTACCAAGGTCCACACCGCCACACCGATGACCGTCGACGACGCGCTCTACCAGATGGAACTCGTCGGGCACGATTTCTTCCTCTTCCACGACAAGGAGACCGACCGTCCTTCGGTGGTCTACCGTCGCCACGCCTACGACTACGGCCTGATCAGGCTCGCGTAGGACAGCTCTCGACGGCCCGTCGCCACGAACACGGCGACGGGCCGTCGGCCTGCGTGAGCCCGGCTCCGGTTGCGCGGCGCGACCCCTGGCCAAATTCCTGACCGCCCAGTAAGTTCGAGGTAGAGCTGAACCCGCGGGGAGAGGAACTCCTATGGCTGCCAAGGCTGCTCGGCGCGCCGTGATCGTCGGTGGTGCGCGTACGCCCTTCGTGCGAGCGTTCACCGACTTCACCACGATGGACTCCATCGCTCTCGCCGACGCCGCCGTGCGCGGCCTGCTCGAGCGCACGGGCCTGCCGGGCACGGACGTGCAGTCCATCGTGTGGGGCGGGGTGATCCTGCCCAGCGCAGCCCCCAATATCGCCCGCGAGATCGCTCTCGACCTGAAACTGGACCCGGGCTGTGAGGGCCACACGGTCACCCGCGCCTGCGCGTCGGGCCTGCAGGCGGTGACCACCGCGGCGGCGGCCATCGAGCGCGGCGAATACGACGTCATGATCGCCGGCGGCAGCGACTCCACCTCCAACGCCGAGATCAAGCTGCCGCAGAAGCTCGTCCACGCGGGAGCCCCGCTGGCACTGGGCAAGCCGAAGCTCAGGGACTACCTCTCCGCGGCCGCTCAGCTCGCGCCGTTCACCGACATCCTGCCCCGCAGGCCCGAGATCGCCGAACGCACCACCGGCGAGGTGATGGGGGAGTCGGCCGAGAAGATGGCGGGCATCCACGGCGTCGGCCGCGCCGAGCAGGACGAGTTCGCCCTGCGCTCGCACCACCGCGCCGCCGCGGCCATCGACTCCGGCCGCTTCGACGACGAGGTGCTGCGGGTCCGCACCCCCGAAGGCACGGAGGTCGCCCGCGACGGTCTCGTGCGGGCCGACACCACCCTGGAGAAGCTGGCGAAGCTGAAGCCCGTCTTCGCCGCGAACGGCACTGTCACCGCGGGCAATGCCAGCCCGCTCACCGACGGCGCCGCCGCGGTCCTGCTCATGAGCGAGCAGAAAGCCGGGGAACTGGGCTACAAGCCGCTTGCGGCGTTCCGTTCCTGGAGTTACGTCAGCGTCGACCCCACCGACCAGGTGCTCATCGGCCCGGCCGTGTCCATGCCCCGCGCTCTGGACAAAGCCGGCCTGACCCTCGCCGACATCGATTTCGTGGACATCCACGAGGCTTTCGCCGCCCAGACGCTGTCGGTGGTTCGGGCCCTGGCCGACGAACGGTGGGCCGCGACCCGCCTCGATCGCGACACCGCTGTCGGTGCGATCGATCCGGACAAGCTCAATGTCCACGGCGGCTCGGTCAGCCTCGGTCACCCCTTCGGCGCGACCGGCGCCCGCATGGTGATCACGATGGCCAACGAACTCGCTCGCACCGGTAAGCAGACCGCCCTGCTGGGCATCTGCGCGGCCGGCGGGATCGGGGCGTCGGCGGTACTCGAAGCCGTCTGAGCGTCCGCTCCTCGGCAGGTTGACCGGCGGGCGGGAGACGGGAGTGCGGCGCCCGGGCCGTTCTCACGGTCGGGACGCATTCGGCCCAGAACGCCCGCCGATCCAGCCGCGGCGCGCCACAGGTCAGGAATGTGTCTCCGGCGCAACGATCTCCGCTCCGGCGGCCGACGCGCCGAGGCCTGTCCCGAACTTCTCGTGGTGGATGGCCTCGGTGAGCGGCCTGCCGCTGCGCCAGCCGAAGCGTTCCAGATCGGGCACGGTCTGGAACTCCCGTACCGGCCCCACGCACAGCCAGGCGACCGGCCGGATGCCCTCGGGAAGGCCGACCAGATCGGACAGGTAGTCGGCGTCGTAGAACGACACCCAGCCGACGCCGATCTTTTCGGCGGTGGCGGCCAGCCACAGGTTCTGGATGGCCAGCACGGTGGAGAAGATGCCGGTTTCCGGGACGGTGGCCCGGCCGAGCACCTGGGGACCGCCCCGCTCGTGGTCGTAGGTGACCACGACGCCGGTGCCGCTCTCGACGATGCCCTCGATCTTGATCGGTTCGAAGGTGGCGGCGCGCTCCGGCGGGAGCGCATCGCGGAACGCGACCCGCTTTTCCGCCACGTGGTCGGCGAACCGCCGCAATGTCGCCGGGTCGCGCACGACGACGAAATCCCACGGCTGGGAATTGCCGACGCTGGGGGCGCGGTGCGCGGCCTCGAGAAGCCGCCACAGCACCGCGTCGTCGACGACCTCGCCGGTGAATTCCGCGCGCACGTCGCGCCGCGTCCGAATGGCCTCGTACAGGCCGACTTGATCCTGGTTCACCGTCTCAGTCAACCAGGGACGCCGACGCGCGTGCTGCGTTCGGTGCGGTTCAGGCCGGTGCGAAGCGCCGAGCGAACCGGCGGCCCTGCTTGGCCAGTGCGGTGCGAAGACCCTGCCGTCTGCCGGTCACCGGGTCGTAGGTGGGCGCGGTCGCACCGTGGAAGCGGCGCTCCGAGGCGGTCTCGGGGGCGTCGTCGGCGGTGTGACGCAGGTATTTGTTCGGCAGCGACAACTTGACGATGGTGCGCCAGGCCTTGAAGTACTGCACCGGGAACGAGCCGGTCGTATAGGGCAGGTCGTACTTGTCGCACAGTTCGCGCACCCGCACCGCGATGTCGGCGTACCGGTTGCTCGGCAGATCGGGAAACAGGTGGTGCTCGATCTGATGGCTCAAGTTGCCCGACATGAAATGCATCAGCTTGCCGCCGGAGATATTGGCGCTGCCCAGCATCTGGCGCAGGTACCACTCGGAGCGGCTCTCGTTGTCCACATCCGCCTTGGTAAATTTCTCCGCGCCGTCGGGGAAGTGGCCGCAGAAGATGATCGCGTTGGACCAGACATTGCGGATCACGTTCGCGGTCATATTCGCGGTGAGCGTGGAGAAGAACGCCGGGCCGGTCAGCGCCGGGAAGATCACGTAGTCCTTGAGGACCTGCCTGCCGACCTTCTCGAGCACCTCCGAGCGCTTGCGCTCGAATTCCGCGCGCTCGGGCGTGCCGGGCTTGATACGGCCGGTGGCCACCTTGCCCAGTTCCAGATGCTGGATCGCGACGCCGTACTGGAACAGCAGCTGCAGGATCAGGTTGTAGACCGGGTTACCGAGGTTGAACGGCTTCCAGCGCTGGTCGCGGGTGACGCGCAGCAGGCCGTAGCCGATGTCGTCGTCCATGCCGAGCACATTCGTGTACTTGTGGTGCAGGTAGTTGTGGGTGTGCTTCCAGTGCTTGGACGGGTCGGTGTTGTCCCATTCCCATGTGCTGGAATGGATTTCCGGGTCGTTCATCCAGTCCCACTGGCCGTGCATCACATTGTGACCGATCTCCATGTTCTCGATGATCTTGGCCACGCCCAGCAATGCCGCGCCTGCCAGCCACGCGGGCGGCAGCGGGCTGGCGAAAAGGACCGCGCGACCGCTGATCTCGAGGCCACGTTGCAGCCTGATGACATTGCGGATATAGCGCGCGTCCGATTCGCCGCGCGAACTTTCGATTTCCCGTCGAATCGCGTCGAACTCCGCACCGAGGGCCTCTACATCGGCCTCGGTGAGGTGCGCGTACTCCTTGACATCCGAGATCGCCATGGTGGTTACAGTACCGTAAGTTACGAGAGCGTAGGTTGTCGGATGTGTGGCAGATCCCGCATCCGGCTGTGGCAAATCCCGCATTGTATTCGCGGTCGGGGCATGGTAATTCAGCTGCGGCGGGCGCGCATCCTGGAGCGCTTGAGCTCCTTCAATGCGGCTTTCTTCTCCCGCAGCATCTGCTTTTCGGAGCGCGCCTTCTCCTCGAGCACGATCTTGGCTTCCTGGATGGCCGATCGCAGCCCACGCCGCTGTCCGGTCACCGGGTCGGTGATCAGTCGATTGTGCTCGCCCCAGCGTTCGGTGTGCGGCAACGTGATACCGGCGAATTTGCGCTCGGACGAGGTTTCCGGCGCGTCGTCGGCGGTGCGCTTGAGGAAGCGGTCGGGCAGCGCCAGCTTGTGAATGGTGCGGAATGCCAGCAGGTATTGCTTGCCCAGGGATCCGGTGGTGTAGGGCAGGTCGTACTTGTCACAGAGTTCGCGCACCCGCTCGGCGATCTCGGGATACCGATTGCTCGGCAGATCCGGGAACAGATGATGCTCGATCTGGTAGCAGAGGTTGCCGCTCATGAACGCCATCACGGGACCGGCGTCGAAATTCGCGCTGCCCAGCATCTGGCGCAGGTACCACTCGGACTGCGTCTCGCCCTCGAGCTGTTCGGTGGTGAACTTCTCCGCGCCGTCGGGGAAATGCCCGCAGAAGATCACCGCGTATGCCCAGAGATTGCGGACCAGGTTGGCGGTGGCGTTCGCCTTGAGCGTCGACTTCCAGGCCGGTCCGGTCAACGCCGGATAGATGACGAAATCCTTGGCGACCTGACGGCGGATCTTGCGGGCGAATTCCCGGTTCGGTGGTGAGAGGAGCTGCCGACGCGGAGTGTTCGAGAGCTGCTTCTCGATGTCCCAGTCGTGCAAGGCGATGCCCCACTCGAAGGTGGCCGCCAGGATCAGATTGGCCACCGGCTGCGCCAGATTGATCGGCCGCCACGGCTCGTCCCTGGTCATACGCAGGATGCCGAAGCCGAGGTCCTCGTCCTTGCCCAGCACATTCGTGTAGGTGTGATGGGAGTAGTTGTGCGCGCGCCGCCACTGCGCCGAAGGGCCGGTCATATCCCACTCCCAGGTGCCGGAGTGGATCTCGGGATCGTTCATCCAGTCCCATTGACCATGGCTGATGTTATGGCCCAGCTCCATGTTCTCGATGATCTTGGCGACCGAGAGCATCGCGGTTCCCGCGAGCCAAGCCCACCGATTGCGGCTGCCGAACAGCACGGCCCTGGCCGCCACCTCGAGTCCGCGCTGGGCGGCGATGGTGCGGCGGATGTACTTCGCGTCACGCTCGCCACGTGACTGCTCCACCGAGCGGCGAATCGTGTCGAGCTCGTGGCCGAGTGCTTCGATGTCGGTGGTCGTGAGGTGGGAGAAAGCTTGGATATCGGTGATGGCCACCGGCCAGTCCCTTCTGTGGCTGGACGTTGCTGTCGAGGGTACGCGGAGGCTCAGATATCGAGCGTGCAGTCGCCGGCCGCCGCGGAGATGCAGGTCTGCACCTTGTCGCCGGCCCGGCGTTCGTCGCCGTTGCGCAGGTCGCGTGCGTGGCCCTCGGCCACCGTCACCACACAGGTCTGGCAGATGCCCATCCGGCAACCGAACGGCATCTGCACACCGGCCGACTCGCCCGCTTCCAGCAGACTGGTCGCGCCGTCGGCTTCGACGCTGCGCCCGGACTTGCCGAAGGTGACCGTGCCGCCCTCGCCGACCGCCGAACGTTCGATCTCGAAACGCTCCACGTGCAGCTTCGCCGACAGGCCCGCGGCCTGCCAGTGCTTCTCGATCTCGTCGAGCATCGCCGCGGGCCCGCATGCCCAGGTCTCGCGGTCGCGCCAGTCCGGGAACTCGGTGTCGAGATCGGCCAGGGCGAACTTGCCCTGCTCCGCGGTCAGCCGCAGATGCGAGGCGAAGCCGGGATGCTTCTCGTGCAGCGCGCGCAGCTCGGCGGCGAACATCACGTCCTGCTCCGACCGCGCGGAGTGCAGGTGCGCCACGTCGGCGATGCCGTCGCGGCGGTCCATCGCGCGCAGCATCGACATCACCGGGGTGATGCCGCTGCCCGCGGTCAGGAACAGCACTTTCGGCGGGGGCGGGGAAGGCATGACGAAACCGCCCTGCGGGGTCTGCAGACGCACGATGGTGCCCGGCCGCACGCCGCCGACGAGGTGGCTGGACAGGAAGCCCTCCGGCATCGCCTTGACCGCGATGGAGATGACCTTCTTGCCGCCGTGCTCGGGCGAGCTCCAGTTCGGCGGGCAGGTCAGCGAGTAGGAACGCCAGTGCCAGCGACCGTCCACCAGCAGGCCGATGCCGATGTACTGACCCGGCTGATAGGTGAAGTCGAAACCCCAGCCCGGCCGGATGACGATGGTCGCGGAGTCCGCGGTCTCCTTGCGCACGTCGACGATGCGCCCACGCAGTTCGCGCGCCGACCACAGCGGATTGGCCAGGTGCAGATAGTCGTCGGGCAGCAGGGGGGTGGTGACCCGGGCGACGGCGCCGCGCAGCACATTGAGCCGGCCTCCGCGCTCGGCGACATTCGCCGCGGGCGCCTCCAGCCAGTCACGGACATTCTTCAGAACCATCGGCGCTGTTTCGTCTTTCTGTTCGGTCGTCGCGGTGTTGTCGTCGCTGAAGCCGTGTTCGCCGCAGGGGCGAACGCCGACCGGCTCGCGGTCGCAGAAGTCTGCGTGCGGTTGCGCCGCCCGGGGGCGGGCCCGCTCACTGTCAGGTTACGGCATCGTAGGTTGATCGGGGGAAGAGCTGTTGGCACTCCCAGCGGGAGCCTTCGGTAACCGTTGCCGGCAACGACATGCTCGGCCGGACGCGGATCGGAGCAGCGCTACCGCCTCAGAGCAGCTCCACCCCCCTCAGAGCAGCTCCACCCTCAGAGCAGCTCCACGAGGAAGGCGAGCTCCTGGTTGGCATACCAGGCCAACTGGTGGTCCTCGGCGTCGCCGAGCACGAATTCGGCATCTTCGTCGCCGAGATCGGCGGCGTCGATCACGTCCACCGCCTTGGCCACCTCCGGCTCGGCCTCGGCCAGGTCGACGTGCACCGAGGCGATCCGGTCGTAGGGGATCGGCCCGGAGAGCTTGACCACCGCGTCGTCGAGGTCCGGTCGCAGCTTCGCCCCGGACACGTCGGCCGCGAGCACCGCCCGCCGGTACACCGGGCCGCCGTGCATACCCGAGCCGGGCGCCGGGGGCGCGTCGGCGTCGCCGGAGGGCTCGAGGGCTTCCTCCACCGAGTCGGTGAAATCCTCGCGTTCGGCGGCGATCAACCGCAGTGCGGCGCGCGCGGCTTCCGCCATGGCCACCTCGGCCAGTTCCTCGTCGTCGCCGGAGGCGTAGGCCTCGCGCAGCGCGGGGGTCACCGCGAACGCGGTGCCGCCGGGCGGGAAGATCTCGCGCTCGGCGAGCAGCCGGCGCAGCATCGGCACCGTCACGGGCACGTAGACCCGCAGAACGTTCGTGTCGGGCGAGTTCCTGTCAGGCACAGGCACCGAGCATCTCCTCCAAGGATTCGTGCACCGCGGCCGCCAGGACGCCGATATCGGCCATCGCCTCGCGATCGCCGTTGAGCCCGTAGAAGACCCGCCCGTCGTAGGACGTGATCCCGATGCTCGAGGCCTGATTGCGCAGCAGCGGCGACACCGCGTACATCTCCAGCATCCGCGCGCCGCCGACGTACATCGGCCGCTGCGGACCCGGTGCGTTGGTGATCACCAGATTGAATGTGTGTTCAGCGAACGTACTCGCCGCCCGCACGCTGACCGCGTGCAGGCTCGCCGGAGCGAAGCCCGACAGATGCACCAGCGTGCGCGCTCGCACGCCGCGCCGGTACCTGGTATTGGCCTCGTTGGCGTGCGCGATGTGCGACAACCGGATCACCGGATTCGGTTCCCCCACCGGCAAGTCCAACAGGAAGGAGGACACCTCGCTGGCCGGGGCGGGCTGCCCGGCGCCGTCGCCCTCGATGTACACCGACATGGGCACCACCGCCCGCAGCGTGGTCGACTCGACCAGCCCTTCGCCGCGGGAGAGCAGCCAGTTGCGCAACGCCCCGGTGACCACCGCCAGGATGACGTCGTTGAGCGAACAGTCGAAGTGCTTGCGAATCCTGCGGTGGACGGCCAGGTCGGTATCGGCCACAGCGAAGCGTCGATGCCGTGAGGTGGGCGCGTTGAGCGGGCTGTCCGGCGCGCCGACCGCGACCGCGCGCACCGCCGAGACCACCGAGTCCAGCGCGCGGCTCGCGGCCCCGACCATCGCGAACGCCTCCGAGCTGCGCTCGCGCGCCACCGTCATCGCCTCTCTCGGCCGGGCGGCCAGCCGGGACAGCGCACCGACCAGTAGTTCGACATCGGTGGGTTCGCGCAGCGGCTCCCAGGGGACGTCGGCCAGCTCGCGCGGCGACGGGCTGGTGTCGAGGATGACGTGGCCGATCTCGAGCGCTTCCTCGCCGTCGACCAGAGCCGCGTGCGTCTTGGTGAAGATCGCGCTGCGTCCGCCCGCCAGCCCCTCGATGAGATACATCTCCCACAGCGGCCTGCTCTGATCCAACGGCCGGGAAGCCAGCCGCGCGACGAGCTCGTGCAGTTGTTCCTCGGTGCCCGGACTGGGTAGCGCGGAGCGGCGGACGTGATAGGTGATGTCGAACTTGCTGTCCTCCACCCACACCGGCTTGCCGAGCGACAACGGGATCTCGCGGACCTTCCAGCGGTAGCGCGGCACCAGCGCCAACCGGCTCTCCACCAGTTCGACCAGGCTGTCGTAGTCCACCCCCGGTGACGAGCCGCCGTCACCGGGGTCGGGACCGGTGAGGATCATCAGGGATCCGATGTGAATCGGATTGCTGCTCGACTCCAGCCGGTAGAACGCCGCGTCCTGAGGCGTCAATCTGATGATCACGCTGCAGCCGCTCCTTTCGATGCTGGTGACGCCCGACCTGCTCGTCACCGCGACACCGTTCGGCGCGGCCACCGGCTCGAGGCGAGCGGCGGCGGCGTTACGGTGGCGCGATGCTTCGATTCGATCACAGCCGACGCCCGCCTGCATAGCACTGTGCCGAGGTAGTGCGTCGCACTGTGCCCAGGTAGCGCGACTACCATGAGTTCGTGCCGCGGATTCCGCCGAACTCGGCGGAGCCTGTGGGGGGAACCGAACCGACACCCGACCAGAGGACTGAAAAGACCCGTGCCTGCGCTGACGCTTTCGAGGTTGCTACGGATCGGTGAGGGTCGCACCGTCAAGCGGCTCGCTCATCTCGCCGACGAGGTGATCGCGCTGGGTCCCGACTACGAGGATCTGACCGACGCCGAGCTGCGGGCGAAGACGGCGGAGTTCACCCAGCGTTACGCCGACGGTGAAACCCTCGACGACCTGCTGCTGGAAGCGTTCGCCGTCGCGCGCGAGGCCTCCTGGCGAGTGCTCAACCAGAAGCACTACAAGGTGCAGATCATGGGTGGCGCGGCGCTGCATCTGGGCAATATCGCCGAGATGAAGACCGGTGAGGGCAAGACCCTGACCTGTGTGCTGCCCGCCTACCTCAACGCGCTGTCCGGCGACGGCGTGCACGTGGTCACCGTGAACGACTACCTGGCCAAGCGCGACGCCGAGTGGATGGGCCGGGTGCACCGCTTCCTCGGCCTCGAGGTCGGCGTGATCCTCGGCGGCATGACCCCGCCGCAGCGCCGCGTCGCCTATCACGCCGACATCACCTACGGCACCAACAACGAGTTCGGCTTCGACTACCTGCGCGACAACATGGCGCACTCGCTCGACGACCTGGTGCAGCGCGGCCACAACTTCGCCGTGGTCGACGAGGTCGACTCCATCCTCATCGACGAGGCCCGCACTCCGCTGATCATCTCGGGTCCGGCCGACGCGTCCTCCAAGTGGTACGCCGAGTTCGCGCGCATCGCCCCGCTGCTGAAGAAGGACGTGCACTACGAGGTCGACATCAAGAAGCGCACCATCGGCGTGCACGAGGCGGGCGTGGAGTTCGTCGAGGACCAGCTCGGCATCGACAATCTCTACGAGGCCGCGAACTCGCCGCTGGTCAGCTACCTGAACAACGCCGTCAAGGCCAAGGAGCTCTACCAGCGCGACAAGGATTACATCGTCCGCGACGGCGAAGTCATCATCGTCGACGAGTTCACCGGCCGCATCCTGGTCGGGCGCCGCTACAACGAGGGCATGCACCAGGCCATCGAGGCGAAGGAAGGGGTGGAGATCCAGCCGGAGAACCAGACGCTGGCCACCATCACCCTGCAGAACTACTTCCGCCTCTACAGCCGCCTGTCCGGCATGACCGGCACCGCCGAGACCGAGGCCGCCGAGCTGCACCAGATCTACAACCTGGGCGTGGTCCCGATCCCGACCAACCGCCCGATGCAGCGCATCGACCAGTCGGACCTGATCTACAAGTCCGAGGAAGCCAAGTTCAACGCCGTGGTCGACGATGTCGTGGAACGCCACGAACTCGGCCAGCCGGTGCTGATCGGCACCACCAGCGTGGAGCGTTCGGAGTACCTGTCCAAGCAGTTCACCCGCCGCGGCATCCCGCACAACGTGCTCAACGCCAAGTTCCACGAGAAGGAAGCCGAGATCATCGCCGAGGCCGGTCGGCCGGGCGCGGTCACCGTCGCCACCAATATGGCCGGTCGAGGCACCGACATCGTGCTCGGCGGCAACCCCGACATCATCGCCGATCTGCTGCTGCGCAAGCAGGGCCTGGATCCGGTCGAGACCCCAGAGCAGTACGAGGCGGCCTGGCTGCCCACCCTGGAGAAGGTCAAGGCGCAGACCGAGGCCGACGCCGAGGCGGTCATCGAGGCCGGTGGCCTGTACGTGCTGGGCACCGAGCGCCATGATTCGCGCCGTATCGACAACCAGCTGCGCGGCCGCTCCGGCCGTCAGGGCGACCCGGGCGAGTCCCGTTTCTACCTGTCGCTGGGCGACGAGTTGATGCGCCGCTTCAACGGCGCCGCGCTCGAGTCGATCATGACCCGCCTGAACCTGCCCGACGATGTGCCGATCGAGGCCAAGATGGTCTCCAAGGCGATCAAGAGCGCGCAGACCCAGGTCGAGCAGCAGAACTTCGAGATCCGCAAGAACGTCCTCAAGTACGACGAGGTCATGAACCAGCAGCGCACCGTCATCTACGGCGAGCGCAACCGGATCCTGCGTGGCGAGGACATGGAGGGTCAGGTCCAGAACATGATCACCGACGTGTTCACCGCCTATGTCGACGGCGCGACCGCCGAAGGCTACGTGGAGGACTGGGATCTGGAGAAGCTGTGGACCGCGCTCAAGACCCTGTACCCGGTGAGCCTGGACTACCGTGAGTTGACCGGTGAACTCGCGGGCGAGGAACGCGACCTGACCCGCGAAGACCTGCTCGAGGCCGTCCTCGACGACGCCCACGCCGCCTACGCCAAGCGTGAGCAGGAGATCGACGGCCTGGCGGGCGAGGGCTCCATGCGCAACCTGGAACGTCAGGTGCTGTTGTCGGTACTGGACCGCAAGTGGCGCGAACACCTCTACGAGATGGATTACCTCAAGGAGGGCATCGGCCTGCGCGCCATGGCCCAGCGTGACCCGCTGGTCGAGTACCAGCGCGAGGGCTACGACATGTTCATGGCCATGCTCGACGGCCTCAAGGAGGAGTCGGTCGGCTTCCTGTTCAACCTGAAGGTCGAAGTCCAGCAGCCGCAGCCCGCCGGCGTCTCCGTCGACCCCGGCCTGCGTTCGCCGATCGGCGCCACCCCGCCGCCCGCGGCCCCGGCCCCGTTGCTGGCCAAGGGCATCGACGACCGGACCCCGCGCGGCCTGAACTACATCGGACCCGACGAGGGCGGTCGCGCCGAGGTCCACAGCGACGCCGAGGAGTACGGCGGCAACGGTGGCCCCGTTCCCCGCCGCGAGCGCCGGGAAGCGGCTCGCGCCGAGGGCAAGGCCAAGCGCGCGCCGAAGTCGCGCCGCAGGCACTGAATCGAGCCGGGCAGGCGTCGGAGATTCGCTCCGCGCCTGCCGCCGGCGGCCGAATCGCGGTTCAGGCGCCCATCGGCTGACTGCTCGCCGCGGCGTCGGTGAACCACCCGCCGGGCGAGAGGTCGGTACCCATGCGCGGCACGTACTGGTCGAAGTAGACGCGGGAGATGAGTTCGCGGCGGGACCGCACGCCCGCCTTGTCGAAGACCGATTTCAGATGGTCCTGCACGGTGTAGGTCGACAGGTGCAGAGTGGCCGCGATCTCCTTGGTGTCGATGCCCTGCAGCACCAGCGCCACGACGTCGCGTTCGCGTGGCGAGAGTCCGTAGGCGGCGACCACGATCGAGACGATCTCCGGCGGCCGCGCTTCCTCGATGGTGATGACGACCTCGCCCTGCCGGCCGTCGCGGGAGATCAACGGCCCGGCGTGCAACACCAGCCACATCCCGCTCACCGTGCGCAGCCTGCAGCGCGGCGGTACCGGTGTCTCCCCGCGCCCGTAACGCCTGGCCGCGCCGACCAGCGCCGAGACCGCCGCCAGCGGGTCGCAGCCCGCGGCGCCGTAGTTCAGGTCGGCGAGCCGTTGTTCGGCGCCCAGGCTCATCTGCGCGATCTCGTCGTCCGCGCCGACGATCACCACCGCGGGCCCGGTGACCGCGGTCGGCGGCAACCCCTCGGCCAGCCGGGTGAGCAGTCCGGTACGCACCCCGTGGGCGAACGGCGCGGCCAGCGACGCCAGGAACTGCACCTCGGCCGCGTCGAACGGCCGGTCGTCGGAGCCCCGGAACAGCGCCATCGCGCCCCACACCTGGTTGCCGTCGCGGAACACCAGCCTGGCCTCGTCCGCGAAATCGAAGTGCGGCTTCATGAACATCGCCATCCGGCCCGATTCCTCGACCGACCCGCCGGTCATCAAGTGCACGGCCGCGGCGGGCACCTGCGCGCGCGCCAGTTCGGTGAACGCCGTCGGCTCCACGGTCCCGTACTCGATGAGCCCGAATTCGTGATCGTGACTGTTGCGATCCCGCAGGTGGCCGTACTTGCGCGCGCTGGTCAGCATGTGCGTGGCCGGATCGTGCGTGCCCACGCACGCCCCGACCCACGGCACCGCCCGCGCCACCGAGTCCACGGCTTCCTGC